>JBAZYW010000288.1:0-2501 GCA_041659125.1 Gallionellaceae bacterium | reverse complement strand
GTGCTCTTCCGATCTCCACGCCGTATCCCTCGGTGCCGTAGTACGGCGGATCGCAATAGAACAGGGTATGAGCGCGGTCATACTTGGCGATGCAGGCTTGCCAGTCTAGATGCTCGATGTAGGTCTGGGAGAGGCGCAGGTGCGCTTGGCTCAAGTCCTCTTCTAAGCGCAGCAGGTTGAGCCGTGGCGGGCTGGTGGTGGCAGTGCCGAAGCTTTGGCCGCTGACCTTGCCGCCGAAGGCATTCTTTTGCAGGTAGAAGAATCGCGCTGCACGCTGAATATCGGTCAAAGGTTCAGCAGGTGTATCTTGCAGCCACTTGTACATTTCGCGGCTAGTCAGCGCCCAACGGAACTGCCGACAGAATTCATCCATGTGATGCTTAACCACCCGGTACAGGTTCACCAGATCGCTATTCACATCGTTCAACACTTCGACTTTGGCCTGTTCCTTCAGGAAGTACAGCGCGGCTGCACCGGCGAACGGTTCAACGTAGCAAGTGTGTTCCGGGAACATCGGCAAGATGTGCTTGGCCAGACGGCGCTTGCCGCCGATCCACGGGACAAGTGGTGCATGTTTTGGATTATTAAGGAACGGTTGATTCTTGCTCATGGTGCGCTTCCTTTCGGATAGACGCTCCAAGGCGTTCTGGTGAGGTGCTCGTGGCACTCATCATTTGGTTCAACGTGCCGCAGCGCGGACACTTTATTTCGATGCGGACGAAATCCGCTTTGGCCAACATTTTGCTGCACTTGCCACATCTAACTGTTTGCATCAACCCCACTCCAGCGTGATAGCCTCGACCCGCTGTGATCACAGCACGGTGCCTAGGCTAAACGCAGGGTATTTCTGCGGGAGGTGGCCGTTAAAGGTGGTCGAACACCGTTAACGGTCGCACCGTCTTTTTTCTATCTCACTATTGAACGAAGCGACACACGAGGCCGCACGCCCACATACAAATTCCGCACCTCGCCATTGCGCAACACCGGCGCGAGATTCCAGCCGAACTGAACCATCCACGCATAGTTGGCCGTCCACCGCCCAGCCGCTTTGAACTCGAAAAACTTCACGCCATCACCGTTGATCGCGATCAGCGGAAAGCCGACCGCGTTGATCACCATCAGAATGACGTTCACGATAGCTAGGAATAGATATCGGTCGAACATCACCAAATCACCTTAGCAACATCCGCTTCTGTTGTAGCCGCAGCAAGCGCGGCTTGCTTGGTCGCATTTTTAGCCTGTTGCGTTTGAATATGCGCGACCATGTCGGCCTGCACCGAAGCCGCTTGCGCTTTGGTGTGTGGCATAAAACTCCACTTGCCCGTTGCATCGGCGCACCATAGCGAACCACCAACAAGAGCAACTGCATTGATGTTTTGCTGGTCGACCAACGTGCTGGGGTAAGTATTAGACGCGCCAAGCGCAGCAGACGCGAAGCCGCCGATGATTGCAGTCTGAGCAGATGCAGAAATTAAAGTTGATTGGTCAATTTTTACCTTCGCAAGTGTCGGAGGCGGCGCGGTGAAATTCACCCCATCATATAAATATCCGCAACACACATAATCAGGTGCTTCAATAAAACCCGCTTCCGGCGCGCATGACTTTTGCACAACCACACCCAAATCCACCTTAACGTAAACCATAATTACCCCCTCTTCCATATTTTAATTTGAGCGTAAATTTCATTAACGCCAAAGTTGCAAGGAATCCCCAAGCCATTTGCACCTGTGGTTGTGCAACGATGGCGAAGTTCAAATGTCTTTGGCGAAGAAATAGTAAATCTGCCGCAGCATGCGCTTATGCTTATTCCAGATACACTGGATGCGGCAGCCCCTATCTGTCCTAGATAATCAATAGAATCGGTGATATTGGAAAGTTTCAGCATGTGATTGTTCACAGAGTATGCTGGTGCTGATGCATCAAACTCATATGTCCCTGCTGGCAGAGTAATTTGATTTGCTGCGAGAGTGGCAAGTGAATGCGAGTCAACTACTTTAGTGTTAAGCACACGCGTCTGCCATGCCCCGGCTGTTAAAGCCCCCTCTGATGTATTTGCCGGGTACTCTGCTCTTATATATATAAACGGAACGGCATATAGAGCATCTGCCTGCGATTTAACCATCGAGGTGATACGCGCCTGATTGTCCGCCAAGCTGAAGTTGCCGCTAACGATCATCCCAGCGGTGATGTCTCCGTCCGCAAGCGCGCTTCCCACATCGTTATTCAACGCAACTGCGCCAGCGCCGAAGTTGATTGTCGATGCGCCATTATTCCCGTTCAGTGCTTTGAAGCTGAAAAAGAAATTGCCGGTGTACGCGGTGATCGCAGGGTTGAGTGCGATGACGTAGTTATTCGCCGTGCCGGTGTCGAGCGAATAATCCCCGACGCGCGCCTCGATCATCGCAATGACGGCTTGTAGCACTTGATGGTTATTATTCGGATCAAGAACCAATCCAAGGAATTCAGGGAACGCGGCCAGCTCTTCCTGAATCGCATTCATA
>JBAZYW010000287.1:0-2502 GCA_041659125.1 Gallionellaceae bacterium | reverse complement strand
GCCGCTCGGGACATTCTCCAAGCCAGCAAAGCTCCGTTGAGAACAGCTACGCTTCCACCACTTAACACCGCTATCGCTAACTGCGGCGCGCTTTCCATGCCGTATACGATACCAGCAGCTACCAAGGTGGCTATTACCTGCAGCCCCGTCACCTGGCGTGCTAATTTCTTCTCTTTGGCTTCAACATTCAAAAGCGCGGAGATGATAGCGGCGTTTTCCGGGGGTGTCAAACATTGTTGCGGTTCATCGCCGACCGTTCCGCTCAACTTACTTGCCCTTTTTGAGCATGGTCAGGAATTCATCGAGCTGGTCGTGATTCGCATATTCGATGACCAGTTTACCCCCGCCTTTGTTTCCAGGCTTGATCTCCACATGCGTTCCGAGATACGCGCCCATTTCTTCCTGCAAGCGTTGCGTGTCGCGGCTTAGCTTGGTGACTTTCTTCGGCTTGTCTTTTTCCGGTTCCTGGGTTTGCTTCTGCACCAGTTTTTCCGCCTCGCGCACCGACAACTGCTCCATCACGATCTTGTTGGCGAGCAATATCTGCTGCGCGCTCTCCAATGACAGCAGTGCGCGGGCATGACCCATGTCCAGCTTGCTTTCCATCAGCAATGATTGCACCACCTGCGGGAGTTTGAGCAAGCGCAGCAGATTACTGGCGGCGCTGCGGGAACGGCCCACCGCATCTGCCGCTGTCTGATGCGTCATCTTGAACTCGTCTATCAGGCGCTGTATGCCTACCGCCTCTTCCAGCGGGTTCAGGTTTTCACGCTGGATATTCTCGATCAGCGCCATCGCCAGCGCCGCATTGTCAGGCACGCTGCGCACCAGCACCGGCACATGGGTCAGGCCCGCCATCTGTGCTGCGCGCCAGCGCCTTTCACCGGCGATGATCTCATAGCTGTTATCGTCGAGCTGGCGCACCAGTATCGGCTGCATGACGCCCTGCGCCTTGATCGAAGCCGACAAATCGTTCAGCGACGCCTCATCCATATGCGAGCGCGGCTGATATTTTCCCGGCTTGAGCAGCGTGACATTCAATTCGCGCAACACATCGTCTTTTTCGCTCTTGCCGCCGGACAACAATGCGTCCAGTCCGCGTCCTAATCCCTTGTGTGGTTTTGCCATAATCGTCCCCTTTATGCTTTCACAGCTGGTTGTGCTGCGTTATTCAACAGTTCTCCGGCCAAGGCCAGATAAGCTTGCGTCCCTTTGGATAATTTATCGTGATACAACACCGGCACCCCATAGCTGGGAGCCTCGGCCAGACGCACATTGCGCGGGATCACGGTGCGATAGACCTTATCGCCGAAGTGCTCCTGCAACTGATCGGATACCTGCTGCGCAAGCATGTTGCGCGGATCGAACATGGTGCGCAGCAAGCCTTCGATTTCCAGGTCCGGATTCAGATTGGCCCGCACTTTGCGTATCGTGTTGACCAGGTCGCTCAAGCCCTCCAAGGCATAGTATTCGCACTGCATCGGGATCATCACCGATTTCGCCGCACATAATCCGTTCAGCGTCAGCAAGTTAAGGGCGGGAGGGCAATCGATCAGCACAAAATCGTATTCTTCCTCCACGCTGCGCACCGCATCGCGCAAACGCATTTCCCGATGCGGCATGCCGACCAGCTCGATCTCGGCTCCGGCCAGTTCCCGGTTCGCGGCCAGCATGTCATATTTACCTGCTGCCGAATGCACCCGCGCCTCGACTATCGTCTTGCTGCCTAACAATACGTCGTAGACACTGGCCTGCAAATCGCGCTTGTCTATGCCGCTGCCCATCGTCGCGTTGCCTTGCGGATCCAGGTCGATCAGCAACACCCTCTGCTTCGCGGCCGCAAGGCTGGCTGCCAGATTCACCGTGGTAGTGGTCTTTCCCACCCCGCCCTTTTGATTGGTAATGGCCAAAATTTTGCTCATACTGAACCGCCCCCCTTATATTTCGCGATGACCAGGCTGCGCGCCGCATCCAGACCCGGCACTTGCAGCGGGATGACACGCTCGACCAGACAGTCGTCTGGCACCCCTGCCAACTCTTGTTCCGGCAATCCTTTCATCGCCGCCCAATGCCCCTGTGGCGCGATCAGATGGCGCGTGATGCGCAAAAAATCGCCCAACTCGGTGAATGCGCGCGAAATGATCCCGTCGAATTTTTCCTGCGCCTGAAACTCCTCCACGCGGGCACAACGAACGCTCACGTTTTGCAAGCCCAGCTCGATCACCGCCTGTTGCACGAAGCCGGTTTTTTTGCTGTTGCTGTCCAGCATCGTGAATTGCCAGTCCGGATGGATTATTGCCAAAACGACTCCCGGCAACCCCGCCCCGCACCCCACATCCAGCCACCGCCCCGGCCACAGATATGGCTCAACAGCGAGGCTATCGAGCAAGTGATGACTCACCATTTGCTGCGGCGAACGTATCGCTGTCAGGTTGTAGACCTTGTTCCACTTTACCAGCAAAGCCAGATATTCGAGCAGCTTTAACTGCTGTCCGGCGGTTA
>JBAZYW010000286.1:0-2562 GCA_041659125.1 Gallionellaceae bacterium | reverse complement strand
TCGAGCCTACTGTTGAACAAGAGTATTCCGTTTCAGCGCGTTTGAGCTTCGAGCCCACTTCGATTCCGTTACCCAGCAGTTTGCGCGACAAGCCGTTGGTCGAATTGGCTGCACCGATCCAGAACGTCGCCCCTCCGGTCGCAGCTAATAAGCCCAATGTGCGTATCGAGCCGACGGGTTCCGTCAGCAAGCAATTGAAGATCGTGACTCCGCAGCAGCAGGCCGAGAATGAATTCCGCAAGGCGAACCTGCTGGCGCAACAGGGGCGATTTAAAGAGGCCGCTACGGGGTATGCAGCCGCGCTGCACCTTGACCCGGTGCATGACATGGCGCGCGAGGCTCTGGTGGCGGTGTTGCTGGAGAGCAAACTCAACGCGGATGCGGAAAGAGTATTGCAGGAAGGTCTCAAACAAAATCCTAAGCAGACGCACTTCGCCATGCTGTTGGCGCGCCTGCAGGTAGAGCGGAATGCCTTGCCGGCGGCGCTGGATACGCTCGAAAAGGCTCTGCCGTATGCCGAGCAGCTGGGCGATTATCAAGCTTTCATGGCGGCGCTTTTGCAAAGACAAAATCGCCACAAGGAGGCGATCACGCATTATCAGATCGCTTTGCAACTATCGCCCAATTCCGGTCTGTGGCTGATGGGGCTGGGCATCTCGTTGCAAGCTGTGCAACGCAAAGAAGACGCGCGGGATGCCTACATGCGCGCCATCGAGTCGCACAGTTTAAGCCCCGAGCTGCAGGCGTTCGTCGCGCAGCGCCTGAAAGCTGTGCGCCAGTAAAAAATCTGTGCGAGCCTGCTCGACCTGTTGAAAAATATTGCTTGAGGTCTAGTGCGGTAACGTGCGTGCGACCACCCATGCGCTGATTTGTCTGGCCCCCGCTTGACGCAGTGTGCGCGCCAACTCTTCGATTGAGGCGCCTGTGGTCATAACATCGTCCACGATGGCGATGTGTCTTCCGCTCAAGTCGGATGAACAGGCGAATGCCTTGCGCAAGTTTTTTCCGCGCTCCTGCCAGGGCAAGGTGGATTGCGGCGAGGTGTTGCGTGTGCGTGCGCAAGCATCTTTTAGCAGCGGGATGGTTAATTGTCCGGCAATGCGCTGTGCCAGCAGAAGTGACTGGTTGAAGCCGCGCTCGCGCAAACGCAAAGGGTGCAAGGGCATGGCGACAATGCCATCGGGGCGGGTATGGATGGCACTCACTAGCGTATCGGCAAGGCGCTCTATCAATACCAGTTGTCCGGAAAATTTGGCTGCCTGAATCAGTTTGTCGACGGGGAAAGCGTAGGCGAAAGCGGCGACGGTATGTGCAAAGCCGGGTGCATGGCGCAGGCATCTGCCGCAGGTCGTGCCCCCGGGCGAGGGCAGGGCGCACACCGGGCAATGGGCCGCACCCAAATGCGGCAACTCGGCCTCGCAGGCCTCGCACCATATACCTGCACGGCTGAGTGCCCCGCACAAAACGCAGGGCTGGGCGGGCAGGGTGTGCTTAATAATTGCGCGGATGTTCAATAAATCCCCTGTTGAAATTGACAGCAAAGGGCGTTTACTCGAAGATGTCGGTTGTTCAATTTTTGCCTATTCTGCCATGCAAACTCAAGCCGTAAAGCTCTATCGTCCTTCCATTGAGAGCGACACCGCAACGCAACGCTGGTCGGTTGCCGACATCGAGGCGCTATTCAAGCTGCCTTTTGCCGATTTGCTGTATCGCGCACAACAAGTGCATCGCGAATATTTCGACCCGAACGCGGTGCAGCTTTCCACGCTGCTGTCGATCAAGACCGGCGGCTGTTCCGAGGACTGCGGCTATTGCCCGCAATCCGCGTTTCATTCGGCCGGTGTCGAAAACAAGAAGATGTTGGATGTGGGCGAAGTGGTGCAGGCTGCCAAAGCGGCGCAGCAAGCCGGAGCGGATCGTTTTTGTATGGGTGCGGCATGGCGCGAGCCATCGAAGGAGGATATGGCGAGCGTGGTGGAGATGGTGAAGGCCGTGCGCAATCTGGGCATGGAGACCTGTGCCACGCTGGGCATGTTGAACAACGAACAGACCGAGCAGCTGCGTGCAGCCGGGTTGGATTACTACAACCACAACCTCGACACCTCGCCGGAATTCTACGGCGACATCATCAGCACGCGCGACTATCAGGACAGGCTCGACACGCTGGAGCGCGTGCGCAAAGCCGGTATGCACATTTGCAGCGGCGGCATCGTCGGCATGGGAGAAAACCTCACGCAGCGCGCCGAACTGGTCGCGCAACTGGCCAACATGAATCCGTATCCCGAGAGCGTGCCGATCAACAATCTGGTCAAGGTTGAAGGCACGCCGCTGGCGAATGAAGAAGAGCTTGATCCGCTGGATTTCGTGCGCACCATCGCCGTGGCGCGCATCACCATGCCGACCGCCCGCGTGCGCCTTTCCGCCGGACGCCAGCAGATGAGCGATGCCGTGCAGGCGCTGTGTTTTCTCGCCGGCGCGAACTCCATGTTCTACGGCGACCAGCTGCTGACCACGGGCAACCCCGATGTCGCGCGGGATCGGGCTTTGCTCGATAAGCTGGGT
>JBAZYW010000285.1:0-2620 GCA_041659125.1 Gallionellaceae bacterium | reverse complement strand
ACTGCCTAGATATATCTAGATATGGAGATATATATTGCGCTGCTGAGGATGGGGCTGTGTGTTATGGGTTGTTGCGCTTACCCTGCGATAGTGCAGTTGCGGCCTGCTGCTTTGGCAGCGTAGAGGCGCTCGTCTGCCTGATGCATCATCGCTTCCAGGCTCGCCAGCTGGACATCGGCAGTCAAGCCGATGCTGACCGTGAGGTGAAGGGTTTTGTCTTGCACCTGCAGGGGCTGGGAAGCGACGTGTAGACGCAAGCGTTCGGCGTATTGAAAACCGGCCTGTTCATCGGTATCTGTGCAGATCACCAGAAATTCTTCTCCGCCTAAACGGCATACTATGTCTTGTTTGCGCGCGGCATGACGCAAGCTTTCCGCGACTATCCTGAGCGCATCATCGCCGAAATGGTGACCGTAGGTGTCGTTGATCGATTTGAAATGGTCGATATCCACCATCATGCAGCAAACCGGACGCCCGCTGCGGACCGCCAACGCCCGTTCCTGCTCCAGACGTTCCATGCCGTAGCGACGGTTGGGCAGGCCGGTCAATGCATCTGTCAGCGCCAATTCTTGCAGACGTTTATTGGAGAGAGCGAGTTCGTCGGCAAATTGCCGCAACTGCAACCGGTCTTCTTCCTGAGCTTCCTGCATTTGAATGATGCGTTGCGCGGCGCGGAGCCTTGCGGCCAAGACTTTCGGATTGATCGGCTTGACTAGAAAATCATCTACCCCGGCTTCAAAAGCCTCAATCAACTTCTCCGTGCTTTCCTGGGCGGTGACAATGAAAATATATATCTTGTTCCATTCCGGATTCTTGCGCAGTTCCTTGCAGAACTCGATGCCATCCATCTCGGGCATGATCCAGTCGCTGATGATGAGCTGCGGGGGGGCGGCTTTGACGAGCTCCAATGCCTTGTGCCCGTTATCGGCGGTGGTGATGCTGTGTCCGGCTTTTTCCAGCATGGTTTTATAGAGCAACTGGATGGCGCGGTCGTCATCCACCAACAGGATACGCAATTTAAACGTGGCGGACTGCGCACCGGGCAAGTCGTCAATGGCCATTAAGTCCGGCGCGATGGAAGCGGAATTCAGCAATTCTTCGAAGGGAGGCAGGCCGGGTGTTGCGATGTTGAGCAAGTCGCTCCACTCCTCCAGACTCTTCAGGACGCAATCTCCGATCTCAATGAGCGTGCCGGTTTCGATGCCTATCCGCGTGGCCAGCAGTATCAATTGTGGAACGAGCCGGTGACGCTCCGCAGGCGCCGAGGTGCAGACCGTAGCCAGACGGTCTGCGAAATGAAAAAGTTGCAGCAAGCGCCAGTTGCGTTCTCCCTCGTGAAATTGGCTGAGCTCGGGTTGCTCCAGATGCAGCGCGATTTTCTGGAAAAGTTCCGGCATCCCCCAATCGGCCAGCATCAAGGCGGTAACCATGTTGTGATTCAGGCCGAAGGCGTTGCGCTCCAATTCACGCAGATTGTTGGTGGCAGCGGATTGCGCCAGCACCTGCGAATAGTCTTGTGGAAAGACGGTGGCCAGAGTCAGGCGGCCGATCTGTGATAACAGCCCCAGTAAAAAAGCCTCATCAGCAACGCCGACATGCATTTTTGCCACAATCTCTTGCGCGGCGATGCCGCTGCAAGCCGAATGCATCCAGAATCTCTGATAGTCGAAACCCGCGCAAGCGCCCGAACGAAAGTCTGTTACCAGAGAAAGTCCCAGTGCCAATTGGCGCACCGATTTGATGCCCAGCACCGTCACCGCATCCATGATGGAAGCGACCGGGCGCCCGTTTCGACGCACGAGCAGATTGGCAGCTTTGATGATGCGTGCAGCCAGGGCCGGGTCGTTATTGATGAGCCGGGCGATTTGTTGCGTGGTGGTGTCTTCCTGATCGGCTAGCTGGATGATTTGAAGCGCCACGCCGCGCGGCGAAGGTAGCTTGCCGTGAGCTTTGAAATCTTCAAATTTTTGATTGACTGACATATCCATGATGCCACCGCTAATGAGTGCAGTGCGAATGCCGCACCTGACGGGCGGATTGTTCCATATTTGCGCGGTGCTGAC
Source organism: Gallionellaceae bacterium (assembly GCA_041659125.1). Classification (GTDB taxonomy): domain Bacteria; phylum Pseudomonadota; class Gammaproteobacteria; order Burkholderiales; family Gallionellaceae; genus PALSA-1006. The sequence goes on along the minus strand of JBAZYW010000285.1, from coordinate 557 downwards.
AAAGAAAACGCATGGGGCATTCGCCTTGCTTGCGCGTTGAAATGAAAGCCGTTATATTCCCAACCATGCATTTTTCCCGCCACATCTCGCTGTTGCACTCCACGTTCAGTCTTCTGGCTGCGCTGCTGCTGCGGTCGCGCGCTAAATAATTCCTCTCATAAAGTAAAAGCTGCCGACATCCAACACAGATGTCGTGTCCTGAACGATTGCAATGGAGTACACCATGTCCGACAAATTAATCATATTCGATACCACCTTGCGCGACGGCGAGCAAAGCCCCGGCGCATCCATGACCAAAGAAGAGAAATTGCGCATCGCGCGCCAGTTGGAAAAACTGGGCGTGGATGTGATCGAGGCGGGCTTTGCCGCCGCCAGCCCCGGCGATGCCGACGCGATCCACAGCATCGCCAAAATCATCGAGCGCTCTACCGTGTGTTCGCTGGCGCGTGCCAGCGAAAAGGATGTGCGCGCGGCGGGCGAGGCGATCAAACCGGCCAAACACGGGCGCATTCATACTTTTATAGCCACTTCACCCATCCACATGCAGCACAAGTTGC
>JBAZYW010000284.1:0-2630 GCA_041659125.1 Gallionellaceae bacterium | reverse complement strand
TAGCTGGAAGGCGAAGAGTAGATGGCGAATTGATCTTTGCCGCTTTTCTTGGCGACATACATCGCGTTGTCCGCTGCCGTGAGCAATGAGTCCATCTCTGCCGCATGATTTGGATATTCCGCAATGCCTATGCTGGCTGAGATGGAAGAGATAACTTTCTTGCCGAACTCGTAAGGGACCCTAAGCGTCCCCAGTATCCGGTGCGCCACCGTGATAGCGCGCTCAAGATCGGATTCGAGCAGGATAACGACAAACTCATCCCCGCCCAATCTGGCCGCAGTATCGCCTTCCCGGAGGCAGGAAAGCAAGCGCTCCGCCACATCTTTCAGCAGGCGATCTCCGATAGCGTGACCGTAGGTGTCATTGACCGGCTTGAACCCGTCCAGATCGATAAACAGCAGCGAGATCGCGCGTGAGGCACGGTTAGAAACGGAGATCGCCTGATTTAAACGATCCAGCAACAGCGTGCGATTGGGCAGCCCCGTGAGTTGATCGAAATGCGCCAAACCAAACAGGTGTTTTTGCTTGCGGCTGGTCATTTCGTCGAGTAGGTCATAACCGTTGGCCATGCCGAAATATTTTTTCTCTTTGATGATGATGAAACCGCTCACCATGTGTTCCATGCCGGCATCCAAGATGATGCGCGCCACATCTTCAATCCCGGTATTACGGTCGACGATGATGGCATCGTCGTCCAACAATGTGGAGATCGGCTTTTTGCCCTTGAGCTCTTTAACATATTGCTTGCTGAAAAATTCGGTAAGATCCTGACGCACGATGATGCCTACCGGCCTGTCTTTATCGTTCACGACAGGCAGGGCATATAGTTTTTTATCCGCGTGGAATAATTCCAGCACTTTGATGCAACTTGTCGACTCATGCACAGAAGGCACGAGTCTGAGTAAGTGTTCAACAGTCGTATGGATATTGTCGGGTTGCTCGTCTGCCATGAATGAAGCTCCTGCTTGGACTATGTTTACCGTTTCAGCGCTGCACGAGGAGGGAGCAAACATGATTGCGGTTTCGTCGGGGATTAAACATTCGCGAGCAACATAAATTCGCCGCCGAAGGCAATCACAAAACTTACCCCCCATGTCATGCTGTCATTGAGCGAGCTGTTAAAACTCTGCCCCGGCTCTCTGTTCATCAGGACTCCCACCATCAGGATAATTACGCCAATCACCAGCACTGCAAGTATGGAAAGCAAATAACTCATCTGATTCTCCTGTCTGTTTTATCCGGCGATGAAAGTCTAGAGAGTTTGCATTGCATATTTATGATGCCAATGTGAAATTTCGATGTTCGCGGGCAGCATCAAATTCACATTGCCAAAATATTCCGGTAACAACAGTGAAATATTCCCGTGCCATTCTGTGCACATGGAATACCTATCTATAACCGCAGGAGCAAGCACTGCATGACCGTGCAACAAGTCCGCTCGATATTCCTGTCCGACATCCACCTCGGCACCAAGGCCTGCCAGGCTCACCACCTGCTTGAATTTCTGAAGGCATACTCATCCGAACACGTATTTCTACTCGGCGACATCGTGGACTTATGGTCGATGAGCCGGGGCGGCGTGCATTGGTCTCCCGCACAAAATACTTTCGTGCAAAAGATGTTGCGGCGCTCGCGCCACGGCGAGAAAGTGATCTTCATTCCCGGCAACCATGACGAAGCGATACGCGAATACGTCGGCTCATCATTCGGCGACGTTCTGGTGGCGCATGAATACATACACACGGCAGCGGATGGACGACGCTATCTGTTGATCCACGGGGACGAATTCGATCAGGTCACGCGCCATCACAAATGGGTCGCCGTTCTGGGGGATATGGCTTACGACCTTCTGGTGCGCCTGAACATCTACTTGTCCTGGCTGCGGCGCACATTCAAACGCCCCGGCTATTGGTCGCTGGCGGGTTATGCCAAACGCAAGGTAAAGACGGCGGTGAACTTCATTTTCAACTTTGAAGATTCAGTCATACGCCATGCGCGCGATCTGGGTTTGGACGGCGCGATTTGCGGCCACATCCATTGGCCCATGATTAAGGAAGTCGATGGCCTGACCTACATCAATTGCGGTGACTGGGTAGATAGCTGCACCGCTATCGTCGAACACTTGGATGGACGCATGGAACTGATTCTGTGGAACGGCAAACCAAGCAATACCTAAAATCCTCAGCCCTATCCGCAGATTTCGCAGATTAACGCAGATTTTCATGCTGTCATTCGCAGAGGCTGCATCACCTAAAAGGTGAGAAAAAATATCGAGGTAATGGTTTGTTTTAATCTGCGTACAACTGCTTTATTAGTTTATTAAACTCAAGCAAGGAGAATCACCATGAAAATCCTGTTTATCTCCGACGTCTATTTTCCGCGCGTCAACGGCGTCTCCACATCGATAGAAACATTCCGCCGCAATCTGCGCGCACTCGGACACACCGTACATCTGATCGCCCCCGATTATCTGACCCCGAGTGCGGACGAAACCGACATCCTGCGCGTCCCCTCCCGCTATTTGCCTTTCGATCCCGAAGATCGGTTTATGAAATACGGTTGGGTGATGCAGCATCTCGACCAGCTCCGCGCCGAACAATACGACATCATTCATATTCAAACGCCTTTCG
>JBAZYW010000283.1:0-2703 GCA_041659125.1 Gallionellaceae bacterium | reverse complement strand
CTCGCCCTCCGGCATCCTCGCCGTGACCTTCACCAACAAGGCGGCCAAGGAGATGGTGACGCGCCTGTCGGCGATGCTGCCGATCAACACGCGCGGCATGTGGATAGGTACTTTCCACGGGCTGTGCAACCGCATGCTGCGCGCGCATTACCGCGAGGCGAACCTGCCGCAGACATTCCAGATCCTCGATTCCGGCGACCAGCTTTCCGCCATCAAGCGCCTGATGAAGGCGATGAATGTGGATGACGAGAAATATCCGCCGCGCGAGATGCAAAACTTTATCAGTGGTAGCAAAGAGCAGGGGCTGCGCGCAAGCGAGGTGGAGGCCTACGATCCGTACACGCGGCGCAAGGTGGAGGTGTTCGCGGAATACGACGCGCAATGCCAGCGCGAAGGCGTGGTGGACTTTTCCGAGCTGCTGTTGCGCTGCTACGAATTGCTGACACGCAACCAGCCACTGCGCGAACATTACCAAGAGCGTTTTAAGCATATTCTGGTGGACGAGTTTCAGGATACCAACCCGCTGCAATACCGCTGGCTGAAGCTGTTGGCGGGGCGCAGCAATGCGCTGTTTGCGGTGGGTGACGACGACCAATCCATTTACGCGTTTCGCGGCGCGAACGTGGGCAATATGCAGGAGTTGCTGCGCGACTTCCACGTCGAGAATGTCATCAAGCTGGAGCAGAACTACCGCTCGCACGGCAATATTCTCGATGCGGCCAACGCGCTTATCAGCAACAACCGCAACCGCCTCGGCAAGAATTTGTGGACGTCGGAAAGCGGCGGCGAGCAGCTGCGCGTGTACGAAGCGGCGACGGATGTGGATGAGGCCAGGTTTATCGTGGAGGAAATCCAGCAGCTCAAACGCGAGGGCGAGAACCTCACCGAGATGGCGTTGCTGTACCGTTCCAACGCGCAGTCGCGCGTGCTGGAACATGCGCTGGTGTCGGCGGGATTGTCGTACCGCGTGTACGGCGGGCTGCGCTTCTTCGAGCGCCAGGAGATCAAGCACACGCTGGCGTATCTGCGCTTGATGGAAAACACCGACGACGACAACGCGCTGCTGCGCATCATCAACTTCCCCACGCGCGGCATCGGCGCACGCAGTATCGAGCAGTTGCAGGAAGCCGCGAAGATGAACGGCACCACGCTGTGGGATGCGGCGGCGCGTGCGGGCGGCAAGGTTACGGCGTTTGTCGGGCTGATCGAATCTTTGCGTAGCGCTACGAAAGATCTGCCGCTGCCAGAGATCATGGATCACGTGCTGCAACACAGCGGTTTGGTGGATCACTACAAGAATGAAACCGGTGCGAAGAAACGCGAAGCCGAAGAGCGCCTGGAGAACTTGAACGAGCTCATCAACGCGGCCACGCTGTTCGTGCATGAAAACGAAGACGACAGCCTCACCGCCTTTCTCACCCATGCCTCGCTGGAGTCGGGCGAGCATCAGGCGGGCGACAGCGAAGATGCGCTGCACCTGATGACGGTGCATGCCGCGAAGGGCTTGGAGTTTCACACCGTGTTCATCACCGGGCTGGAAGAGGGTTTGTTCCCGCACCAGAATAGCCAGAACGTGGACGGCGGTTTGGATGAAGAGCGCCGCCTGATGTATGTGGCGATCACGCGCGCGCGGCGCAGGTTGTATCTCACCTTCGCGCAGAGCCGCATGCTGCACGGGCAAACGAACTACAGCTTGGTGTCCAGTTTTCTGCGCGAGTTGCCGGAGGAATTGCTGCACTGGATTACGCCGCGCTTCACCGCCGCTCCGCGCAAGACGTTCAGCAACAGCAGTTACGAGACCCATAGCTATAACGCCGCGTTTGCCGCCAGCCCGATTCCGCCCAAGCCGCAGCCTGCGCCCGATGCGATGTGGCGCATCGGCCAGCGCGTGTTCCACCAGAAATTCGGCGAAGGCGTGGTGACCGATACCGAAGGCGGCGGCAATCAGGGGCGCGTGCAGATCAACTTCAAGCGCGCGGGCAGCAAATGGCTGGCGCTGGAATACGCCAAGCTGGAAGCGATCTAAGAAAACTTACCTTGCCGGAATTTATATATTAGATTATTCTAATATATAAATTTATCCGAAGAGGCATTCCATGAGCAAGTCATTCAAAACCATCACCCAGGACATCAGCAAGGCATTGGGCCCGTTCCGCAAAGAAGCCGCCGCACCGATGGCCGGCTTTGATGCGATGGCCAAATCGGCCATGGAAGAGGGGGTGTTGTCCGCGCTGAACAAGGAGCTGATCGCCACCGCGATTGCCGTTTCCACGCGTTGCGACGGCTGTATCGGTTATCACGTGCGTACCTTGGTGCGCATGGGCACAACGCGCGAGCAGGTCAACGAAATGCTGGCGGTGGCGGTGTATATGGGCGGCGGGCCGTCGCTGATGTATGCGGCTGAAGTGTTGCGCGCGTTCGAGGAATTTCAGCCGGCGTGATCGCCGTCATTCCCGCGCAGGCGGGAATCCAGTAAAAACAAAAATTCCGCGTAGCGGACAAAACCAGATGTAGTCTCGCTTTGCGAGAATTTTTTGATCATCTGGATTCCCGCCTGCGCGGGAATGACGTGCTAGATGGACTAATAAATTATTTGAGTTTGTCCGTGACTGCCGGAGCTTCCCGCTTCGTGGCCGCGCTAATCGCGCCGGCCTCCATCACCGCCGTCACCATCACGGCGATCAGCGTGGGCAGCAGGGCGAT
>JBAZYW010000282.1:0-2715 GCA_041659125.1 Gallionellaceae bacterium | reverse complement strand
GCAGGATATTGTGGATTTTGTGGTGGCGCGGATCATGGATCATTTGGGGGTGGAGCAGGAGTTGATGAAGAAGTGGGGCGAGTGAGGTTGTTGGTTTAGACCGTACGTGCGGATGACCACCTGAGACCGTTCGTGCTGGGCTTGTCGAAGCATGAATAGGAAATTCTCATCTCCCAAACTCAAGACCGACATCGTCGGGGGTAGCACGACAGCGAGTACTAAATATGCATGATCCTTCACCAGATTTTTCAAAATTACTTGAGCTTTTCAATTTTGAAAAGAAAAGCGATCTTGAACGATACTGCAAGAATTTGGTGATTCTTCGGTCAGATTTTGCAGCGCTAATTCTCGCGGCTCAGCATGGCGTCCTTCATCCATATAAATATGCGAATCACTTTGACCGAAAAATCCCAAGTCACGTGATTCCTAGTAAAGAAGAGCATGCAGCAATTGCGAAAAATGGTGTTGGTGCATTCAAAACGAAAGCTGCTCGCAAATTCGTCAGCAAGACATTTCATATGTTTGATGAACAGCGGGCACTAGCTGCACATTTGTTTTATACGCCAAGTCACGAGCACTGGTATCTCTTCTATTTCGACAATCGAGATACAGCGAAGAATTCTAATCATTCAATAGTTGGCCCTCACATGCATTTGATATGTAGTCTTTGGCCTAGACTCAACATGCAGGATACTTGGAAGAAGATTCAATCCAGCAAACTATCCTCCTCTAATAAAATTTATTTGAAACTCAGGGATTAGCGAGTTATTGCAGACCCAATCTGTACCGTGGGCACGAAATGTCCACACAGTGTTTTTGACTTTCGCTTTTCGTTCCCCTGTGCGCCGCCGAGCACGCGTAGGATGGGTTGAGCATAGCGATACCCATCGCTGATGATATTCAATTCGCCATGTTGGGTATCGCTACGCTCAACCCAACCTACAAAACCTCAATCCGAATTCCGCCGCTCCCCACATTCAAATTCCACACCCGCATCACCCGCCCAATCCATCGGCAATTTTCCCGCCTGTACATAACGATGAAATGACGAATGCGGCCAATCTGCCACACGCGACACCAAGCCGTGCTTGAGCGGATTGATATGGATGTAATCGACATGCCGTGCAAAATCCACTTCGTCGCGAATGAGGCGCTCCCAATATCGCCGCTGCCAAACTCCTCGCTCGCCTTTACTTTGCCGACTTTCGGAACGCGGCTCGCCATGCGGAAGGCCGCGCGAGAAAACTGTTTTAATCAATCTCCAGCGCAACGCGAAATCGCTGTCGCCTTCGGGCAATGTCCAGATGGCGTGAATATGCTCCGGCAATATCACGATGGCATCGACAATGAAGGGATGGCGCTCGCGAGTGTATTCAAAGGCACCGCGCAATAGCGCGATGTGATCAGTTAATAGGGATTGCGAACGGTTGGCAAGGTTTACCGTGAAGAAGTAACTGGCTCCGGCAATGTCGCTGCGGCGGTAGTTGGTCATTGGGTTTTGATGGGTATCGCTTTGCTCAACCCATCCTACGGGTGAGTTCCTGTAGCACAGTGCGCACTGGCGTCGGAATAGCCGCCTGCAACGCCTCTTCCACATCCAGCCACACACTGCCCGGTTGCGCGGCACGCAGAGGTTTACGCGCAAGCTGAATCTTCAACGGCGTGATGTGCAATTTAAAGTGCGTGAAGGTGTGAGTGAATGTTTCCAATCTTTCTCCTTCGCTCGCATCCATTCCGTTGCGCACAAACCAATCTCTGCCTGCGTCTTCGTCATCGAATTGCGGCGGACACCACAGCCCGCCCCAGATGCCGCTGCCGGGACGTTTCTCCAGCAGGATGTCGTTGCCGTGCATGAGCAATAGAAACGTGGCGTATCGTTCCGGTACGGTTTTGCGCGGACGCGGCGCGGGGAGTTCGGCGGTGCGCTCGGTCTGCAATGCAACGCAGTCGGCTTGCACCGGACAGAGCACGCATTTGGGTTTGCTGCGGACGCAAACGGTGGCGCCCATATCCATCAGTGCCTGGGTGTAGATGGCAACATCGTGCGGCGGTAACAACGCTTCAGCCTGTTGCCACAGCTTTTCTTCCACCCGCTTCTCTCCTGTCCATCCTTCAACACCGCAATAGCGCGCCAGCACACGTTTTACGTTGCCGTCGAGTATGGCGCGGTGTTGGTGATACGCCAGCGCGCAGATGGCGGCGGCGGTGGAGCGACCGATGCCGGGCAGTTCGAGTATCTGCGCGAACTCGCGCGGAAATTCGCCCTGATATTTTTCCGCGATGATCTGTGCGGCTTTATGCAGGTTGCGTCCGCGCGCGTAGTAGCCGAGGCCGCTCCAATGCGCGAGCACTTGCTCTTCCGTTGCGGCGGCGAGTGCAGCGATGTTCGGAAAAGAAATTACGAAGCGTTGAAAATAGGGAATGACGGTGGCAACCTGCGTCTGTTGCAGCATGATCTCGGACAGCCATACTCTATAAGCGTCCGCGCCCTGCCACGGCAAGCCGTGTCTGCCATGTGTACGTTGCCATGCAATGAGGCGGGAGGAGAAAGATTTCATAGGCTATAAAATAAAACGAGGCCGCAACGGCCTCGTGTCTTATTCAATGTCTGCACATCATTCCGGCAGGGCGACTTTGTTGTCGGTGCTGAACTGATAGTCTTTGAACACATGTTCGGCAGACAGAACTTGATAGCTGCCGTCCGCCAGCTTGCGC
>JBAZYW010000281.1:967-2728 GCA_041659125.1 Gallionellaceae bacterium | reverse complement strand
ACGACAAGGTGTTGTATGACGGCGTGACACATACTTCGATGGCGTCGCTGGCGGACGATGTGTTGTTCATCACGCTCAATGGTCTGTCCAAAAATTACCGTGCCTGCGGCTACCGTTCCGGTTGGATGATTATTTCCGGCGCGAAGAAGAACGCGCAGGATTATCTGGACGGGCTGAATATTCTGGCTTCTATGCGCCTGTGTTCCAACGTACCGGGACAATTCGCGATTCAGACTGCGCTTGGCGGCTATCAGAGTATCAACGATCTGGTGGCACCCGGCGGGCGTTTACATAAGCAGCGCGAGCTTGCCTATAAACTGTTGACTGAGATTCCCGGGGTGACCTGCGTCAAGCCGAAGGCCGCGCTGTATATGTTTCCCCGGCTTGATCCCAAGATGTACCCGATCGAAAACGACCAGAAATTTATTCTCGAACTGCTGGAGCAGGAGAAGGTGCTGGTCGTGCAGGGCAGCGGTTTCAACTGGCCGCATCCCGATCATCTGCGCATCGTGTTCCTGCCCAATACGGATGACCTGACAGAAGCGATCAGCCGCATCGCACGCTTTTTGGAAAGTTACCGCAAGAGACATGGGACATGAAAATTGTCGAAATATTTGCTGAAGGTGGACAACTTGCCAGCAGCGAGTGGCTGGCGCGTGCCGAAAACGTGCATCGTCAATTGCGCCCGCACTTGCCGGACGATTACGCGTCAAAGATGACGAGGGTGCTGACGGACGCGCGCATGGCGCTTGCGGTTGAGGGCGACGCTGTTCTCGGGTTGGCCGTTTACCGCTGGCACGAAAACACTTTTGACGGATTGAAGTTCTATATCGACGATCTCGTTACCGATGAAGCGCGCCGCTCTTCGGGTGTCGGTCACACATTGATCGCGCACCTTGAAGCATTTGCGCGCAGTCTTGGGGCGAATGGTCTGGTGCTGGATTCGGGTACTCAGCGCGCACAGGCGCACAAGTTTTATTTTCGCGAAGGTTTTGTCATTCCCGCTTTTAACTTTAAGAAATCATTCTCATGAAACCAATCAACGTAGGACTCCTCGGTATCGGCACGGTCGGTGGCGGTACTTTCACCGTGTTGCAACGCAACGCGGAAGAGATCACGCGCCGCGCCGGACGCCCTATCCGCATCACCGTAGTGGCGGATCGCAATGTCGAGCTCGCGAAAAAAGTCACGGGCGGTGCATGCCGTGTAACCGACGACGCTTTCTCCGTGGTGAACGATCCCGAAGTGGACATCGTTATCGAACTCATCGGCGGCTACGGCGTGGCGAAAGAGCTGGTGCTTAAAGCCATCGCCAATGGCAAGCATGTGGTCACCGCGAACAAGGCGCTGCTCGCCACGCATGGCAACGAGATTTTTCTGGCCGCGCAGAAGATGCGCGTCATGGTTGCGTTTGAGGCGGCGGTCGCGGGCGGCATCCCCATCATCAAAGCGGTGCGCGAGGGCTTGACCGCGAACCGTATCGAATGGATCGCGGGCATTATCAATGGTACCACCAACTTCATTCTGAGTGAGATGCGCGACAAGGGTTTGAGCTTCGACACCGTGCTGAAAGAGGCGCAACGCTTGGGCTACGCCGAAGCCGATCCGACTTTCGACATCGAAGGCGTGGACGCGGCGCACAAGATCACCATTCTTTCTGCATTAGCTTTTGGCATCCCGATGCAGTTCGACAAAGCCTACATTGAAGGTATCTCCAAGCTGGATGCGATCGACATCAAATACGCCGAACAACTCGGCTAC
>JBAZYW010000281.1:0-957 GCA_041659125.1 Gallionellaceae bacterium | reverse complement strand
CAAGCTGCTGGGCATCACCAAGCGCACGCCGGATGGCGTCGAGCTGCGCGTGCATCCGACATTGATTCCGAGCAAGAGGCTCATCGCCAATGTCGAGGGTGCGATGAACGCCGTGCTGGTGCAGGGCGACGCGGTCGGTGCGACGCTGTATTACGGCAAAGGTGCTGGCGCAGAACCCACGGCCAGCGCGGTGATTGCCGATCTGGTGGATGTGACACGCATGCACACTGCCGACCCGCTGAATCGCGTGCCGCATCTGGCATTCCAGCCGAACCAGTTGGCCGATCTGAAAATTTTGCCGATGGACGAAGTGCAGACCAGCTACTACCTGCGTCTGCGTGTACAGGACAAACCCGGCGTGCTGGCCGACATCACGCGCATTCTGGCGGATGAACAAATTTCCATCGACGCCGTGATTCAAAAAGAGCCGGGCGAAGGCGAAGACCAGACCGACCTCATCATGCTCACCCATCTGACACGCGAGAAACGCATCAACGCGGCCATTGTGAAGATGGAGAAGTTGACTGTGGTGGCCGGTAAGGTGACGAAGTTGCGGATGGAAGAACTGGGGAAATAACATGCAGCAGTATCGAATCCTGTTCGATGAGTTGGATTGGCAGGATTCGATACGAGGGGCGCGCTTCAAAGCCCATCGCGAAGGAAGTAAGCAAGTTCGGCTGCTGGAATTCACTTCGGAATTCGTCGAACCGGATTGGTGTGAAAAAGGGCATGTCGGAATCGTGTTGAAAGGCGAGTTGGAGATCGACTTTCATGGGCGACTGGTGCGCTACCCTGAAGGCTCCGCGATATTTATTCCATCCGGTGCGGAAAGCGGACATAAAGCCCGCTCTATTACAGCGGTGACACAACTTTTTCTAGTTGAAGAAATTTAACTGGCTTTGAGCAATCGAGAATAATCATATGAAATACATCTCCACACGCGGCAATGCGCCCGCC
>JBAZYW010000280.1:0-2761 GCA_041659125.1 Gallionellaceae bacterium | reverse complement strand
CCTGCGCACGCTGATCGACGCGGGCGTGCGCAGCTTCAAGATCGAGGGACGTTACAAAGACGCGCCTTACGTGAAGAACATCACCGGACACTACCGCCAACTGCTCGACGCAATACTCGACGAGTGTCCCGAATTGCACGCCGCCTCCAGCGGCAAAACCAGACTGCTGTTCACGCCCGACCCAGACAAAACTTTCCATCGCGGCGCGACGGATTATTTTGCCAACGGACGCCAAGCCGACATCGGCGCATTCGACACGCCCACCTTCGTCGGACTGGAGCTGGGCTCGGTGACCAAAGTCGGCGACAACTGGTTCGAGATGGAAACGAATGACAGTCTCGTCAACGGCGACGGCCTGAATTATCTGCACAAGCGCGAAGTGACCGGCTTGCAGGCCAATGTGGTCGAGCACAAAGGCAAAGTATGGCGCGTGTTTCCGAATGAACCCATGCACGCACTGCCGGGATTGCGTGTCGGCATCACCATCAGCCGCAACCGCGACCACGCATGGGAGCAAGCGCTCACCAAAAAATCCGCCGAAAGAAAAATCGGCATCAGCGCCACCTTCGCCGAAACGGCGGATGGGTTCTCGCTCACGCTGCAAGACGAAGACGGCATCACCGCCACCGCCAGCACCGCATTTGAAAAGCAGCCCGCCAAAAATTCGGTGGAAGCAGAAAGCAACGTGCGCGAACAACTGGCACGTTTCGGCAATACGGATTTCGAGCTTACCGCCCCTGTAGAAGCCAGCTCGCTGGCGAATGGAAACCGGCAATTTCACGAAAAGCTTCGCCAGCAAGCTGGCTCCTACGATAGAGCAGCAGCTTCGCTCGCCATCAAATGGACACAACCTTGGTTCGCTCCCGCATCCATCCTAAACAAACTCCGCCGCAAAGCCGTAGACCAACTCGAAGCCGCACGCCTCAAAGCCTACACGCGCCTCGCTCGTAAAGCCGCGACAGAGCCGCCCGCACCATACCCGGAAGAAACCCTCACCTTCCTCGCCAACGTCTACAACTCAGCCGCACGCACCTTCTACGCCAAGCATGGTGTAAAGCTCATCGCCGCCGCCTATGAGGCACACCAAGAAGCAGGCGAAGTCCCGCTGATGATTACCCGCCACTGCATCCGCTACTCCCTGAGCCTGTGTCCCAAGCAAGCCAAAGGCATCATCGGCGTGCAAGGCCAAGTGCGCGCGGAGCCGATGACACTCATCAACGGCAGCGAAAAATTAAGGCTGGAATTTGATTGCAGGAAATGCGAGATGCACGTGATGGGCAAGATGAAAAAGCATGTTTCGAAGATGGTACCACCGACTGTTGTGCCGGTGACATTTCACCGCCGACAACCCACATAAAAAAGGCAGCGCAAAAGCGCTGCCTTTTTGTTTGCCACAACCTGAAGAACTTACTTCACGCAGTCCACGTAATACACGCGCTGCCCATCCTCTTCGCCCGCCACGAGGCCGTGAATGTCGGTCTCGAAGCCGGGGAAGCGTTTATTGAAGTCGCGGGCGAAACGCAGGTAATCGACGATGGTCTTGTTGAAGACTTCGCCGGGAATCAGTAGCGGGATGCCGGGCGGATAAGGCGTGAGCAGCACGGCAGTCGCGCGGCCCTCAAGGTCGTCGATGCGCACGCGGTCGATCTCGCCGTGCGCCATTTTCGCGAACGCATCGGAAGGTTTCATCGCGGGCACCATGTCGGACAGGTACATCTCGGTGGTGAGACGCGCCACGTCGTTGGCTTTGTAGATGCCGTGAATCTGGTCGCATAAATCGCGCAGGCCGATTTTTTCGTAGCGCGGATTTTTGGCGATGAATTCGGGCAGCACGCGCCACAGCGGTTGGTTCTGGTCGTAGTCGTCCTTGAACTGTTGCAGCTCGGTCACCATGGTATTCCAACGTCCCTTGGTGATGCCGATGGTGAACATGATGAAGAAGGAATACAGGCCGCATTTTTCCACCACCACGCCATGTTCGGCGAGGTACTTGGTAACGATAGCGGCGGGAATACCGAGTTCGTCGGAGAAGTCACCGTCCACATCCAGCCCCGGTGTGATGATGGTGGCCTTGATCGGGTCGAGCATGTTGAAGTTGGGTGCCAGCTTGCCGAAACCGTGCCAGCGGTCGTCCGCGCTCAGCATCCAGTCTTCGCGCGAGGCCATGCCCTCTTCCACCAGATAGTCCGGGCCCCACACTTTGAACCACCAGTCCGCGCCGAATTCGGCATCCACCTTACGCATGGCGCGGCGGAAATCGAGCGCTTCGGCGATAGACTCTTCCACCAGCGCGGTGCCGCCGGGCGGCTCCATCATCGCGGCCGCCACGTCGCATGAGGCGATGATGGCGTACTGCGGGCTGGTCGAGGTGTGCATCAGATAGGCTTCATTGAAGCAGTCGCGGTCGAGCTTTTTTAAGTCACTGTCCTGCACCAGAATCTGCGAGGCCTGCGACAGACCCGCCAGCAGTTTGTGCGTGGACTGCGTGGAAAAAATCATCGACTCTTTCGCGCGCGGCCTGTCGCGCCCGATAGCGTGCATGTCTTTGTAAAAATCGTGGAAGGTGGCATGCGGCAGCCACGCTTCGTCGAAGTGCAGCGTGTCGATCTTGCCGTCCAACATCTGCTTCAATGTTTCCACGTTGTACAACACGCCGTCGTAAGTGCTTTGCGTGATGGTCAACACGCGAGGTTTGCGTGTCTTGTCTTTGATGAACGGATTCGCATCGATCTTGCGTTGGATCTCTTCCGGCTGGAATTCG
>JBAZYW010000279.1:0-2784 GCA_041659125.1 Gallionellaceae bacterium | reverse complement strand
GCCGTCAGCACCCCTACCATTCCGCCCTGCCACAACAAGAATGGCAGGGTCAGTACGACAGCCCCCAGCCACAGGCCGAACGACTTTGCTTCCACGCTCAGATGCGCGGCGCGGCGCGAAACGACATTGGAGAATGCGAAGCTCATACCCGCCGACAACCCTATCCATTCGGAAATATTTTGCGGCAACGGCAAGCCGAGTTTGGGCTCCCACAGCATGACCAGCGCGCCGCCCAGCGACAAGGCGATGACCAAGTAGCCATAACGGTTAAGACGCTCGCCGAGCAGCCAGTACGAAAACAGAATCGTCCACAACGGCGCGAGATAGAACAGCAGCAATACGCGCATCACCTCGCCGTGCAGCATCGCCAGCACGTAGCCGAAATTTGCCCAGCCCGCGCTCAATACCAGCAGCAATGCCCACCAGCCGGCCTTGGGCAGTTCGCGCCACACACGCGGCAACATGAACGCACCGCACAGCATTGCCAGCGGATAGGTGATCATCGTGGCCATGGCACCGGATACGCCGATGTCCTGCAAGCCCCGGTAGGGATACCAGATCAGCCCCCACACCAGTGCGCCGCTCAAAACACCGATGACCGGCATCACATTTCGTTTTGTTGGCACTCGTCCGACCTTTATAATGCGCGCTGATTTACAGCACGTTGCGAAACAGTAATGAATCCCGATCTAGACAAACTTCAGCCCTACCCTTTTCAAAAACTCGCCAAGCTGTTCGGCGAAGTCACGCCGAATACGGCGCTCAAACCGATCAGCCTGCACATCGGCGAACCCAAGCACACCACGCCGCAGTTCATCAAAGATGCGCTGGTCGCGGGTCTCGACGGACTGGCGAATTATCCCACAACCATCGGCAGCGACGCGCTGCGTAGCGCCATTGCCAACTGGCTGGCGCGCCGTTACGGCATCCCGACACCGGATGCGAAGACACAAATCCTGCCGGTGAACGGCAGCCGCGAGGCGCTGTTCGCGTTCGCACAGGCAGTGATCGACCGCAGCAAGAACGATCCTGCGGTGGTCTGCCCCAACCCGTTCTACCAAATCTACGAAGGCGCGGCTTTCCTCGCCGGAGCCACGCCCCACTTCCTCAACACCTTGCCGGAGGACGATTTCGCGCTGAACTTCGCGCAACTGCCGGAAGCGGTGTGGCAGCGCACGCAGCTCATCTACGTGTGCTCGCCGGGCAATCCTAATGGCAAAGTCATGCCGCTGGCGGAATGGAAAACGCTGTTCGAGATGAGCGACCGTTACGGCTTCGTCATCGCTTCGGATGAATGCTATTCCGAAATTTATTTCGGCGCAGACAAACCGCTGGGCGCGCTGCAAGCCGCACAGCAATTGGGTCGGGGGGATTATAAGAATCTGGTGGTATTCTCCAGCCTGTCCAAACGCTCCAATGTTCCGGGCCTGCGCTCCGGCTTCGTGGCGGGCGATGCCAAGATACTGGAAAAATTCGCGCTGTACCGCACCTACCACGGCTGCGCGATGAATCCGGCGATTCAAGCCGCCACCATCGCCGCTTGGAACGACGAGGCGCATGTCGCGGAAAACCGCCACCTGTACGCGGAAAAGTTCGCCAAGGTCATCACCCTGCTTGCTCCGGTGCTGCCGGTCACCAAACCGGATGCCAGCTTTTATCTGTGGCTCAGAACGCCTATCGCCGACACGCTCTTCGCGCAACAGCTACACCGCGACTATAATGTCTCCGTTTTGCCCGGCAGCTTCCTTGCCCGCGAAGCACACGGCATCAACCCCGGCGCGAACTTCATCCGCCTGGCGTTGGTCGCCAATCTGGACGAGACATTGGAAGCCGCACGACGCATCACCGAATTCACTCAAAAACTTTAATCGCACTAATCAATAAACTTAACTAACCGGGAAGAACCATGCCGCAATTACAAGCCATCATCGAAGAAGCCTTTGAACGCCGTGCCGACATCACTCCACGCAATGTGGATGCGCAATTGAAGGAATCCATCAATACCGTCATCGAATATCTCGACCAAGGCAAACTGCGCGTAGCCGAGAAGATAAACGGCGTATGGGTGACTCATCAGTGGATCAAGAAAGCGGTGCTGCTGTCTTTCCGTATTGAAGACAACGCCTTTATCAAAGGCGGCTTTACTAACTATTTCGACAAAGTACCTTCCAAGTTTGCCGACTACAACTCCAAAGAATTCCGCGAGGGCGGCTTCCGCGTGGTGCCTCCTGCCGCCGCGCGCCGTGGCGCCTACATCGCCAAAAACGTGGTGCTCATGCCCTCTTACTGCAACATCGGAGCTTATGTCGATGAAGGCACCATGGTAGACACCTGGGCCACCGTCGGCTCCTGCGCGCAGATCGGCAAGAACGTACACCTCTCCGGCGGCGTCGGCATCGGCGGCGTGCTGGAACCCGTGCAAGCCAACCCCACCATCATCGAAGACAACTGCTTCATCGGCGCACGCTCGGAAGTGGTCGAAGGCGTCATCGTGGAAGAAGGCTCGGTCATTTCGATGGGAGTATTTATCGGCCAGAGCACCAAGATTCTCGACCGCGAAACTGGCGAAATCCATTTCGGTCGCGTACCTGCCGGCTCGGTGGTGGTCAGCGGCAGCATGCCTTCCAAAGACGGCAAGTACAGCCTGTACTGTGCGGTGATCGTGAAGAAAGTGGATGCCAAGACATTGGGCAAGACCGGTATCAATGAACTGCTACGTGGAATATAGATAACTGGATCATGTGCTCCTGAAAATCAAAATTACTGATGAAACTACTAGATCGG
>JBAZYW010000278.1:0-2840 GCA_041659125.1 Gallionellaceae bacterium | reverse complement strand
GCTCACGACTGCGGCACTGGTGTTCGCGTCACGGGCGACCGAGGCGGACATCCGTGCCGCCGAGCTACTGGATCTGAAGCAGTCTCTGGCCATCGTGTTGCCCGGCCAATACGATAACGACATTACTCAAGACACACTCGTGTTGCCCGGACCCGAGGGAGATGTGACGGTGTATCGCGCACGCCATGCCGGGAAGGTGGATGCCGTGGTGTACCGCGTGACCGGACATGGTTATGCGGGCGCTATCGTATGCGTGATGGGAATATCGCGCGAAGGAAAGATACTGGGCGTGCGCGTGCTCAAGCACAGCGAGACGCCGGGGTTGGGCGACAAGATCGAGCCCGCCAAGACGAAATGGATTTTTGCTTTCGATGGCAAGTTTTTGGGTGAGCCCGCGCTGGAAAAATGGGCGGTGAAAAAAGACGGCGGTGTGTTCGACCAATTCGCGGGCGCGACCATCACGCCGCGCGCCGTGGTCAAGGCTGTAAAGGGCGGCTTGGAGTTCTTTGATAAAGAACGCGCCAAGCTGCTGGATGAAGCGGGAGATAAACCATGAACGAAAAATATACGCGCATCACGCGTGATGGCCTGTGGGACAACAACGTCGTGTTTGTGCAGATGCTGGCGTTGTGCCCCACGCTTGCGGTGACCAGTTCGGTGACCAACGGCCTGGGCATGGGGCTGGCAACGGCTGTCGTGTTGGTCTTTTCCAACATGATCATTTCGAGCATACGTCACTGGGTCAGCGCGGAAGTGCGCATTCCCGTGTACATCGTGCTGATCGCCACGCTGGTCACGCTGGTGGACATGGTGCTGAATGCATGGGCACACGAGCTGTATAAAGTGCTGGGACTCTTCATCGCGCTGATCGTGGTGAACTGCGCGATCCTGGGGCGCGCCGAGGCTTTCGCCTCCAAATCCGGTGTGGCCGAATCCGCCTGGGATGGCCTGATGATGGGGCTGGGATTCACCGCGTCGCTGATGTTGATTGGCGGTGTGCGCGAAGTGCTGGGCAGCGGTACGCTGTTTGCCAACGCGCACTTGCTGCTTGGGCCGGCCTTTGCATTTTTGGAAACGACCATCGTGCCGGATTACAAAGGCTTCCTGCTGATGATCCTGCCGCCCGGCGGCTTCATGGTGGTGGGCTTGCTGCTGGCCGCGAAGCGGGTGCTGGATCAGCGTCGCGCAGCGCGCATCGGGATGGCGGCAGTTGAAGCGGCAGCAAATTTAAGTGATGTCAAAGCGTGACATGAAATCATTTAACTCTGTCGTTTCTTTGGTTATTGCTTGGGAGAATAAATCATGCAGATAGGCGTCGCTTATTCCGAACCCGCACAACAGCTCTGGCTGCGTATCGAGGTGCCTGATGACGCCACAGTGCAAGCAGCCATCGAACAGTCCGGCATCTTGCGCAAATTTTCGGGTATTGATATTTCAACCTGTACGGTTGGGATTTTTGGTAAAGTCGCCGAACTCGATGCAGCGCTCAAACCCGGCGACCGTATCGAGATATACCGCGCGATCACTGCCGATCCGGCCACCGTGCCGCGCCGTGTCATCGCCGGTGATGACGAAGACTGAATAAGAACTGATAAGGGAAAAAATGGAATCTTCTGCAACGCTGGAACTCGCCAAACACACACTCCTCATTTTCGGCATCATCCTCGGCATCGGTACTTTTTCCGGGCTGCTAGCGCGCCTGGCGCGCGTGCCGGACGTGGTCGTGTTTCTGCTGGTGGGCATGCTGATTGGCCCGGGTATGCTGGGCTTTGTGGACATCAAGGCCGATTCGACCATCAACCAGCTGATCCTCATCTTCGGTTCAAGTTACATCCTGTTTGACGGCGGCGCATCGATCAAACTTAAAGTTTTGAAAGAGGTGTGGATCACTCTGGTGGTGATTGCCACTATCGGTGTGCTCATCACTGCCGCAATCACTGGCGCAGCGGCCTACTATTTCCTTGGCGTTCCCGTCATGGTGGCTTTGCTGCTGGGCGCAACGCTGGCTTCGACCGATCCGGCGACATTGGTGCCGGTGTTCAAGCAGATCAAGATCAAAGAGCGCGTCGCGCAGACGGTGATGAGCGAATCGGCTTTCAACGATGCGATGGGTGCGATTGTGACTTTTACCGTGCTCGGCGTGGCGATGGGGGCAGGCGAATTTTCCGCTACCGATGCGCTGATCGATCTGCTCAAGCAGGCATCGTTCGGCATCGTCATCGGCGGCATACTCGGCTATCTCGCGGCAGTGTTGATCGCGCATGAAAAATTCAACTTCCTCGCCGAGTTTGCTCCGGTGGTCACATTGATGGCCGTGATAGCGGCTTACATGGCGGCGGACGGGCTGCATGCCAGCGGCTTTATGGCGGTGTTCGTGTTCGGCATCATGCTGGGCAATGTGGAGTCGCTTGGCTTCAAACGTTCTTCCGAGGAAAGCCATCAACTGGAAGATTTCGTGATGACCACCGCACTCATCATGCGCATGTTCATTTTCATCCTGCTCGGCGCGCAAGTGGACTTCGGTTTGATGAACCAATATCTCTGGGCGGGCGTCGGCGTTGTGGTCGTGTTCATGCTGGTGGCACGACCCGTCACTGTATTCCTGTGCGCATTGCCCGATCGCCGCGCCAAGTGGAGCTTGAAAGAGATGCTGTTCATGTGCTGGACGCGCGAGACCGGCGTGATCCCCGGCGCGCTGGCCGGCATGCTGGTCGGCATGAAAGCGCCGGGTGCGGACATCATTGCCTCGGTCACTTTTATTGCCATCCTGATGACCATCCTGATCCAGGCCACGACTACCAAGTGGCTGGCAAAGAAACTCGATCTGCTAGTAGAAGAGT
>JBAZYW010000277.1:0-2845 GCA_041659125.1 Gallionellaceae bacterium | reverse complement strand
TGCTGAGATTGCAGCAGACGCTCGGCGATACGCTGGCGAATGCGCGTCATCGGTACGCGCTGTTCGACACGGCTTCCGCTGGCCGCCTGGGGAATTGCAGCCGTTGGTTTCTGCACCGCACTCAGAACATCTTCTTTGGTCACCACACCATGCCGTCCGCTGCCCTGCAACTGGGTCGCATCCACATCATTCGCATGCGCCAATTTGCGTGCCGACGGAGTAACGGCAGGCGCAGCTTCCACACTCGCCTTAGGCGTTGCGGCTACGGCCTCGGTATCGAGTATGGCAATCACTTCGCCGCTGGTGACCTTGTCGCCGTTTTGCTTGAGCAGCTTGGTCAGTACCCCGGCTTTCACGGCGGGCAGTTCCAACACCACTTTATCGGTCTCGATGTCGATCAGGTTCTCCCCCTCCGCCACGGCTTCGCCGACCTGTTTATGCCAAGTGAGCAAAGTCGCTTCGGAAACCGACTCGGATAATTGCGGAACTTTAACTTCAATTTGCATGGCGACTTGCTCCTGGATTATTTGTTTGATTGAGATCGGAACGGAACGCTGCGGTAACCACCGCTTTCTGCTGTTCGTTATGCACGGCGAGATAACCCGCCGCCGGCGATGCGGACGAAGCGCGCAACGCATAGCCGAGATTCATGGCGGGACGCATGTGGCGCAGCAGGTAATGCTGGATGCGATGCCACGCGCCCTGATTGCCCGGTTCTTCCTGACACCACAATACTTCTGTCGCATTCGGATAGGCCTCCATCTGCGCGACGAATGCCTCGTGCGGAAACGGGTAGAGCTGTTCCAGCCGGATGACGGCCATATCCTGAATCGCCTGCTCGCGCCGATACTTGATAAGGTCGTAATAGACTTTTCCGCTGCATACGATGATGCGCCGCACCTGGCCTGCATCCAGCGCGTCAACCTCGCCGACGACCGGCTGAAATCCCCCGGTCTCGAAATCTGCCAGAGGAGACGAGGCATCTTTGCTGCGCAACAGACTCTTGGGCGTGAACACGATGAGCGGCTTGCACACCGGACGCAACATCTGGCGGCGCAGCAGGTGGAATATCTGCGCCGCATTGGAGGGCACGCACACCTGGATGTTGTAGTCCGCGCACAGTTGCAGATAACGCTCGATACGACCTGAAGAATGCTCCGGCCCCTGTCCTTCGTAACCGTGCGGCAGCAGCATGACCAACCCGCACAGCCGTCCCCACTTGGCTTCGCCCGAGGCGATGAACTGGTCGATCACCACTTGCGCACCGTTGGCGAAATCGCCGAATTGCGCCTCCCACAACACCAGCGAATTCGGCTCTGCGGTGGCGTAACCGTACTCAAAACCCAGCACCGCTTCTTCCGATAGCAGCGAATCGATCACGATGAAATCGGCCTGACCGGGTGCGATGTTTTGCAGGGGGATGTGATAGCCCTGATCGAACTGCACGCGCTGCTGGTCATGCAGCACGGCATGGCGATGGAAGAAGGTGCCGCGCCCGCAATCTTCGCCTGACAAGCGTATCGGATAGCCCTCGCTCACCAGGCTGGCGTAGGCCAAGTTCTCCGCCATACCCCAGTCCAGCGGCAGCTCGCCTTTGCCCATGGCACGCCGATCCGCGATGATCTTTTCCACGCGCGAATGCAGCTTGAAATTCTGCGGCACCTCGGTCAGACGTTGCGCCAGATGTTCCAGCCGCGCGCGCGGCAACGCGGTATTCACCGGCACATCCCAAGCGACATTTTGTTTGAACCTCGCCCAGCTCACCGCATACTCGTGCATGCCCGAGGTCAACATCGGCTGGATCGGATTCACACCCTCGTCCATCGCGCGGCGGTAATCCGCCACCATCGCGTCGGCTTTACCTGCGGCGATCACGCCGCGCTCTTCCAGGCGGCGCGCATACAGAGTCCGTGTCCCCGGATGCTGGTTCACAAAACGATACATGAACGGCTGCGTCACCAACGGCTCATCCTGCTCGTTGTGCCCCAGCTTGCGGAAACACACCAGATCGATGACTACGTCTTTTTTGAAGGTCATGCGAAAATCCAGCGCGATCTCGGTAACCAGCAACACCGCATCGGGATCGTCCGCATTGACGTGCAGGATAGGCGCCTCGATCATCTTCGCCACATCGCTGCAATACTGCGACGAGCGCGTGTCGCGCGAATCGGAGGTGGTGAAGCCGATCTGGTTGTTGATGACGATATGAACGGTGCCGCCGGTGCGATAGCCCCGCGTTTGCGACAAGTTGAACGTTTCCATGTTCACACCCTGCCCCGCAAATGCCGCATCGCCGTGCAATAACACCGGCAACACTTGCGCTCCGTCGTGGTCGCCGCGCCGGTGCTGGCGCGCGCGTACCGAGCCTTCCACCACCGGGTTCACGATCTCCAAATGGGACGGGTTGAACGCCAGCGTGATGTGCATCGAACCGCCGGGAACGGCGATGTCGGAAGAAAATCCCTGATGGTATTTCACATCGCCCGAGGTCAGGTGCTCTTTATGGATGCCCTCGAATTCGGCGAACAAATCGCCCGGCAATTTCCCCAGGGTGTTTACCAGCACATTCAGACGCCCCCGGTGCGCCATACCGATCACCGTCTCGCGCACGCCCTGTTTGCCGGCGCGTTGTAGCAAGTGATCCAGCAGCGGAATGAGCGTGTCGCCGCCTTCCAGCGAAAAGCGTTTTTGCCCGACATACTTGGTGTGCAGATAACGGTCCAAGGTTTCGGCCGCCGTCAGTCTTTCCAGAATATGCAACTGCATCCCGGCGGAATAATTGGCCTGTCCGCGCGAGCCCTCCAGACGGTTTTGCACCCAGCGTTTTTGCGCGACATCGTTGATG
>JBAZYW010000276.1:2111-2856 GCA_041659125.1 Gallionellaceae bacterium | reverse complement strand
AGTGTCGTATAGCTTGAAAGATGTTGTAATGTCGCCGCCTTTCCAGAATCCATGAGATGTGCTGGCAATCAATAGCTGTTGAACCTCCGGCAAAAAGGCCGCGACACCATTAGTTTCCTCCCTCCATATTTCCTTGCCCGTAGCAACATCAATCAGACTTACAGAATCACTTACTTTATCTCCCCAAGCAACGATATATTTTTTATCTGGGGAAATTCGACCATGTCCTTCATGTCCATAAGGATTATTGAATTCCCTCACCACGCTGTTCGTCTGTACATCCCATAATCTGAGTGTTCGGTCTTCTTCGTTGATATTTCCCAAGATGTATCTTCCATCCGCCGAAAATGACAATTCCCCGCCCATTCCGTCGATCCTCCCGATCTCCTTGCCAGTGGATATATACCGGAGAATGGTCACGTTGTTGCTGTATATCGTCCTTCCACTCATGCCAGCAGTGGCAATGATCTTGCCATCAGGGGAATAGGCGACTCTTCCGACAACATAACCGTGCGTAGACTCTTTGAACAGCATTGCCTGCCTGGCTCCAACCATATCCCAAATACGCGCTGTTTGATCCATTCCGAAAGAAGCGACACTTTTGCCGTCCTTGGAGTAGTCCACGGCTAAAACAATTGGAACCTTGGCCTTGACCTCCATCGTCATATTGCCACTACTGAGTTGAATCTTCGGCGTCGCCGCGCACCCACCCAGAACGATTGCAACTGATAGCATCAGAATTATT
>JBAZYW010000276.1:1689-2101 GCA_041659125.1 Gallionellaceae bacterium | reverse complement strand
AAGTAAACATTTTTTACCTCTCTTGTTGGCACGCATTGATTTTTAGCACGCAGTAAATAGTGCCGGATTCAAAATTATTTTTCGCCTCGTTGCGGTGGCTGTATTCTCCGGCTCGTTTCCTCGTTTGTCTATTCAATCTTTCCCCGTACAATACGTGACCGACCATGAATACCATCACCTTCCCCAACAGCCCCTATCTCCTGCACCTGCCATTCGAACCGGCGGGGGATCAGCCTACGGCCATCGCGCAGCTGGTGGAGGGCATCGAAGACGGCTTGGCGTTTCAGACACTGCTGGGTGTGACCGGCTCGGGCAAGACTTTCACCATGGCCAATGTCATCGCGCGGCTCGGGCGTCCGGCGATGATCATGGCACCGAACAAGACGCTGGCGGCGCA
Source organism: Gallionellaceae bacterium (assembly GCA_041659125.1). Lineage (GTDB taxonomy): Bacteria > Pseudomonadota > Gammaproteobacteria > Burkholderiales > Gallionellaceae > PALSA-1006. The sequence continues at coordinate 1,704 of JBAZYW010000276.1, read as the reverse complement.
GTTGTATTCCGAATT
>JBAZYW010000276.1:0-1679 GCA_041659125.1 Gallionellaceae bacterium | reverse complement strand
CGCGCGATGTGTATATCGAGAAAGATTCCAGCATCAACGAGCAGATCGAGCAGATGCGCTTGTCGGCGACCAAGGCGCTGCTGGAGCGCGAGGACTGCGTGATTGTCGCGACCGTTTCGGCGATCTACGGTATCGGCGATCCGGTGGATTACCACGGCATGATTCTGCATCTGCGCCACAACGAAAAGATGCACCAGCGCGATGTGATCAAGCGCCTCATCGAGATGCAGTACGAGCGCAACGATGTGGATTTTTCGCGCGGCAAATTCCGCGTGCGCGGCGATGTGATCGACATTTTTCCGGCGGAAAGCAGCGAACATGCGTTGCGCGTGACCTTGTTCGACGACGAAGTGGAAACGCTGTCGCTATTCGATCCGCTCACTGGCCACATTTTGCAAAAAGTGCCGCGCTACACCGTGTATCCATCCAGCCATTACGTCACACCGCGCAGCACGGTGGTGGAGGCGATTGAAACGATCAAGGTTGAACTGGCCGAGCGCATCGCGTATTTTCAGCGCGAGAATAAACTGGTCGAAGCGCAGCGCATCGAGCAGCGCACGCGCCACGATCTGGAAATGCTTAACGAAATCGGCTTCACCAAGGGCATCGAAAACTATTCGCGCCATTTGTCGGGGCGCGCGGCGGGTGAGCCGCCGCCGACGCTGCTGGACTATCTGCCGCCCAACGCGTTGATGTTTCTGGACGAAAGCCACGTGATGATTCCGCAGGTCGGCGGCATGTACAAAGGCGACCGCGCACGCAAAGAAAATCTGGTGAACTACGGTTTCCGCCTGCCTTCCGCGATGGACAACCGCCCGCTACGCTTCGACGAATTCGAGAAAGTGATGCGCCAGAGCGTGTTTGTTTCCGCCACACCGGCCGCTTACGAGGCCGAGCATGCGGGCCAGGTGGTAGAGCAGGTGGTGCGCCCCACCGGGCTGATCGATCCGGTGATCGAGGTGCGCCCCGCCACGCATCAGGTGGACGACCTCATGTCCGAAGTGAATTTGCGCGTGAAATCGGGCGAGCGCGTGCTGGTCACCACGCTGACCAAGCGCATGGCCGAAGACCTCACCGATTACTTCACCGAGCATGGCATCAAAGTACGCTACCTGCACTCCGACATCGAGACGGTAGAGCGCGTCGAAATCATCCGTGATCTGCGCCTCGGCATGTTCGACGTGCTGGTCGGCATCAACCTGCTGCGCGAAGGCTTGGACATTCCCGAAGTGTCGCTGGTCGCGATACTTGATGCGGACAAGGAAGGCTTTCTGCGTTCCGAACGCTCATTGATCCAGACCATCGGCCGCGCGGCGCGCCACATCAACGGCAAGGCGATTTTGTACGGCGACAAGATCACCAAATCAATGCGCTTTGCGATAGACGAAACCGATCGCCGCCGCGCCAAACAGCAAGCCTACAACGAGGTACACGGCATCACCCCGCAGGGCGTGATTAAGCGCATCAAGGACATCATCGAAGGTACGTACGAGCCGGATGTTGCGCGAAACCAGCTCAAGGCCGCACAAGCGCAGGCGAAGTATCTGGCGATGAGCGAAAAAGAAATCTCCAAAGAGATCACGCGGCTGGAAAAAGAGATGCTGCAAGCTGCGAAGAATCTGGAGTTCGAGAAAGCTACCGGACTGCGCGACCAGTTGAAAAAGCTGCGCGAAAGCGTG
>JBAZYW010000275.1:0-2889 GCA_041659125.1 Gallionellaceae bacterium | reverse complement strand
AAATTTGCTGCTGGTGCGTCTGGCCAAAGAAGGCAAGCGCGTGCTGCGCCTCAAAGGCGGCGATCCGTTCATTTTCGGGCGCGGCGGCGAAGAGATCGAAACTCTGGCTGCGGAGGGCATTCCATTTCAGGTCGTGCCGGGTATTACTGCTGCTTCCGGCGTGGCTTCATATGCTGGCATTCCATTGACCCATCGCGACTACGCGCAGTCGTGCATGTTCGTCACCGGGCATCTCAAGGACGGCACGATGAATCTGGATTGGGATGCGCTGGCGCGCCCGAAACAGACCGTGGTGGTGTACATGGGTTTGCACGGGCTGGATACGCTGTGTGGCGAACTCATCAAACACGGTATGCCGGATAGCACCCCCATTGCCATCGTGCAGCACGGAACCCAGCCCACGCAGCGCGTCATCACCGGCACGCTGGCGACGCTGCCCGCCATTGCCGAGCGCGAAAAGCCGCAAGCGCCGACGCTCATCATCGTCGGCGGCGTGGTCACGCTCAGGGAAAAACTGGCGTGGTTTCATCCGCAACAGTCTTAAATATTTTCCGCAGTCCAACCATAAAACAGGGAGAAGCAAGATGGTACAAATGACGTTGAAGAGTATGTTGCTGTCCGCGTTGTTGCTGCTAGTCAGCGCTAATGCGCTGGCTACCGATGCGATACTCAAACCGTTTGTACTGGCTTCAAAGGGGGCGGGAACGCTGGCCGAGAAATCGGTACAGGTGAAAGCAGCCCTGACTGCGGCCGGATTCATCGTGGCCGGAGAATATGCGCCGTTTGCCGGAGCCAACATTATCGTTATCACCAACGACGAGTTGAAGAAAAATGCCGCAAATTCCGGGTTCGGCGGTTACGGCGCGGTGCAGCGCGTGGCGCTGACCGAGGCGGGAAACTCGGTGCAGGTGAGTTATACCAACCCGGTTTACATGGCAAACGTGTATCGCATGAAAGGCGAGCTGAACGCCGTGGCTACCTCCTTGGCCGGAGCTTTGGGCAAGCTGGAAGAGTTTGGTGCGCAGGGCATGACAGCAAAACAGGCGCGCAAATATCACTACACCATTGGCATGGAATATTTTGATGAACCCAGCGTGCTGGCCGAATACGGCAGTTATGAAGAAGCGATAAGGGCTGTGGATACCAAACTGGCGAGCAACAGCAACGGTGTGTCCAAAGTCTATCGCGTGGATGTTCCCGGAAAACAAGAGAGCGTGTTCGGCGTGGCGATGAAAGGCAGCGCTGACAATAAATACATGGATGACCAGTTCATCATGAAAGAGATTGATTTTCACGACGTGAAATCGACCGCGCACCTTCCTTATGAGATTCTGGTTTCGGGCAATAAAGTGTATGCGCTGTATGCGCGCTTCCGCATCGCCATCGACTTTCCCGACCTGAGCATGATGGGCAAGAACAGTTTCATGAACATCATGAAGGCGCCAGAAGCGATACGTCTCGCTTTGGAAAAAACCGTAAAGAAATAACAGAGGTTCGTATGTCCGATGAATTGATGGCCGCAGCTCAGGCGGGCGATTTGGCTCGGGTGAAGAGCTTGCTCGCAGCCGGGGCGAACGTGAATGTATGCGATAAACTCGGCTGGTCGCCGCTGATGAAGGCTTGCTATAACCCCGAACTCAAGCGCGGATTTGCAGATGTGGTGCAAGCGCTGATCGACGCGGGAGCGAACATCGAAGTTCCCATCGGCTACGGTGTGCGCCCACTCATGCTGGCGGCGGGCTATGGCGAAACTGCGGTGGTCGAGGCGCTGTTGCAGGCGGGCGCGGATGTGCTGGCACAAAATGAAGGCGGCTACACGGCGCTGATGATGGTGAAGCAAAAACACTATGTGGACGTGGTTAACCTGCTGCATGAAGCGGAGCAGCTGGCCGGAGTAGGCGAGGGCAGCTGCGCCAGCAAAAATGCGCCCCACGCCAACGTCATCACTTTTATGAAACGCCCCGATGCGTAACATCGCGCACTAATTGACGGAATCGCACATGCCCTATTTCATCTACAGCATCACCGCACGCCCCATCAAGATGCTGCAAAAGATCGAGCAGCACGACACTTACCGGGATGCGTCCGCGCGAGTCAAGCAATTGCGGATTGAAGGGGGCGAGAATACGCATGCCTTAATCAAGATGATCCATGCCGAGACCGAGTTGCATGCGGAAGACTTGCTCAATGAAGTGCGCGATCCGGCACCGGTGTTGGGTGACGACTAGGTCGCATGGATGCAGCGCTCGTTCTCTCTCTATTCCCAAATTTTATTATCTGCCCCGTTTGCTTCACTGGCTTCAGAGCAATAGCCAGTGCCACTCACGTACTATTCCATTGACTGCTTTATATGGCACCACATCACGGTGGGTAACCCGGTGCTATTCGCGGTCATTTGAGGAGTTAATTCGCGGATGAGTTTCTTCCCCGAACAGCCAGAGAACTCCTCCCGACAAGAACATTGAAACGGCAACAAACCAGAACGCGGCCTCTACCGTGCCGCTGAAATGTGCGGTGATACCCAGCCCAAGAGCACCGATGCCATAGCCCAGATCGCGCCAAAAACGGTAGATGCCGATGGCCGACCCGCGCCAGTTGGGATGTGAAATGTCGGCCACTGCAGCGGAGAGGTTGGGATACAGCAACGCCATGCCGAAGCCGGAGACGGCGGCCGAGAGCGACCACCACGCCATGCCTTCCTGCAACAGCATCATCGCTACGCCCGCGCCGCAGATCCACATGCCCCACACGTTGGGCTTGTGGCGACCGACATGGTCGGACAGTTTGCCGGTGAAGAATTGCGAACCGCCCCAGACGAAGCCGTACACGCCGACGATCCAGCCGATGTCGGGCAGGCTGATGCCGCGCTGGTACAGATACACCGGATAG
>JBAZYW010000274.1:0-2977 GCA_041659125.1 Gallionellaceae bacterium | reverse complement strand
ATGTAATGGCGCAATGCACGCTGGGCAAGTCTATCTGCGATGTTGAAAATGAGATTTTTTCCACCAGCCACACCGTGGTCGGCAATATGCTGACGCGCAGCTGGATGCTCCCGGCACACGTATGCAGAGCCATCCTGCATCACCACGACACCACCATCTTCACCTCAACGGACGAGCATGTGGGCACGGATGTCTGCACCCTGATCGGCATGGTGCACATGGCGGAATGTATCGCCGACGAACACCTGAATGTCCGCGATAAAGAGTGGCATATAGTTGAACATGACGTGCTCAAGCACTTCGACATGTCAGCACAGGAATTCTCCGAACTCAAAGACGATCTGCTGGCTTTCCTGAACGGTGAATAAACAACTCCGTTTTACTTTGGAGTGCGGCGACATGTCGCCGCACTCCAAAACAATCCCAACTAGACGTTAAACAAAAAATTCATCACATCGCCGTCCTGCACGACATAATCTTTTCCCTCGACGCGCATCTTGCCTTTTTCTTTTGCGCCCGCCTCGCCGCCGCAGGCGATGAAATCCGCATAGGAGATAGTCTGCGCGCGGATGAAGCCCTTCTCGAAATCGGTATGAATGACGCCCGCCGCTTGCGGCGCGGTGTCGCCCTTATGGATAGTCCACGCGCGCACTTCTTTGACGCCTGCGGTGAAGTAGGTTTGCAGACCGAGCAGTTCGTAGCCAGTGCGGATCAGGCGATTTAGGCCGGGTTCATCCAATCCCAGATCGGCGAGGAATTCCTGTTTGTCGGCATCGTCGAGATCGGCGAGTTCCGCTTCGATCTTGGCGCACAGCGCGACGACGGGCGCGCCCTCTTTCGCGGCATGTTCGCGCAAACGATCCAGATGCGGGTTGTTTTTGAAGCCGTCCTCCAGCACGTTGCCGACATACATCGCGGGTTTGATGGTGAGCAGACACAACGGTTTGAGGATCTCTTTTTCCTCATCAGTCATGGCAAACGTGCGCGCAGGTTTGCCTTCGTTCAAATGCGGCAGCAACTTTTCCAGCGTCGCCACCAGCTTCAGCGCGTCCTTGTCGCCAGACTTGGCTTTCTTGCCGTCGCGATGAATCGTGCGCTCAACCACGGCGAGATCGGCCAGCGCCAGCTCGGTGAGAATGACCTCGATGTCGGACAAAGGATCGACGCGTCCCGCCACGTGGACTACGTTCTCATCGTCGAAACAGCGCACGACATTGACGATGGCATCGGTCTCGCGGATGTTGGCGAGAAACTGGTTGCCCAGACCTTCGCCCTTGGAGGCGCCCGCAACCAAGCCCGCGATATCGACGAACTCGACAATGGCGGGCTGCATGCGCTGCGGCTTGACGATCTTCGCCAGCTCGTCCATGCGCGGATCGGGCACTTCGACGATGCCCACATTGGGGAGACCGACGATACCGCATTTCAAACTCATGGTTGCTTCCTTGCTAATCAATCGTTGCACACACAGATGCGCCATCGATCTGTTAATCGTCTAATTTTTAGGAAGTCAGGCGAATGTGTGAGGAAAGGCAAGATATTTAAAAACACTGCGTTTTTAAATATCTTGCCTTAGTTTTTTGCGATTATAACACTCGCGGGCAGCGCACTCCAAAGACCGGATGCCGCAATGGGGCGAGGCGAGCCCCATCAGGCGCACAGCATCCTAAGCGGGCTTGCGGTTTCCGCCCGCCACCATCTTGTACTCGAACAATCGGCACTCGATCGCGCCGTTATACAGCGGCGTGCGGCGCGAAACGGAAAGGCGGATGAATTTCGGCATACGCAAATCGGAGGTGAACAGATATGCGTTCCAGCCGCTGAATTTTTTCTTCAGCGCATCGCCCAGCTGCGGATACAACAGCTCCAGATCAGCCACATCGCCCATGCGCTCGCCGTAGGGCAGATTCGCCACCAGCACGCCCTGCTCTGCCGGAGCGGAAATCTCCAGCACGTTGGCCTGCTTGAGCGTCACGACTTCCGAGAGCCCGGCATTTTCCAGATTGAGGCGCGCAGCCTTCAATTCTTCCCCGTACAGATCGCTGCCGTAGATCGGCAAAACGCTCACGGGCTTTTGCGCCGCAATAGCCTTGGCGCGTATCTCCTGCCATTTTTTGGCGTTGAAATTTTTCATCTTCTCGAACGCGAAATGGCGCGCGATACCGGGTGCGATGTTCAGCCACATCTGCGCGGCCTCAATCAGAAAAGTACCGCTGCCGCACATCGGATCAAGCAACGGCATACCGGGCTTCCATCCGGTGAGATACAAAATGCCCGCCGCCAAATTCTCGCGCAGCGGCGCTATGTTGGTGTATTGGCGCACGCCGCGCTTGAACAAGGCATCGCCGGAAGTGTCGAGATATAACGTGAAGCGCGTCTCTTCGAGAAAGGCGTGGATACGCATATCCGGTTCGTGCGTATCCACGCTGGGGCGTTCACCGGTGAGCTGGCGGAACTTGTCGCAAATGGCATCTTTGATTTTCAGCGTGGCGAAATCCAGACTCCGCAACGGACAACGGATCGCCGCTATGTTGACGCGGATGGTATGCGACACATTGAACCAATCACCCCACGGCAAGGCGAATGCTGTTTCGTAGATGTCCTGCTCGGTGCTATAGCTGGTCGTCGCCACGCGCCACAACACGCGGCTGGCCGTGCGGCTGTGCAGATTGACGCGATAGCACAACGTCCAGTCGCCTGCGAAATGCACGCCGCCTTCGGTGGCTTTAATCCCTGTTGCCCCCAACTCGGTCAGTTCGTTGCAAAGCGGAGTCTCAAGGCCGCGCGGGCAGGGAGCAAAAAATTGTTCGTTCATATTGGTTTTACCGTAACAAGGATGACGACCACCATTAAGATGATCACAGGAATTTCATTGAACCAGCGATACCAAACATGGCCGTGTGTATTAATTCCGCGCTTAAAATCATTGAGCAATTTGCCGCAATAAAAATGGTAAGCAATGAGGACAAGCACCAGC
>JBAZYW010000273.1:0-3002 GCA_041659125.1 Gallionellaceae bacterium | reverse complement strand
GCGCACGATGTCGCCCAGCTTCAGGCTCTGCGCCGCCAGCAACACACACACCAGCGCAAGGCCCATGGCCAACTCATACGAGACGATCTGCGCGGCAGAACGTATGGCACCGAGGAAGGCGTATTTGGAGTTGGATGCCCAACCGGCGATGATGATGCCGTACACGCCCAGCGAAGTCATCGCCAGAATGTACAGCAAACCCGCGTTCACATTGGCCAATACCAAGCCGTCCGCGAAAGGAACAACCGACCAGGCCGCCAACGCAGGAGCAATGGACAATATCGGCGCGGCAATAAACAGGAATTTATTGGAGCCGGTCGGAATGATGATTTCCTTCATGAACAGCTTCACGCCGTCGGCAATCGGCTGCAGCAGACCGTAAGGTCCGACACGGTTCGGGCCGACGCGATCTTGCATGTAGCCCAACACCTTGCGTTCGACGTAAGTGAGATAGGCCACACCGAGCATCACCGGCACTACGATGGTCACGATCTTGACTAACGTCCACACCAACGGCCAAGCCGGCCCGACCAAGCTCCATAGCGAATCCCAGAGTCCGAACAGATTCCAGAACCACTGTAAAAATTGCAGTATCTGAGCTTCCATCATGCGCGCTCCACTGTGATCGTTCCAAACATTGCACCCAACGCAGCAGTCGTGGCATGGCCTGACGCCACACGCACCACGCCTCTGGGCAACTTATCATCGGCCGCTGCCGCCATGCTCACACTACCCTGCCCTTGGCTGACTTTGACTGTCGCGCCAGCCCGCACGCCTAGCTTGCTCAACTCTTCACTGTGCAGCCATGCCTGCGGCTCGGCTGCATCTACTGTGGCCTGCAACGGCGCGGAACGGCGCACCACCGCATCAGTCGCATAGATCGGCACATCGCTCACGCGCTGCAAACCGCCCGCTGCAGAAGCTGCTTTGATATCAACACCACTGATCGCATTGCTCAACTTGGCGGCAACATCCACGCCCTTGAGTGCTTCGTCGCGCACGGCTTCGGAAGTATCCTGATCGAAGCCTGATACTTTCAGCAGATTGCCCAACACGCGTAAAACCTTCCATGCCGGACGCGCTTCGCCCAAGGGTTTGACCGCTCCCTTGAAACTTTGCACGCGGCCTTCGGTGCTGACGAAAGTGCCCGAGGTTTCGGTAAACGGCGCGATTGGCAACAGCACATCAGCATACGACGTCGCGTGATGCTTGTAGGCGGACATCGCAATAACCAGATCGGCGGACTGCATCGCGGCGATAGCCTGCTGCGGATTCGCTGTGTCTAATTCGGCTTCCACATTCAACAGCACATAAGCCTTGCGCGGGGTCGCCAGCATAGATGCGGCATTCAAACCCTTCGCTCCCGGTGTGGCTTGCGCCAGATAACCGCCGACGCTGTTTGCCGCTTCGCCGATAAAACCGAATTTGCCATTGGTCGCGGCGGCAATTTGTTGCGCCAACGCTTGCAGTTGTGCAGCTTGCGGATGTTGCTGGGCAAAGTTGCCGAGCAGCACAACAATGCGCTCGCCGCTGACAAGACTGCCCGCGATGCCATCGGTTTGTTTTGCTGCAACACCCTTGGCTACTTGAGACAATGCCTCGACAAACGCATCCGGCGCAACGATGGCCTTGTTCGCCACCTTCATCAGCAAGTCGTCATCGACGGAATGAATGATATTGGCTTGCGCGCCCTTCTTGACGGCCTGACGAATACGCGCAGCCAACAGCGGATGATCCTTGCGCAGGAAACTGCCAACGATCAGCAGGCGGTCGGCGCGTCCGATGTCGGCTATCGTCATACCCAGCCAAGGCGCACCAGCTTGCTTGTCGTCGGCACTGAAATCAGATTGGCGCAGACGGAAATCCACGTTGTCGCTGCCGATGCCGCGCATGAGTTTTTGCAGCAGATAGAGTTCTTCCAATGTGGAATTCGCCGTCGCCAGCGCGCCGATCTGTTCCGCGCCCGCCCCGTTGGCGATGTGGCGCAGTCCGTTCGCCGCATACTCCAGCGCGACTTGCCACTCCACTTCCTGCCACTTGCCGTCTTGCTTGATCATGGGCTTGGTCAAACGCTCGGCGGAATTCAGTCCCTCATAAGCGAATCTATCCTTGTCGGACAGCCAGCATTCGTTGATGTCTTCGTTCTCGATGGGCAACACGCGCAACACGCCGTTGTTCTTGGTCTGCACGGCCAGACTGGTGCCCAGACTGTCGTGCGCGCTGATCGAACGGCGACGCGATAATTCCCAAGAGCGAGCCTTGTAACGGAACGGCTTGCTGGTGAGCGCTCCAACCGGACACAGGTCGATTATGTTGCCGGACAGCTCGGAGTTCACCGTGCCTGACACGAAGGTCATGATCTCGGCATGTTCGCCACGGAACGCCTGTCCCATTTCCATCTGGCCACCGATCTCCGCACCGAAACGCACGCAGCGCGTACAGTTGATGCAACGGCTCATCTCTTCGGCGGAAACCAGAGGGCCGATATCTTTGTGCAACACCGTGCGCTTCTCTTCTTTATAACGCGATGCACCGCCGCCGTAACCGACCGACATATCCTGCAACATGCATTCGCCGCCCTGATCGCAGATCGGGCAGTCCAATGGATGGTTCACCAGCAGAAATTCCATCACACCCTTTTGTGCCTTCACGGCCTGCTCGGATGCGGTGAACACTTTCATACCTTCGGTCACCGGCGTAGCGCAGGCGGGTAGCGGCTTGGGTGCTTTTTCAACCTGCACCAGACACATGCGGCAGTTCGCCGCGATGGATAGCTTCTTGTGATAGCAAAAATGCGGAATGCTGATGCCTGCTTTATGCGCGGCTTCAATCACGGTAGTACCGTTTTCCGTTTCGATGCGCTTGCCGTCAATTTCAATGTTGATCATTGCTCACCTATCCGTCTGCCTTACACCAAGCAACGCTTGTGCTCGATGTGGTATTCAAATTCCTTGCGGTAATGCTTGAGGAACCCCTGTACTGGCCAAGCCGCAGCATCACCC
>JBAZYW010000272.1:0-3035 GCA_041659125.1 Gallionellaceae bacterium | reverse complement strand
GTATCGCATGCGTTCGGTGCAGCGTATGACAATCCAGATTTGATCGTAACCGTGATGGTGGGCGATGGCGAAGCCGAAACCGCTCCGCTGGCCACCTCGTGGCACTCGAATAAATTCTTGAACCCCATCCGCGATGGCGCAGTGCTGCCTATCCTGCATCTCAACGGTTACAAGATCAACAACCCGACCATCCTGTCGCGCATCTCGCACGAGGAACTGGAAAACCTGTTCAAGGGTTATGGCTGGACACCGTATTTTGTGGAAGGCAACGACCCCGAGACCATGCATCAGGCAATGGCCGCCACGATGGAAGCCTGCGTGCTGGAAATTCGCCGCGTGCAACAGGAAGCGCGCAGCAGCGGCAAACCGGTTCGCCCGCGCTGGCCGATGATCGTGCTGCGCTCGCCTAAAGGTTGGACCGGCCCGAAAGAAGTGGACGGCAAAAAAGTGGAAGGTTTCTGGCGCTCGCACCAAGTGCCCATCGGCGACGTAAAAACTCCGGAGCATTTCGCCAAGCTGGAAGAATGGCTGAAGAGTTACAAAGCGTCCGAGTTGTTTGATGCCAACGGCGCGCTGATACCCGAGCTAAAAGCGCTGGCGCCTAAAGGCAATCGCCGCATGAGTGCCAATCATCATGCCAACGGTGGTTTGCTGCGCAAAGCGCTGCACATGCCCAGCTGCAAAGACTACGGTATTGCAGTCACCAAACCGGGCACGACGACTGCCGAGAATACCCGTCCATTAGGCAAATTTCTGCGCGATATCATGCGCGACAACATGACCAATTTCCGCGTGTTCGGTCCGGACGAAAACAGTTCGAACAAACTGGATAACGTATACGAAGTCAGCAAAAAAACCTGGCTTGCCGACTACCTGCCGGAAGATGCGGGTGGCGGCGAACTGTCGCCGGATGGCCGCGTGATGGAGATGCTGTCCGAACATACGCTGGAAGGCTGGCTGGAAGGTTATCTGCTCAGCGGTCGTCACGGCTTCTTCTCCACTTACGAAGCCTTCGTCCACGTCATCGACTCGATGTTCAACCAGCACGCCAAGTGGCTGGCCATGTCCAAAGATGTGCCGTGGCGCGCGCCGGTTTCTTCTTTGAACCTGCTCATCACTTCCACCGTGTGGCGCCAGGATCACAACGGATTCACCCATCAGGATCCCGGCTTCCTCGACGTGGTGGTGAACAAGAGCCCGGAAGTCACGCGCATTTATTTGCCACCCGATGTGAACTGTCTGTTGTCGGTCGCGGAACATTGCCTGAAGAGCACGAACTACATCAACGTCATCGTCTGCGACAAACAGAAACACTTGCAGTTCTTGGACATGGATGCCGCAACCAAACATTGCAGCAAGGGCATCGGTATCTGGGATTGGGCATGCAACGATCAGGGAGCAGAACCCGATGTGGTGATTGCCAGCGCGGGCGACATTCCGACCAAAGAAGCCTTGGCGGCAGTCGTACTGCTACGCGAGAATTTCCCCGATCTGAAAATACGTTTCATCAACGTGGTCGACCTGTACAAACTCACACCGGCCAGCGAACATCCGCACGGCTTGACGGACAAAGATTTCGACGGCCTGTTCACTATGGATAAGCCGGTCATGTTCAACTTCCACGGCTACCCTTGGCTGATCCACCGCTTGGCTTATCGCCGCAACAACCACAAGAACTGGCATGTGCGCGGCTACAAGGAAAAAGGCAGTATCAACACGCCGCTGGAATTGGCCATCCAGAATCAGATTGACCGCTTCAGTCTGGTGATCGACGTGATCGACCGCATTCCCGCACTGCATGTCGCTGGAGCACACGTCAAAGAGAAAATGCTGAACATACAGCTCGATTGCCGCAACTACGCATACGAGCATGGTATCGACTTGCCGGAAGTGGACAACTGGACTTGGCCTTATTAAAAACAGTCGTTAGCCGCTAGACGTTAGTCGCCAGTTTCCGGCTTGTAACTAACGACTAGCGACTAACAGCTAACGACTTGCTATGAAAACTATCCTAACCATCAACAGTGGCTCATCTTCGATCAAAGCCAGTCTGTTCGCCGCCGACGGTTCGCGGCGAAATTTTCGCTACGACCATCTGCGCGATCATGCGCCGGCGTTCGATCAGTTGATGAATGAATTGGACGGGCATGCACCGTCCATCATCGGTCATCGCTTCGTACATGGAGGTGAGATCGTGGATGCGGCTCGCTTGGTGGATTCGACAGAGCGCACAAGACTGGAAAAAATCATTAACCTCGCTCCGCTGCATCTGCCGGGAAATTTGATGGGGCTGGATTTATGCAGACAACGTTTCGATGTGCCGCAAATCGCTTGCTTCGACACTGCGTTCCATACCACCATGCCCGAATTGGCGAGACACTTGCCGATCCCGCAAGAATTCGGGCTGCGCCGTTTCGGCTTCCACGGCCTCAATTACGCTTACATCGCATCGCAACTCACCGCTATTCTTGACGAAGCCGCGCACGGCAAGATCGTCGTGGCACATCTGGGCAGCGGCGCGAGTTTGTGTCTATTGGAAAATCTAAAATCTGTCGATACCACGATGGGCTACACTCCGGCGGGCGGCATTACCATGGGCACGCGCAGCGGCGACATTGATCCCGGCGTAATGCTGGAACTGTCCAAGCGCTACGACGCCACGCAGTTGAGCGACATCGTTTTTCACAAGATGGGTTTACTCGCCTTGTCCAACGGTGAGAGCAGTGAAATGAGCAATCTACTTGCCAGCGACAGCGCACAGGCAAAATTTGCGATCAACTATTTTTGCCGCCAAGTGCGCGCCGCCATCGGTAGCCTAGCGGCCAAATCCGGCGGCATCGATGCACTCGTGTTTACCGGCGGAATCGGCGAGCACTCCCCGGTCATACGCGAAGAGATTTGCGCCCCGCTGGATTTCCTTGGCTTCAAGTTAGATAATGAAGCCAACCGCACCGCATCGGTTAGAATAGAACGCAAGGGAGCCAAACCTACACTGGTTATCCCCGCCGATGAGGAAGCCATGATTCACAACCTCT
>JBAZYW010000271.1:0-3072 GCA_041659125.1 Gallionellaceae bacterium | reverse complement strand
GAAACGGCCATCGACATCCATCTTGTTGCAACTGGAAGTTCCAGCACATCTTTTTCTGCCCCCTCATCAGATGGAACCGCAACGAACGGCACCAACAATGCGACTTTCACTAAAGCGACAGAGGTTGAGTTCGGATATGACGCATCGTCCGGTCTATCTTGGGGGCGATGGCAGGGCAGCTGGACTGCGACTGACGCAGTGCACGGCAATGTGACCGCCACTGCTAATGATAATTTGCACTGGTTCGCCACTTCAACGCAGAAGCAAACAATCAGCCTGCCGGTTACCGGCACTTGGAGTTACGTTAAAGTCGGCAATACCAGCCCAACCGATGATGCAGGGAATGTTGGGGTGTTAAATTCAGCCGCCTTCAGCGCGAACTTTACTAACCAAACGATCACTACATCAGTAAACGTGACGGTTGCGACAAAGACGTTCAACGCGACTTCAGCCAACATTCAAATTCTAAAGGGAGGGAGTTTTAAAGATAGTGCTCCGGTCATCACCTGTACCCCGACTTGCGGAACAACGGCGGGCATCATGAATGGGCAATTTTCCCAGAACGGGGCCGGAGTCGGGGTGAGTTATGGACTGAAGCAGGGAACACAAAAGGTTCACGGGGTGGTGGTTTTTAAGCATCACTAGGCGTTGCATGCAATCTTCCATTCGTGCAACTGAGTCGAGTTGGTAATATTGCACTTCATTCCTGAATTCGACGAGGAATCATGCGGGATTTGAAAAAAATCGAACACAGGCAATCTGTGTTTGATTTTACTCGGCGCAAATCGCAAATTTTCAAAGTGATGCCGGCGAAGAGTTAGACTCAGCAAGGGGATTATTTAACGCTTGCCAAGGAACCGGCATCGGTAAATACCGGAATACCAGTATTGAAAATATACCACTCCGAGTATATTTTTCTGCCTTTGCTTTTCATACGATGAACGCGTCAAATCAGTTCATGATGCTCATCCATTGGTGCCGTCTTGCCAAGCCAATATTTAGGACTGAAGTAGAGTAGCATCCTGCACTAACTTCATTCGTGAAAACTTCATGAAACCGCATGATTTAAATTTAGCAACGCGTGTCACTATCGGTATCCTCGCCATTGTGGATGAAGGGATGAAAGTGTTTGCCAAAATTAACGTTCGCTATCTTCCTTCACCATAAGAATAAATTGAACACGTCCAAATATTTGACGGCATTCTATTGTGGGCTGAGACAGCGGTTTATCGAAGCGCAGCTCAAGCGCGGCGACTTTTCCCCCTATGTGGTTGTGTTGGTGCTTATGGGTATTGCGCTGTCGTTGCGGCTGGCGATGGCTCCGGTGAACGCAAGCTTGCAGTATGTAACCTTCTTTCCCGCCGTTACGCTTTCCGTGGTGATCGGCGGATTCTGGCCGGGAATATTTGCGACGGTGATCGGTTTATTGCTGGCCACATTTTTTTTCACTCCGCCTTTTTATTCATTTTCAAGCGCGTCCCTGCAGGCGAGCTTTTGGTCGAACATGGTGTTTCTGCTGGACGGGATCATTGTGTGCGCATCCATCGAGGGCATGCATCGCTATCGCGCCAAATATGCCGCAGAATTGAAGGAAGCTAAATATCAGGAGGCGCGCGTGATCGCCCTCAACAAGTCGCTGGACGAATTTACTTATATTGCCGCGCACGACCTCAAGGAGCCGCTGCGCGGCATACACAACTACGCCAGCTTTCTCAAGGAAGATCACGCCGCCCAGTTGGATGAGAGCGGCAAGCAATACATCGACAGCATCCAGCGCCTGGCGGAACGGTTATCCACCCTGATCGACAGTCTGATGCTTTACTCCCGCCTTGGTGTCGCGGAGTTGGTCAAAGCCCCGGTTGATGTGGATGCTGTCGTTGATGCGGTGGCGGAAGACATGAGCCGTTTATGGACGCATGAAGGCATCGAACTGCGCCGCAATGGACGCCTAGGGATAGTGCGGGGCGATACCATCCGTATCGGGGAAATATTCCAGAATCTGTTTTCCAACGCGGCAAAATACAACGACAAGTCCTCGAAATGGATAGAGGTTGGCTGCGACCGGAGCGGAACTACCCCGGTTTTCTACGTGCGCGATAATGGCATCGGCATACCGGCGTCGCATCACGAGAACGTTTTCCGGATATTCAAACGCCTGCATGAGCAAAACAAATACGGCGGGGGTACCGGAGCCGGCCTGACTATTGTCAGAAAAATCGTCGAACGTTATGGCGGTCATATCTGGCTGGAATCCGTTCCCGGTGAAGGAACGGTGTTTTATTTTACTTTGAGCGGGGAGGGTAATGATGGACGCGAATGAGACACAACTTATTCTGATAGTCGAGGACAACGACGACGATTACTTTGCCACCATGCGCGCTTTCAAAAAAGCCAATCTGGCAAACCCGATCCGGCGTTGCAACACCGGCGATCAGGCGCTCGATTATCTTTTGCAGCGCGGCGAGTTTGCCGCAGCGGACGCGGCTCCCCGCCCGAGCATCATCCTGCTTGACCTGAACCTGCCCGGCACAGACGGAAGGGAAGTGCTGCGCATCATCAAACAGGATCAGAACTTGCTGAAGATTCCGGTCGTCGTTCTGACGACATCCCATGCCGAGCAGGATATTGAACAGTGTTATGCCGCGGGGTCGAATTCTTATGTGCAGAAGCCGGTGGATTTTGAAGGATTCGTACTCGCGATTGCACGCCTCTCCGACTACTGGCTCAACGTTTCCATCCTGCCGAAGAATGGAAAATGAAGGAGCACACCCAATGACTGCGACCATTCTCGTCATTGATGACAGCGAAGACGACCAGCGTCTATACCAGCGTGCGCTCAAAGATTGTGATTGCAGTCTGGAGATGTTTTCGACAGCGGAAGCCGGGTTGGCGCGCGTAGCCGATAACAGTCCGCACATGAAGCGTCCCGATCTGATTCTGCTCGATTACAACCTGCCGGATATGGATGGACTCGGTTTCATGAAAAAGATGGCCGGATACCCTGATGCCATCCCCATAGTCATTTTGACCGGGGAAGGCAGCGTGGAGATGGCTGTTGAGGTGATGAAACAC
>JBAZYW010000270.1:0-3098 GCA_041659125.1 Gallionellaceae bacterium | reverse complement strand
TCACTCCGACCACAATGCAGGCGCTGACCGGGCATCCGGTGCTGATCGACCAATGGCAGGACGACAAAGGCATGGCGCACATCCAGTCCAGCCGCGTGGCGGATGCTATCGTGATCGCGCCCGCTACGGCGGACTTCATTGCCAAGCTGGCTAACGGCCTAGCCGACGATCTGCTCTCCACTTTATGTCTGGCGCGCAATTGCCCGCTGCTGGTAGCCCCCGCGATGAACCAACAGATGTGGGCGAACGCGGCGACACAACGCAATGTGCAGCGACTCAGCGCCGACGGTGTGACACTGCTCGGCCCGGTGAGCGGCGTGCAAGCCTGCGGCGAGGAAGGCATGGGGCGCATGCTGGAAGCGGCGGAGTTGGCTCATGACATTGCTGTCGCCTTCCAGCCAAAATTACTGTTGGGGCACAAAATACTCATCACTGCGGGGCCTACTTACGAAGCGATTGACGTGGTGCGCGGCATTACCAATCGCAGCAGCGGCAAGATGGGCTATGCCATTGCGCAGGCGGCGCAGGAGCTGGGAGCGGAAATCACGCTGATTTCAGGGCCTACCGCGCTTGAACGTCCACGGACGGTTCAGGTAGTGGACGTCACCAGTGCCACCGAGATGTTCGAGGCAGTGAAGCAGCACGTGACGGATGTGGATATTTTCATCGGCGTGGCCGCCGTGGCGGATTACCGCGTGGCACAGGCAAGCGAACAGAAAATCAAAAAAAGCGACGCCAAGCTGACGCTGGAACTCATACCGAACCCTGACATTCTGGCATATGTCGCGGCGCTGCCGGACGCACCATTCTGTATAGGCTTCGCGGCAGAGAGCGAGAACCTGCACGAGTATGCCGAACAGAAACGCCGTGCCAAGAAGCTACCGTTGCTCGCAGCCAATTTAGCGCAGCATGCTATCGGTGCGGACGACAATGAACTAATCTTATTTGATGACGCGGGCGAACATCGTTTGCCGCGCGCGGACAAGCTTACTTTGGCGCGGGCGCTGCTGCTCCACGCCACGACGCTTTACCAGAAAGGGAAATTAAAATGAAAAAAGTGGATGTGAAGATTCTCGACAAACGCTTGCATGAACAGCCACCCAGCTACGGCACGCCCGGCTCGGCGGGAATTGATCTGCGCGCCTGCATCGACCACAACATGGTGATACAGCCCGGACAATGCGAACTCATTCCGAGCGGCATCGCCATTCACATTGCCGACCCGCATTTTGCCGCGATGATTTTGCCGCGCTCGGGTTTGGGCCACAAACACGGCATCGTATTGGGCAACCTGGTCGGGCTGATCGACTCGGACTATCAGGGGCAGATATTTGTCTCGCTGTGGAATCGCGGCCACCACCCCTTCACCCTGATGCCGCTGGAACGTATGGCACAACTGGTCGTCGTGCCGGTCGCACAAGTACAGTTCAACATCGTCGAAGAGTTCCCCTTGAGCCAGCGCGGTGCGGGCGGCTTTGGCAGCACAGGCAAGCATTGATTTTCACCCCGTAAAAAAAGCCCGCATGACGCGGGCTTTTTTTATTCACGCCGAGTTGATTCTAACGTTCGAGCACCAATTCCAATTCGGTGGTATCTCCCTTGCGCACGGACACTTTCTCCGCCACCGTCTTGTAGCCATCGGCCTTCACACTCACTTCGCGAATGCCGACTTCGATCTCTGCACGCAACGGCGACATGCCGTAGTACACACCGTCCAGATAGATTTTTGCGCGCACTGGCTTGGTGTTCAACACCAGCGTTCCATTAACCGACACCGGCTTGGTCAATGCAGCAGCAGGTGCTGACGCGCCCCCTCCGGCCGCTTGCAGCACCGTCACACCGGAAATCACTTTGGTTCCCGGAGTTAAATTGAACAGGTCAGGACGCGATGCCATCAAGCTGGCACTAATGGCATCAACGGTCTTTTGCGACACGATGCCCATCTCGTAGCGCAGATTATTGGCAATGTCACTTTTACTGTTCCCGGAGACTCCGGCAAAGTGTTCTTTCTTTTCCACAACCACGCCGGACCAAACCACCTTGCCTGTTGCCGCTTCTTTCAAGGTCGTTTCAATAGCGAAAGCAAGCTCGTCCCGCGCATTGACGTTGTAAGTCAGCTCCTTGATTACCCCGCTTAGCTCAAACAATGCGCTTGCGCCCTCGACAAACTGGAACCCGGCATCGTCAAAACGTTTTCTGATCGAACTCGACACGAAATCGGTCACATCGCAATCCAACGCAAGCTCTTTCCCCACGATACCGGATACACGCTGGGTCGAAATGCCGATCTTTTTGGGAGCCATACCGCTCCGTCCATCAACATATCCCGCAACACGAATCGTGGCAGCATATCTAACCGAAGGAGTATTGGGATTGGGCTTCTTGTTCTCGGGCACACTGATCGAATCATCCACATCAAACCAGCCGGCATACAGATTCGAACTGAAGCCTCCGAAAATAAAAAATATCAGGGAGACCGAGGCGGTACGCAAAAAGACTTGCTTCATTGAGATTAACCTTGTGTTGATTTGCGGAGCAATATCCCCGGCTATTATCTTCCGAGCGACTGCACGCTTGCGATTGCCTGGCGAAACTTGTCCATTCGCCCGGAAGGACTTTTTAGCGCAGGCAGAAAACGCACGAGCTCATTCAATGCCAAGCCGTAAACCTCACGCTTGAAATCGATTACGCTGTCCATTTCCACCCAATAATCGTTCCAGCGCCAAGCATCGAACTCGGGATGCCCCGATGCACGCAACGACACATCGCAATCGCGCCCGGTCAAGCGCAGCAAAAACCATATCTGTTTCTGCCCCCTGTAACTGCCGCGCGACTCGCGCTTCACCCAACTTTGCGGCACCTCATAACGCATCCAATCACGGGTCCGCCCCAGAATTTCAACATGGCAAGCAAGCAAGCCCACCTCTTCATGCAGCTCCCGATACATAGCCTGTTCGGGAGTTTCGCCATGCTGAATTCCGCCTTGCGGAAACTGCCACGCATCCTGGCGGATACGCTTGCCCCAAAACACCTGATTCTTTGCGTTAGTCAGAATGATACCGACGTTCGGGCGATAACCATCACGGTCTATCATAATT
>JBAZYW010000269.1:0-3133 GCA_041659125.1 Gallionellaceae bacterium | reverse complement strand
CGGTCATCGTAATATCGGGATAGTTGAATTCGTTCATTCGACGCATACCCAGCATTTGCCAGCGAACTGGTCGAGTGGGTGTAGGCAGCGCGATAATTTGACCAATATCGCTCGCAGGTGAACAGCAGAATATTGATCACTGCACTATCGTATTCAGTATGGCGCAGGCCAAGATGCCCCCCTATGCCTTTATCAAAGGCATATTGAACTTGCCCTATTCCAGACCAGTTGGCGAGAATATTGTGCGATGGGCTCGCATTGCCTTCTGTAAATAGTGTCCAGCGATTAGCCAGCGGATAATAGTAACCGGCAAGGAATTCGGTGTCCTTTTTTGAGTAACGCTCTACTTCACGCAACACACCATAGACAGCGTGACGTTCGCCAAGCTTCTTTTCCGCTTCGACATAATTGCTGCGCCAATTCGCAATATAGGTTTTATCGAATGTATCCAGAGATGATCCAACTTCAACCTGGATTGGCGCTTCGCCTTGTGCATAGACTGTAGAGGCGAGCGCATGAAACACAATCAGCGACATGATCGTTAAATATTTCATAGCTCGCCCTCAAGCAAGACCACACTCTTCGCCTGAAGCGTACATATCGACTGAAAGTGAATCGAAGGCAAGTGCGAACACAAGCCCCGCCAAACTCCATTCATACCTTACTCATCCTATTTACAAGTTCCCCGCTACACAGAATCTACGGGGTTATTTATTGCAAATATCCGGGACGCACATCCCTTCAATATTGCGTGGGAAATTATACCACAGCAGGTTGTTCGACTGACAAAATCTAACATCCACCTTTTGTTAGCACTTATCCTCGCGCCACTCCCCGACTGGCAGACCGCTCAATGTCCATTCGCCGATGGCATAGCGGATTAGCCGCAACGTCGGATGCCCTACCTCTGCCGTCATCCGTCGCACTTGGCGGTTTCGTCCTTCGCGGATGGTAAGCTCCAACCAGCTCGTAGGAATGGCTTTGCGTTCACGCACCGGAGGGGTACGCGGCCACAGGCTCTCGGGTTCCTCCATCAGTTTGGCCTTGGCTGGCAGCGTCAATCCGTCTTTAAGCTGCACACCGCGCTGCAATCGCTGCAATGCCGCCGCATCCGGCACGCCCTCAACCTGCACCCAATAGGTCTTGGGCTGCTTGTGTTTCGGATCGGTGATGCGATGCTGCAATTTGCCGTCGTCGGTCAATAGCAACAAGCCCTCGCTGTCGGTATCCAACCGACCTGCGGCATAAACGTCTTGAACGGGAATATAATCCGCCAGCGTCGGATGCAGTCCGTCCCGACTGAATTGGCAGATCACACCGTAGGGTTTGTTGAACAACAGGACGCGACTCATTTGATTTATCGCTATTTCATTATTAGCCAGCAGATGGTGGAAGTATACGAAGTAATTCGTACTGATTATTAACTAATTGAGAAAAACATGACTAGCCCCAAAATTATTTACACGATGGTCGATGAAGCACCGGCACTGGCGACCTATTCCCTGCTGCCTATCGTGCAAGCCTTCACCAAGGCTGCCGGCGTTAGCGTTGAAACCAGAAATATATCCCTAGCCGGACGCATACTCGCGAACTTCCCCGAGCGTTTAAGCGCGAACCAAAAAATCGCCGACGAACTGACCGAATTGGGCGAGCTGACACTGAAGCCGGAAGCCAACATCATCAAACTGCCGAATGTGAGCGCATCGTCACCGCAACTGAAAGCGGCGATCAAGGAATTGCAGTCGCAGGGTTATAACATCCCGGATTACCCCGATGCCCCGCAAAATGATGCGGAGAAAGAAATCAAAGCGCGCTACAGCAAAGTGCTCGGCAGCGCCGTCAATCCGGTGCTGCGCGAAGGCAATTCCGACCGCCGCGCCGCCGCTTCGGTCAAACAGTTCGCGCGCAAAAACCCGCACAAGATGGGCGTATGGAGTGCTGATTCCAAGACCCACGTGGCGCACATGAACGACAAGGATTTTTACGGCAGCGAAAAATCCGTCACCGTGGCCGAGGCGGGCAGCTTCAAGATCGAATTTGTCGGCCAAGACGGCAGTGTGACCGTGCTCAAAGACAAGACTCCGCTCAAGGCGGGCGAAATCATCGACGCTTGCGTCATGAGCCGCCGCGCCCTGCGCGAGTTTTACGAGGCGCAAATGCAGGACGCTAAGCAGCAAGGCGTGCTGCTGTCGCTGCACCTCAAAGCCACCATGATGAAAATTTCCGACCCCATCATGTTCGGTCACGCCGTCACGGTTTATTTCAAGGACGTGTTCGAGAAACACGCGGCGACCATCAAGGAGCTGGGCGTAAACGTCAACAACGGTTTCGGCGATCTGCTCGCCAAGATCGCCACCCTGCCCGCAGCCAAACGCGCCGAAATCGAAGCCGACATTCAAGCCTGCTATAAATCCAGACCGGAACTGGCGATGGTCAATTCCGACAAGGGCATCACCAACCTGCATGTGCCGAGCGACATCATCGTCGATGCGTCCATGCCCGCCATGATCCGCGAATCAGGCAAGATGTGGGGCACGGACGGCAAGCTGCACGACACCAAAGCGATGATCCCGGATCGTTGCTACGCGCGCATCTATCAAGTGACCATCGACGACTGCAAGAAGCACGGCGCGTTCGATCCCAAGACCATGGGCTCCGTGCCCAACGTCGGCCTGATGGCGCAACAGGCGGAAGAGTACGGCTCGCACAACAAAACCTTTGAAGTTCCCGCCAACGGCAAAGTGCGTGCGGTGGATGCCTCCGGCAAGACCTTGCTGGAACAGGACGTGGAGCAGGGCGACATTTTCCGCATGTGCCAAGCCAAAGATGCGCCGATTCAGGACTGGGTGAAACTGGCAGTGAGCCGCGCCCGCCTGAGCAACACGCCAGCCGTGTTCTGGCTGGACAAAAACCGCGCGCACGATGCGCAGATCATCCAAAAAGTGGAGCGCTACCTGAAGGATCACGACACTAGCGGTCTGGATATTCGCGTCATGACACCGGAAGAGGCCATCCAGTTTTCGCTGGATCGCATCCGCGCGGGCAAAGACACCATCTCCGTCACCGGCAACGTGCTGCGCGACTACCTCACCGACCTGTTCCCGATTCTCGAACTGGGCACCAGCGCAAAAAT
>JBAZYW010000268.1:0-3139 GCA_041659125.1 Gallionellaceae bacterium | reverse complement strand
CGGCGATGATGGAGCCCTCCTCGGAACAGTTGGTTTTTCGCGTGACATCACCCAGCGCAAACACATGGAACATTTACTTGCGTCCATGTCTGAAGATTTTCAGCGTTCGGTTGGACGGGAACTGCATGACAATTTGGGTCAGATCATTTCGGCCATAGCCTATCAGGCTACAGCTACGCAAAACAAAATATCCGTCACGACGAATACCCAGAATTTGGCGGCAGATATCGCCTCCATTATTGCTCAAGCACGCAAGGCCATCACCGAATGCAAGCGGCTTGCACACGGACTGGTTCCATTTGAACTTGAGAGCAGCGGTCTGTTGGCTGCGCTGACGGAGTACGCAGCTGAAATCTCCTTTTCGCATAACGTTGCCTGTGAGTTTATTTGCCGCGATGAAGTCGTTATCGACGACACCAATCTGGAGCTGAATCTTTTCAGAATAGTGCAGGAAGCGGTGAACAATGCGGTGCGTCATAGCGGCGCGCAGCACGTGACTATTGCCCTCTCCCTTAATGACAATATTCTTTGCATCTCGATACGGGACGATGGCAGTGGTTTTTCCGATGTTGAGGTACAACGTGAGGCATCACATGGAATGGGTTTAAAATTCATGCAATACCGCGCCAATCTAATTCGCGCCACACTAAAATTTAATTTCCCTGCCGCAGGCGGCACGGAAGTGCTGTTAGAAAAGAGGGATCTCGTATGACTAGTTTGAAGGCACAGGTGATGCTGGTTGATGACCATGCCATGGTACGGCAAGGCATGTCTTCGCTCATTAATTCGGAGCCTGATTTAGCGGTGGTTGCCGAGGCTGAAAGCGCCGAGCAAGCTTTGAAGATACTGGCAACGGCACAGAAGATCGATATTGTTTTGCTGGATTTGACGCTCAAGGATGTTGCCGACCTTGATCTGATCCATAAAATGAATATTCAATTTCCGGATTTGCCCATGCTTGTCGTTTCCATGCATAACGAGAAAGTCTATGCCGAACGAGCTTTAAAATCGGGCGCGCGCGGCTATGTAATGAAACAAGAGCCAGGTGAAATATTGATTTCCGCTATCCGCGAGGTGTTGAAAGGAAATATATTCCTTAGCCAACCCATGACTTCTTTATTCCTCAATCGAAACATAAAGCGCAAACCGGAACAATTGATTAGCCAGTTAACGCACAGTGAAATTGAAATTCTACAAATGATTGCATCCGGTTTAGGTTCGCAGGAAATTGCCTTGCTTACAAACCGCAGCAAAAAAACCATAGAAGCGCATCGCGCCAATATTCGTTTCAAATTAAATTTGAAGAACAGTGCCGATTTGATTCGATATGCCACCCTTAAATTTTCGCAAGCGGGGTCGACCAAATAGTTTTGTCGTCTGGCGGTGTGCAATCCGGTGAAAATCTGCCCGGAATAATGAAGGCACGTCTTTAGATTCACCTAGGGGTTTTGCCTAGATGAAAAATAGAGAATATCTCTATAGCCATCCCGAATTTGCGCGTCTACGATGGAGCGCTGCCTATCCGTTGCGTACCCCGTAGTCACTGCGGAAACAATGCGCATGCTTCTCGTGTGCCCGCCGGACAGGCATGGTTTATTTATCTAATTCGCATAGGAAAAAATATGAAATCTATCGTTGCAGGAATGGCAGTTGCAGGTTTGTTGGTGGCAGGTAATGCACTGGCAGTGGATATGCCGAAGGAAGGCAGGACGAAATGCGGCGCCTGTCACGCCATTGACAGAAAAATGGTTGGACCGGCGTTCAAAGACATTGCTGCCAAATATGCCGGCAAAGCCGATGCTGAAAAAACATTGATTGCCAACATCACCAAGGGTGGCGCATTCGGTTGGAAGCAAGGCACCATGCCCGCAAGAGGCCTGGGCGCAAAGGACGAGGAGATTCAATCTCTGAGCAAGTTTATCCTCTCCTTGTAATAATGCGTGGCAAGTGAACCAAGAAAACCGGCGCAAGCCGGTTTTCTTGGTTCAAAAGTTCCATACACAACGACTCTTATCCAAGAGCAACGTTGCCGTGATGAAATAAATATCCCTGAAATATTCCCCGCGTTTACCGCCGACATTTTCGTCTGCACTCTTCGGGTCGCGGCGAGCATTGCCCTGCTCCAGCAAACGGACGATCTTTGCTGCCAGCCTGTGTTCTCTCGTTGTGATCCGCTTGTTGCTAGGGTTTTGCCCTAGATAAAGAATAGATGATGCCCCTATAGTCATCGTGGATTTGCGCAGCTACGATTCAAATATGCGGCGCGTTTTTATAGCGCTAATTTTTTTGGGGCAGACGCTCAGCTGTAACGGGGGAAGTATGAAAATTAAAATGTTGCTGGGCGGGGCGATGCTGTCCACGCTTTCACTCAATGCACTGGCCGCAGAAGAACCAAAGCAGACAGCCATCAAAGTACCCGTGCCTGTCGAGGTGAGTTTCAAGCGCGACGTGCAGCCAATTCTTGAAGATTACTGTGTTAATTGCCATAAACCGGGCGGTAAGGGCTATGTCAAGAGCGGCCTGGATCTGACTTCATATCAAGGCACGATGAAGGGCACAAGATTTGGAGCCGTCGTTATTCCCGGCAATAGCGAAGCCAGCACTTTCACCAAATTACTCACGGGCACCAATCATGGCCTGAAGATGCCGATGGGCCTGAATGGCAGCGGCACTCTGGATCGCCAGTACATTCTGATCTTGCGCAAGTGGGTCAAGCAAGGCGCTAAAAATAATTAAGCACAGGCAATCGTAGCGCTTACCGGGAGCGCTAAATATCGACGCGTTAACAGAAGGGATGACGGGCATGAATGATAATGTGAATCACAGCAGGCGACGCATATTGATCGCCGCTACAACTGCGGTGGGCGGCGTGGTGGCGGTAGGTGCAGGCGCACCGTTCGCATTGAGTTTGCAGCCGAGCGAACGCGCCAAAGCAGCGGGGGCGCCGGTCGAGGTGGATATCAGTGCCATAGCGCCGGGCACGATGATCAGTATCGAATGGCAAGGCAAACCGGTGTGGATCGTGCGGCGCACCAAAGAAATGCTCGATTTTCTACCCAAACACGAGGCTGAATTGTCCGACCCGGCCTCGTCTGTGCCGCAGCAGCCCGATTATTGCAACAACCCCACACGCTCGATC
>JBAZYW010000267.1:0-3143 GCA_041659125.1 Gallionellaceae bacterium | reverse complement strand
ACATCTGGCGCATCGATACCACATCGCCCAAGCCGTAAGCCATCCAAGCGTTGGCGGGCAGGCCGTCGCGCCCGGCGCGGCCTGTCTCCTGATAGTAGCCCTCCATGCTCTTGGGCAGATCAAGGTGCGCGACAAAGCGCACGTTGGGCTTGTCGATGCCCATGCCGAAAGCGACTGTGGCGACCATGATGACGCCTTCTTCGCGCAGAAATCTGCGCTGGTTCTGGTTGCGCACAGCGGCATCCAATCCCGCGTGATACGGCAACGCATCCCAACCCTGCTCCTTGAGCCATGCAGCGGTCTCATCCACTTTCTTGCGCGACAGGCAATACACGATGCCAGCATCGTCGGCATGTTCGGTTTCGAGGAAATTTTGTAACTGTTTGCGTGCGTTATCCTTGAGCGTGACGCGATAGCGGATGTTGGGACGGTCGAAGCTGGAGACGAATTGCTCGGCCTGTTCCAGCGTCAGACGCTCGATGATCTCGCGCCGCGTCGGCGCATCCGCAGTGGCGGTGAGCGCGATGCGCGGCACGCCGGGGAAGCGTTCATGCAGCACGGTCAGCGCGCGGTACTCTGGACGGAAGTCGTGCCCCCATTGCGACACGCAATGCGCTTCGTCGATGGCAAACAGCGCGATGCGGTTGTCCTGCTCCAAGCGCTCCAACAGATTCAAAAAGCCTTCCGTCATCAAACGTTCCGGCGCGACATACAACAGCTTCAATTCCCCGCGCAGCAACTGCTGCGACACTTCGCGCGCGGCATTCGCATCCAGACTAGAATTGAGAAACGCGGCCGATACGCCGAGCTGCTTGAGCGCATCCACTTGATCCTGCATCAGCGCAATCAGCGGCGACACCACGATACCCACTCCTTCGCGCAGCAATGCCGGAATCTGGTAGCACAACGACTTGCCGCCGCCGGTGGGCATCAGCACCAGCGCATCGCCGCCATTGACCACATGCTCGACGATGGACTGCTGCGCACCGCGAAACGAGGCGTAGCCGAAAGTGTCGCGCAGGATTTGTTGGGCAGTGCTGGAAGTCATGAGTGGGGGAGTCCGTAAGATGCCGCTGATTATCCTGCACATTCGCTACAGCGCAACATGCTGGTAACAAAATTCATCGGGATGCGATGGTATGATGTTCTCAGCATAAATACCAACAAGGAATGACATGAGCATCCGTAACGTTTCCACCCAACCCTTTTCCGACCAGAAGCCCGGCACCTCCGGTCTGCGCAAAAAGGTGCCGGTGTTCCAGCAGCCGCACTATCTGGAAAATTTCGTGCAGTCCATTTTCGACAGCATTGCCGCCCCCAAAGGCGCGACGCTGGTGGTGGGCGGCGACGGACGCTATTACAACCGCACCGCGATCCAGATCATCCTGAAAATGGCGGCAGCCAACGGCTTCGGCAAAGTGCTGGTCGGGCGCGGCGGCATTCTCTCTACGCCTGCCGCCTCGTGCGTGATCCGCAAACACAAAACTTTCGGCGGCATCATCCTCTCGGCCAGCCACAACCCCGGCGGGCCTAAGGAAGACTTCGGCATCAAATACAACGGCAGCAACGGCGGCCCCGCCACCGAGACGGTCACCGACGCCATTTTCGCCAAGAGCAAAACGATTTCCAGCTACCGCATCCTCGATGCGGCGGATGTATCGCTCGACACATTGGGCAGCTGCACGCTGGGCGACATGCAGGTGCAGGTGATCGATCCGGTGAGCGACTACGCCGAGCTGATGGAAGCGCTGTTCGATTTCGCCGCTATTCGAGCGCTATTGAAAAGCGGCTTCCGCATCAAGTTCGACGCCATGCACGCGGTGAACGGGCCTTATGCCAAAGATATTCTGGAAGGGCGTTTAGGCGCGGCGGCAGGCAGCGTAATGAACGGCGTGCCGCTGGAAGATTTCGGCGGCGGCCATCCCGATCCCAACCTGACTTACGCACACGATCTGGTGGAAATCATGTATGGCGACAACGCGCCGGATTTCGGCGCGGCGTCGGACGGCGACGGCGACCGCAACATGATTCTGGGTCACCATTTCTTCGTCACTCCTTCCGATAGTCTCGCCCTGCTGGCCGCCAACGCGACCTTGGCTCCCGCCTACAAAAAAGGCTTGGCGGGCATCGCGCGCTCAATGCCGACCAGCGCCGCAGCGGATCGCGTGGCGCAGGCGCTGAACATTCCCTGCTTCGAAACCCCGACCGGTTGGAAGTTCTTCGGCAATCTGATGGATGCAGGCAAGGTCACGCTATGCGGCGAAGAAAGCTTCGGCACGGGTTCAGATCATGTGCGCGAAAAAGACGGGCTGTGGGCGGTGCTGTTCTGGCTCAACATCCTGGCCAGCCGCAAACAGTCGGTGGAAGCCATAGTCCGCGAACACTGGGCAACATACGGCCGCAACTTCTATTCGCGCTACGACTACGAAGGCTTGCAAACCTCCGCCGCGAACGATGTGATGCAACACCTGCGCGACAGCTTCGCCGCACTCGCCGGAAAATCGTTCGGCAAATACACGGTAAAGACCTGCGACGATTTCAGCTATACCGATCCGGTGGACGCCAGCGTGAGCAAAAGCCAAGGCATCCGCCTCCTCTTCACCGACGGCTCGCGCATCATCTTCCGCCTCTCCGGCACCGGCACCGAGGGTGCAACGCTGCGCGTATATCTGGAAGCGTTCGAGGCCGATGTCTCGCGCCATCATCTCGATGCGCAAGTGGCTCTGGCAGAATTGATTCAAATTGCATTACGGGTTTCGGAGTTACAGCAACACACGGGACGAGACAAGCCGACGGTGATCACCTGATTTCAGGCTGCCCAAAAAATGAAAAAAGCTTGCAGCAATGCAAGCTTTTTTATTGGTCGATACGAAACCACGCTACTGCGAGTGCAGTGCAATTTTCATTTTAACGACCGAATAAACTCCTCCAACGGAACGGGTCTGCCGAACAAATATCCCTGATAAAGCATACAGCCCATGCTTTCAAGAAAATCGCGCTGCTCCTGCGTTTCCACGCCTTCGGCGATCACTTCCATGCCCAGATTATTGGCCATACCGATGATGGTTTGAATGATGGTCGCATCGGAAGCTTTGGTGCCGATGTGGCGCACGAACGACTGGTCGATCTTGAGTTGCTTAAGC
>JBAZYW010000266.1:0-3176 GCA_041659125.1 Gallionellaceae bacterium | reverse complement strand
AGGTCTTCATCGCATCCCAAGTGGATTGGTATTCGACGAGACCCAATATTCTAACGAGCGGTGTCATTGCAGAGTCTATAGCGCCGTTTTGACCATCGGGTGCGAAGTCAGGTCGCGATAAATATTATCGAGTTGTTCGCGCGAGGTGGCGCGGACGGTGCAGGTCAAGCAGGTGTAACGGGCTTTGCTGCTGCTGCGCGCTTCAATTGTGGCGGCATCGAATCCGGCATCATAATTTCGCACGACAGTGGCGATGGCTTCGGCAAAGCCGGGCTGAGCCTCGCCGAAAACTTTGATGGGAAAGTCGCATGGGTATTCGATGAGGCTATCTTTCGGGTCAATCATTTGCGCATTACGTCCCGTTTGAAATTTTGATAAAGCTCGTGCAGCTTGGCGAACATCGCGCCGGGCTTACCCGTACCTACCGGTTTGCCATCCAGCTGCGTGATGGCCAGCACTTCTTTGGTGGAAGAGGTAAGCAACAATTCGTCCGCGTTGAACACTTCGCTCGCCAGCACTTTGCGCACCTGATGCGGAATGCCGTTTGCCGCAGCGAGTTCCAGCACCACATCGTAAGTGATGCCGGGCAGCATCAGATTATCTTTGGGGGGCGCCAGCAGCGTGCCGTTCTTCACCACGAAGATGTTGCTGGCAGCGCCTTCCGTCATGAACTCATCGTCGCGGATCATGATGGTCTCGGCGCAACCCGCGTCTATCGCCATCTGGCGCAGCAGCACATTCGGCAGCAGCGAGATAGCCTTGATATCGCAACGCAACCAGCGATTGTCCGGCGCGGTGATGGCGCTGATGCCGCTGGCGAGCAGCGCGGCGGGCGGCGTGGTCAGCGGGTTGCTCATCACGAACACCGTGGGTGCCACGGGAGGATTGGGGAACGCGTGATCGCGTTTCGCCACGCCGCGTGTGATGTGCAGGTAGAGATATTGGTCTTGATTTCGCCCCTCTTGGGCGTTGCGCGCGATCAGCTCGTTGAGCAGCAGTGTCCATGCGGCATCGCTGTGTGGGTTGGGAAGCTTGATGCTGTCGAGGCTGTGCTGTAAACGGCGCAGGTGTTCGTCGAGCCGGAAAGCGCGGTGCGAATACACAGGGATGACTTCATACACGCCATCGCCGAAAATAAAACCGCGATCCAACACGGAGATCTTGGCTTCGGAGATCGGAAGAAACTGGCCGTTCAAATATACCGTCATCTCAGCCTCCATCAATGAAACAGCAAACGTATGGTATCCACGCCGCGCGAGAACACATTCGCCACAGCCACGCTATCCAATGCAACAAGCGGAAGCTCGACATAGGGCTTGCCGTTCAAATTGAGCTTCAAAGCGCCGATCTTCTGCCCTTTCTCGACGGGGGCGATCAGGGGCTGCTGTGTTTCTATGGTCGCCTTGAGTTGCTCGCGCTGGCCCTTGGGAATGGTTACGAACTGGTCGCGGCGAAAACCGATGTCGACTTTTTTCTCGGTGCCTTTCCATGAACGCACCGCGCTGACCGGCTGATCTTTTTTGTACAGCGGCAACACTTCAAAATTTTGGAAACCGTAATTCAGCAAGCGCTGGCTCTCGCTTGTGCGCAGGCTCTCCGAACTCGCGCCCAGCACCACCGAGATCAGGCGGTGTTGCTCGCGTTTGGCGGAAGCGACGAGGCAGAAGCCCGCGCTTTCCGTGTGTCCGGTCTTCATGCCGTCCACATAGGGGTCGAGCCAAAGCAGCTGGTTGCGGTTGAACTGTTTGACGTTGTTGTATTGAAATTCGCGCATCGCGTAAATGTAATAAAACTCCGGGAAGTCGCGCACGATGGCCGCAGCCAGCAGCGCCAAATCGTATGCGCTGCTGTAATGCTGCTCTTCGGGCAGGCCGGTTGCATTGACGAAGTGCGTGTTGACCATGCCCAAACGCAGCGCCTCTTTGTTCATCAGATCCGTGGCAAAAGCCAACTCATGGTTGGCGATGGCCTCGGCCAGCACCCGCGCCGCGTCGTTGCCGGACTGGACAATAAGACCGCGCAACAGATCATCGACCTTCACCGCCTTGCCGGGTTCCAGAAACATACGCGACTCTTCCCCCTGAATGCGTAGCGCATAAGCCGATGGCGTGACTTTCTGGGTGAGCGACAACTTGCCCTGCTTGATTGCGCTGAAAGTCACA
This sequence comes from Gallionellaceae bacterium, assembly GCA_041659125.1. Lineage (GTDB taxonomy): Bacteria > Pseudomonadota > Gammaproteobacteria > Burkholderiales > Gallionellaceae > PALSA-1006. The sequence continues at coordinate 1,014 of JBAZYW010000266.1, read as the reverse complement.
TAAGCGGTCATCAGCTTGGTCAAAGAGGCTGGCTGGATGCGCTCGTTAACATTCTGGCTGAGCAGAATTTGATTGCTGGTGTAGTCATAGAGCACATAGGACTTGGCAGCCAAGACCGGTGCCGATGGAACGAGCAGGATTTCAGCACGGGAAAATAGCGGCAACAAAACGAGCAACAGAGTCAGTACGAATTTCATGATGGTTTTATGGGGAATTGAGCGGCGATTATAACAAGGACACCTGTAAAAATTCACTTTTGCGCGCATCCGTGCAATGGATATATAGGCCGCGTACTAGATATTTTTACCTATTGTGAGTTCGCCCCGTGTTGTGCATCATGCGCTCCACAAAATTCAATCCATGCAGCATCCATAAAAAGGCAGGAAAGATAATGCACGCAGAGCTATCAAATGACATCACCGATCATGCCTTACTTGGAATCACCATCCCTCCCTGCCCTGCCTCGCTGACCTCCATCATGCGCGAGGCGAAACATCCGTCTGCCGATCTTGCCAACCTCGCACATTTGATCAGCCGCGATGCCGGTGTCGTGGGCCCGCTGCTCAAATTGGCCAACTCGCCTTTTATCGGACTCAGAAGCAAGGTAACCTCGGTGTTTCAGGCTGTCAGCGTGTTGGGCATGCAGAACACGCTGAACCTGGTACAAAATATCTCTTTGCGCCAAAGCATGGAAGGCGGATCACAAAGCTTTGAAAAATTCTGGGAGCGCTCAAGTTTAGCAGCGACCATCGCTGAAAAGATCGCTGCCAAATTCCCCACCGTGTCCAAAGACGATGCCTACATCACGGCACTGTTCCACGACTGCGGCATACCGGTACTCATGATGAAGTTTCCCGAGTACCGCGAAAATGTAATGGCGCAATGCAAGCTGGGCAAGTCTATCTGCGATGTTGAAAATGAGATTTTTTCCACCAGCCACACCGTGGTCGGCAATATGCTGACGCGCAGCTGGATGCTCCCGGCACACGTATGCAGAGCCATCCTGCATCACCA
>JBAZYW010000265.1:1165-3184 GCA_041659125.1 Gallionellaceae bacterium | reverse complement strand
GCCCTGCGATGGCGGCATTAATGCGCAATGGGTTGCGGGGTGTTAACAATATTTTTCAATTTGCTCAAGGTCAGATATGGCAGATTATCAATGTGACTATTGGCCATCCAAACCGGTATCTCTCCACCGATATCCGTGTGCATGTAATACGTGACTTCTGTTTTGTCACCTACAGGTTTAAGAAGGATGTAACCGTTCGCTTTTTTCATTCTGGTAATTCCCGCGACGGGGGGCAGGTAATCGGGAACCCCTTCCAATGTCACCTTGGTGGTTGCATTTCCCTCAGTTGCGAAGGTCATTCTGTAAATCATGTCTCCATTCTTGAATGGCCAAGGAAACCGAGTTTCCATATATACAAATTTTTCGTGCGAACTGTTTCCTAGCAATTCAACTTTTTCCGCATAGGCAAACCAGCTCACATAACCTCCAATATCTTTCAATACCTCGGCTATCAACTTGCTGTTTGCATTGGACAGAGTGACCGCTTTGAACGACAGGTAAGGGCTTCTGGATTCAAATCGAGTAAAGACTTTTATTCCGTCACTATCCTTCTTCAGTTCCCATAAATCCTGGGATGCAGCAATGGATGGCAACACGGAAAATACAAATACCAGAAGCACTTTTCTTATCATCATGACTTCACAGAACACGAATCTTGCAAGAAAGGGGATGAAATTTCACAAGCGTTTGATCGCATCTCGCCTGCCGACCGCCAAATTAGAAAATACTTACCTTCGCCTTGAACAGACAGGCAAAGTAGTACGCAAATAAAAGCAGGAAGAGGAAATCGCCGACGATGATGATGAATACGAAGGTGTTGGCAATTCCCAAAAAATACATTTGCAGGAGTTTAACGGCAAAACCGAGCTTGCCAATTCCACCTACGATCACGATACCGGGATGCTTGACGGGATTGTGAGCGACTATCAAATATCCAAAAAAGTACACAAACGTTGTGCCCCACGAACCCTGGTAAATTGCATGGATTAAAGGATCGGAAAGTTCCCTGCCAAAAAGCCCTTGAAAAGTATATGCAGTATTAAAGTATCCGAAACAGGCGCCTATTAAATTCCACAGGGCGGCCAGCAAGAACATGTATTTGAAAAATGTTAATTCCCGGTTATTCAACATGCGTATTCCTTGTCATTTATTGATGAAATTTATTGGCAACAAATGCCCTTGCCCCTGAATTCGTATTCTCCTGAACGAGCTCATCATGCGGCCTTCTTTATCTGTGCCGCCAACACATTTTTATCGGGCCGCTCGGGCTGGTGATGTACATCCTACCCGTGCAAACCTTTGCAAATCCTTAAGGCCGTCGTTGGCCGTGCGAAGCCTCACTTGTCGGGATTTATTAAGCCAACTTCGTTTATGCTACGTCCATGCACATCTTACTTATCGAAGACGATCTGGATTTGGGGCGTTCGCTGCGGCAGACGCTGCATACCGAGGGCATGAGTTGCGAGTGGCTGCGCCGCGCGGCGGATGCGCGCAGTTATGTTCGGCAAAATGTTTACGACTGCGTGCTGCTTGACCTGTCGCTACCCGACGGCTCGGGACTTGATCTGTTGCGGCGTTGGCGCGAGTCTGGGCTGACGGTTCCGATCATCGTGATTACCGCGCGGATGGCGCTTGAGGACAGGTTGGCCGGGCTGGACGGCGGCGCGGATGATTTCGTATTGAAACCTTTCATTCCCGCCGAACTGATGTCGCGCATCCGCGCCGTTGTACGGCGATATGCGCAGCAGGCGAATAACGAATGGTGCTCCGGCAGCATCAAAATTGATACGCGGCTGCACTCGGTAAAAGCGGATGGGCAGCAGATTGAATTGTCGCCGCGCGAGTTTCAGATTTTGCTCGAACTCGTGCGCGCCGACGGCGCGGTAGTGTCGAAAGACGAGCTTGCCAAGCGTTTGCAACCTTTGGGGGACGCGGTGGATTTCGGGGCAATCGAAGTTCACATTCACAATTTGCGGCGCAAAATCGGGGGCGACAGCATTTTGACAGTGCGCGGTATCG
>JBAZYW010000265.1:0-1155 GCA_041659125.1 Gallionellaceae bacterium | reverse complement strand
GGCTATAGGCTCGCACTATGAAACGCCTGTTCCGACAATCGCTGGTGCGGCGTATTTTGATTGCGAGCATGCTTTCGTTCGTGCTCATTTTCGTGGTGCTTGCCGCCGTCATTGGTTACCAATTTTTCAGGCAACAAGACGGCGTTCTGGATGTGGGGCGCAGAGCATTTGCCAATTCGTTGTGCCAGGTACTGGAGGGATACAAAACCGATGAGCAGGTTCGTGCCGCCGCCGAGGGCGCGCAACGCATGTTCGATGCCCAGATGCGACAGTTGCAGCGACCTCTTGATGCACACATTCAGGTATGGGCGCACGATGGTCGGCGTATTTATGTATCCCTCGATTTGCCCGAGCACAGACCGCTCGGGCTGGCGTCGGCAACATCCTTCGATTGGCATGGGCGGAACTACTCCGTTACGAGCGTCACGTCATCTCGTTACCAAATTGACGTACTCGATTCGATCACCGTCCTATCCGAGCGCGAAGTGGTGATGGAAGTGCTCGGCGATCTGTTGCTCAAAATGCTCATTGCATTTCCGCTATTCCTGCTGCCGACCTGGTTTGCCGTGCATTCCGGGCTTAAGCCGCTGGGCGCGCTGTCCAAGACTTTACGCCAGCGTCCCGCCGATGACTTGACTCCGTTTTATTCCGATATGCGTTATGAGGAGTTGCGCCCGGTGGTGCATGCGCTCAACGAACTGATGGGGCGGCTGCGGCACAAGATCAAGCAGGAACAAGCTTTCGTTCACGATGCCGCGCACGAGTTGCAGACACCGCTGGCGGTGATCGCCAACCAGACCCATGTGCTGGCCGCCGCAACCTCGTCGGAAGAACGCGCCGAAGCTCAGCAGAATGCCGAGAATGCCATTGAGCGCGCGGGGCATCTGGTGCGGCAGATGGTGGCACTGGCAAGGCTCGACTCGGATCGTCAGGATAATCTGAAAACATTGGATGTTGCCGCCGAAGTGCGCGAGTTGTTGGCACCTCTTGTGTCGGGCGCGCTGGCGCGAGGCATTGAGTTAACGCTTGATTCGCCGGACAGCGTAGCGCTGTATGGGGACAAAGTTGCGCTGCATTCCATCGTCACCAATCTGGTCGATAACGCCTTGCGCTACATCGGCGGCTGAGGTCATATTCAGGTTGAGATCGAGCAAG
>JBAZYW010000264.1:0-3205 GCA_041659125.1 Gallionellaceae bacterium | reverse complement strand
GCGCTCGACGACCTGTACCACATCGGTCTTGCGCTCGCGCAGATACGCGTCTTCGAAAACTTCAAACTGGGAAACCAACTCCTCCATCTGAGTCTTCAGCGCCCACTCCGCGTTGCACTGTTCGCGGACTATCATTTCGCGCGCCGCGCTGCTGATGTGCTCATCGCCCAGAATCATCAAATGAATATCCAGAAAAGCATCGAATTCAGCCGCTGCCTGTTGCGGGCGCAATTCGCGCAGTCCGGTCAGTTCATTGCGCGTCGTTTCCAACGCCTCATTCAGGCGCTCGATCTCTTCTTGCACCAAGTGCTTGGGCAGCACGTAATGGGTGACCTCCAGCGTGGCATGAGACACCAGATGCGCGTGCCCGATGGCGATGCCGCGCGAAACAGGAAGGCCATGTAAAGCGAAACTCATTCGCCTTCCCCGAAATAATCATTGATGAGCGCCAACAGGGCGGTCATCGCCTCCTGCTCTTGTTCGCCTGTTGTTTCAATGGAAATCGTCGATCCTTTCGCGGCAGCCAGCATCATCACGCCCATGATGCTTTTGGCGTTGATGCGGCGACCGTTGCGCGACATCCACACCTCGCAGGGAAACTGCGAAGCGAGTTGGGTGAGTTTGGCGGAAGCGCGGGCGTGCAGGCCCAGCTTGTTAATTATCAGCGCATCTTGTTGCAACATTGCAGCCCTTCGCTTCCGAGTTCATTAAAACAATACATTCGCGCCCGCCATCCAGCGCGCGTTGCGCCATTTCAGCCAAGGGTCTGTCGCGGCTGCATACCACCACCCGCAACAGCATCGGCAGGTTCACGCCCGCCACACCCTCCACGCGTCCCGGCACTTGCAAGCGCTGCGCGATGTTGCTGGGCGTGGCGCCAAACACATCGCATAAAATCAGCACCCCCTTGCCGCTATCCAATTGCCCGATAAGCGCGCGTCCTTCGGCTTCTTTGTGCTGCGGATCATCGCTGGCCAGCACAGATAACACTTTCAAATTGGATGGCGTGCTACCCATCACATGGCGCACGCAATCGACCAAGCTATCGCCGAGACCGTTATGCGTGACTAACAGAACACCGACCAATTAGATCACTCCCATAAAATGCGCCACAAACCCTGCAAGCAACAACAGCACCAGCCAACCATAAAGCAAAAATGCGTGGAGTACGCGTCCCAACAACGCTTCCGTCTTGCGCTCATCCTCCACGATGGCATGGATCTCCTTGAGCGCCTGCATGCTCGCGGCACGGCGTATGTTTTTTTGTAACTCGTCTTCTTGCGGCGTACTCATGGCTCGATTCTTCTGACCGTGGACTTATCCGTGAATTCTAGCCGTTTCTGCAAGGCAGCGGTGAGGTGCACCACGCCATCGGCATCGACCAGCATCGCCTCGGAGAGCTGCATGTGCTGTGCCGCAGCACGCCAGCCCGCCAGGCCGGAAATAAACAACGGTTTGGAAGCTCCGTCCGATAGCAAACCGGCGCGTTCGCCATGCGTGAGAATGGTAACGGCTTGCACCCCCTGTGCGGGATAGCCGCTGCGCGGGTCGATCAAGTGGCAGTAGCGTTTGCCGTCGAATTCGAAATAGCGCTGATAGTCGCCCGAAGTGCCGATAGCCTCACCGTCGCGTAGCTCCAGCGTGGCCAACGGCCCTGGTTTGCGCGGATGCTGGATGCCCACACGCCAGGGGCGTGAACCATGCTGCCCCAGCGCCAGCACATTGCCGCCGATGTTGATGAGCGCATTGTGGATACCCTGCTGCTTGAGCAAGTCCGCTGCGCGATCCAGCGCATAACCTTTGGCGTAACCGCCGGGGTCGAGCTGCACCGTCTTGTTTTTGCTCTTCACCCCAAAAGTGTCGAAGACCAGATCGCTCATCTGCGGATTCGCCCGCACCAGAGCAGCGATTTTATTTGCATCCGGCAACGCCGCCTTGAATTCGTCGGCCTGGAATCCCCATGTCTGGATCAGTCCGCCGATGGCCGGATTAAACAAGCCTTCAGATTGTGCAGAAACGCGTGTGGCATCTTGCAACATCATCACCAGCTCCGGTGCAACGACTTTTGTTTTGCCCTGCGCAAAAGCGGTATTCAGCGTGCTTAACTCTGAAGGCTTCCACGCGTGCAGCAGATCGTGCAAACGCTGAAATTCATGCATCACCGAAGCAATAGCCGCGCGCGCATGAGTCTCGTCATCACCATAAATAGTGACCTCGACACGGGTGCCGAAAACATAGCTTTCTTCTTGATAGAGGGGTTCTTTGCCGCATGAGGCTAGCAACAGACACGACAGCAATAACACAGCGAGTTGCCTCATGCGACAATCATCTCTTCCAATTCCAGCGCAGCCGCCAGCATCGCGAGACGCGCCACCACACCGTAGGCATAGAAGCGGTTCGGCATATCGTCCGGCGCGCAATCGGGATTAGGCAGGGTGCAACATTGCTCAAACGCCAACGGCTCGAAGCGCATGCCCGGCGCATTGAGATTCTCGTCCACTCCGCGCTCGGTATGCACGCGATAGAAGCCGCCCACCACATGACGGTCGATCATGTACACCACCGGCTCGGCCACCGCTCCGTCAAGATCTTCAAAGGTGTAGACGCCTTCCTGCACCAGTACATCGGAGACTTGCAGCCCTTCCTTCACCACCGCCATTTTGTTACGCTGTTTGCGGTTCAGGTCGCGCACCTCGCTGGCATCCTTCACCGTCATAATGCCCATGCCGTAAGTACCCGCATCCGCTTTGACTATGACGAAAGGATCGTGCTTCACACCGTACTCGGCGTACTTCACACGTATCTGTTGCAACACCGTATCCACTTGTGCGGCGAGACATTCCTCGCCGACTTTTTCCTGAAAATTGACTTGGTTGCACACGGCAAAATAGGGGTCGATAAGCCACGGATCGATACCCACCAACTTGGAAAATTGATCGCTCACCTGATGGTAAGCCGCGAAATGTTTGGACTTGCGCCGCGCGTACCAGCCCGCTTCCAGCGGCGGCAGCACGGTCTGCTCCAGATTCTTCAAGATGTCCGGCACACCCGCAGAAAGATCGTTGTTGAGCACGATGACGCAAGGATCGAAATCCTCAACGCCCAAGCGTTTGCCTCTGCGCACCAGCGGCTCCAGCGTCAACGCACTACCATTCGCCAATTCCAGTGTAGTAGGCTGCGTGATCTCCGGCAGCAACGAGCCAAC
>JBAZYW010000263.1:0-3232 GCA_041659125.1 Gallionellaceae bacterium | reverse complement strand
GCAGGATGTCCTGATAGGCTTGGCGCACTGCATGCATCAGCACCTTGTCGCGCACGAAGCGGCCATTCACGAAGAAGTATTGCTCGTCGCGCGATGAGCGCGAGTAGGCAGGCAGGGCGGCGATGCCGTACATATGCAGGTTGCCGATTTGGCGTTCGACGGCGACCGCGTGTTGTCCGAATTCCGCACCGAGGATGGCGGTGATGCGCTGCGCCAGACTTTGCGCGGGCAACTGCCACACCATGCGCCCGTTGTGCTGCAACGAGAACGCAACATCGGGACGCGACAAGGCGATGCGTTTGAAAGTCTCGTCGCACCAGGCGAACTCGGTGTTTTCGCTCTTGAGGAATTTGCGCCGCGCTGGGGTGTTGAAATACAGCTCGCGCATCTCGATGCTGGTGCCCTGGGCATGCGAGGCCGGAGCGGCGGGGCTTTGTGTGCCATCCACGGCTTCGATCTTCCACGCATGCGCTGCGTCTGCATGGCGGCTGGTGAGCGTGACTTGCGCCACGGAGGCGATGCTCGCCAGCGCCTCGCCGCGAAAGCCCATGCTGGATACGCGCTGCAAATCGTCGAGCGAGGCGATCTTGCTGGTGGCGTGGCGCATCAGCGCCAGCGGCAGTTGTTCCGGCGCGATGCCGCCGCCGTTGTCGCGCACGCGCAGCAGCTTGATGCCGCCGCCTTCGAGTTGCACGGCGATGTCCGTCGCCCCCGCATCCAGACTGTTTTCCAGCAGTTCCTTCAGGGCAGAAGCCGGGCGTTCGATCACCTCGCCGGCGGCGATCTGGTTGATGAGGAGGTCGGGGAGGAGTTGGATGGTAGACATGGCGCGGCATTATAGCGGAGGGGCTGTGCCATTATGCGATTCAAACATCGGGTATTATCCGAACCCGCGTCGCAATGCTGCCTAAGCATTGAACGAATACAAATCCGCCTTGTCTGTTGTAGGCTTTGAATACGAATAGGCCAATGAAGTCACTTTTAGCAAAACAATTTGTGCGGGCGCTTTTTCTGATGTGCATCGCGAGCTCCGGGGCATGCGCGAACGGGATGCAGGAGCCGCAGCCCTGCAAGGCCGTGACCGGGAGCGAAGCTTTGGGGTTGGCCGATGTCGTGGAACTGGCACTGTGCGGTAACCCGCAAACGCGCGAGGTGTGGGCCAATGCGCGCTATCAGGAGGCGCAACTGGCGATCTCCCAAGCCGCGTATCTTCCCACGCTGAACGGCACTCTTGGCGTGACACGCAGTTATAGCGACGGAACCGGTGCGGTTTCTCCGCTCGATACTAAAAGTGCGGCGCTGACGTTGTCCTATCTGATCTACGATTTCGGTGCGCGCGGTGCGGCGCTGGAGAATGCGCGGCAGCTACTCGCCGCCGCAGCAGCCACGCAAGACAACACGGTGCAGACGGTTTTCCTTGCGGCAGTGCAGGCTTTCTATCAGGTGCAGGCCGCGCAGGCCGCATTGGCTTCGGCGAAAGAGGCGGAGCGCTCCAATGCCGAGAGTCTGAAAGCGGCCGCCTTGCGCAGTACGGTGGGTTCGGGTGCTCCGGCAGATAAGTTGCAAGCACAAACTGCCTACTCGCAGGCCAGCCTCAACCGTATTCAGGCCGAAGGAAATCTGCGTAGCGCACAAGGCAGTCTGGCGAATGTGATCGGGCTCGATGCTAACCGGCCTATTCAGTTGATTGCGACCGGGACGATTGATCTGCCCGCCGATTTTGAGCGCGATGTGGATGCATTGATTGCCACGGCTCGTGAACGCCGCCCCGACCTGTTGGCCGCAGAGGCTCAAGTGAGTGCCGCGCAGGCCAATGTGGATGCGGTGCGCACGGGCGATATGCCGACCATCACGTTCGGTGCCACGGCGACGAATTCGCGCAGCGATATGACCGCCCCCGGCAATGCTTACGATCTATCGCTGAAGTTGAATGTGCCGATCTATTCCGGGCGCGCGGCCACTAATCGCGTGTATGCCGCAGAAGCGCAGGTGGAAACTAGGCGCGCGCAACGTGATCGCCTGCAACGGCAGATTGCGCTGGATGTCTGGAACGCTTATCAGAATCTGCAAACGGCCACGCAAAGTTTGCGCAGCACTGCCGACTTGGTGAATAGCGCGGAGCAATCCGAGCGTGTGGCATCGGCGCGTTATCAGGCGGGCGTGGGGAATCTGCTCGATGTACTGGTCGCGCAAAGTGCGCTGGCGAGTGCGCGGCAACAACGCGTGCAGGCATCCTACAACTGGAATATCTACCGAGCGACCCTGGCCCAAACGATGGGTAGTCTGGACGTGAAATTATTGTCGATGCATAGTTCCGAACAATCAGCAGAGAAGAGTCAGCCATGAAGAAGTCACCTGGTTCAATACTTGCATTGATCGTGCTAACGCTCGTTGTCGCAGGCGCGGTAGTCGCCTATCGGCAGTTCTATGCACCGGCATCCGAACCGCAGTACAAGACGCAGGCGGCGGAAAAAGGCGAGGTCAAACAAGTCGTGTCGGCCAACGGCACGATCAATCCCGTGTCGCTGGTGAGTGTCGGTACACAAGTTTCCGGCACGGTCAAAAAATTGTATGTCGATTTCAACAGCAAAGTGGAGAAAGGGCAGGTGTTGTTGGAGCTGGATGACGCCTTGCTGGCGGCGCAGCAAAAACAGAGCAAGGCCAACGTGCAAAGCGCTATGGCTTCTTTGGAGTTGGCGACTGCGAACGAGGCGCGTATGCGCAGCTTGTTCGAGCAGGCGTATGTCTCGCGCCAAGAGTTGGATACGACCGTACAAGCTAAAAAAGCCGCCGAGGCGCAAGTGCAGTTGGCGCGAGCCGCTGTGGAAAAAGATCAGGCCAATCTGGCGTATACGGTGATCCGTTCGCCGGTGGCGGGGGTGGTGGTGGATCGTACGGTGGATGTCGGTCAGACCGTGGCAGCCAGTTTGCAGACGCCGACCTTGTTCAAGATCGCGCAGGATTTATCCAAGATGCAGATCGACGCAAACTTTGCCGAGGCGGACATCGGCAGCATCCGCGTCGGCCAACCGGTGCGTTTCACCGTGGATGCCTTCGCGGGACGCAGCTTCAAAGGCGAAGTCAGGCAGATACGCCTCAACCCGATCACCCAGCAGAACGTGGTCACCTACGATGTGGTGATCGACGTGGACAATCCCGGGCAATTGCTGCTGCCCGGCATGACCGCGTATGTGAACATCGCGGTGGCCGAACGCAAGAATGCGCTGCTGGT
>JBAZYW010000262.1:0-3236 GCA_041659125.1 Gallionellaceae bacterium | reverse complement strand
CACGATAAGGCGCTCACCCAAATCTTTTGCCAGTTTGTCGCGGCACGCAATCACTTCCGGAAAATTGTGCTCTGTGTCGATGTGCACCAGCGGAAACGGAAACTTCGCCGGACGGAATGCCTTCTCGGCCAGACGCAGCATGACGATGGAATCCTTGCCGCCGGAAAACAGCAGCGCCGGATTTTTGCACTCCGCCGCGACCTCGCGCATGATGTGAATGGATTCGCTTTCGAGGGCATCCAAGTGGGTAAAGGTGTGACTGCTCATATTTCTCTCTCTATTTTTAAACTTATTTTGCTGCGGTAAATTTCAGCGCCGAGGTCTTGCCCACGTGCAAGCCGCACTCTTTATTCTGCGGGTCTTCCCACCACCAGCGCCCTGCCCGGATATCCTCACCCGGGGTAATCGCTCTGGTACAAGGCGCACAGCCGATGCTGGGATAAAACTGGTCGTGCAACGCATTATACGGAACGTCATTGGCCTTGATGTATTCCCACATCTCGGCATTCGTCCAATCCAGCAGCGGGTTGAATTTCTGCAAACCGTGATCGGCATCGAACGCTGACACTTCCAAGCTGCCGCGTGTCACCGCCTGTTCGCGGCGCATGCCGGTGATCCAGGCTTTTTTGCCAGCCAGCGCACGCTTCAGCGGTTCAACCTTACGCACGTGACAGCAGGCTTTACGATTATCCACGCTGTCATAAAAACCGTTCACACCGATGCGGGCAACCAGTGACTCCACTTTTTCCGCATCGGGAAAATACACCTGCAACGGCACGCTGTAACGCACCCGCACGGCTTGCATCAGGTCATAGGTTTCCTGCGGCAAACGTCCGGTATCCAGACTGAACATCTGAATATCCGGCTGATGTTTGGCGATAAGATCGGTCAGCACCATGTCTTCCGCACCAAGGCTGTTGGCAAACGTGACCGGCGCAAATTCGCGCGCGGCTTGCTGCAACACGGCAATAGTCTGTTCAATTTTTTGCGGCAAACTACTCATGCTGCGTCTCCCCGTGTTACGCGGCGAAACAAGGGCACATCCGTATCTGCCGATGCCTGGTAGCTCAGGGAAAAATCCGCAAAGCCCGCCATGGCCGCCGCCGCATCCTTATCCACGCGCACCGCAAAAGCATCGAAGCCCACGCGTTTCATATAAAACAACTGGTCTTGCAGCACGTCGCCCATCGCGCGCAACTCGCCGCGAAACCCCATTTGTTTGCGCAACCGGTAGGCCAGGGTATAGCCGCGGCCATCGGTGTATTTGTGAAAGTCCACGCCGATCACCGGGAAGCGCTGGATGTCATCCGGTATATCTTCGGCACGCTCGAAACTGGCCAGCCACAAACCCAACTCCTTGCGCCCCTGCAAGGCTTCGTGCTGGCAATTCCAAACAGGCAACGGCACGATAACCTTACCGGCAGGAACTGCAACACTATCCGCCGCCTCCCCTTCTTTAAGGCGTAGCACGATCCATTCATCAGTCACGAGAGCATTATTTTTGATCAGCATCAGAACCTCGGCGAATAGTAAGGTGTGTCGTAAGACATACCATGCTTGATTAAATCGTAATCGGGCAGCAGCAGCTTTGCGTCCTCCGGCACCGGCGTCGCATACACATATTCCACAAACGGATCGAGACCGCTACGGCGCACTGTGTCGATGAAACGTTCGCCCGCCTGACGCTCGCGCACATACACTTGCAGCAGACGCGAAATCACCTCGGGAATCTGCGCGAACGAGAACGAACGCCCGATGATCTTGCCGATATTGGCTGGACTCCCCTTGGAGCCACCGATGGACACCTGATACCACTCTTCGCCCGACTTATCCACGCCGAGAATACCGATGTGGCCTACGTGATGGTGACCGCAGGCATTCACGCAACCGGACATATTCAGATCAATCTCACCGATGTCCTGCAAGTAGTCGATATCGTCGAAACGCTCGTCCACCGCCTTGGCCAGCGTGATGGAACGCGCATTAGCTAAGGTGCAAAAATCGCCGCCGGGGCAGCAGATGATGTCGGTTAGCAGGCCGATATTCGGCGTGGCAAAACCGTTAATCTTGGCTGCTTCCCACAACGCGATCAGGTCGGATTGCTTAACGTCGGCCAGCACCAGATTCTGCATGTGCGTGATGCGTAATTCGCCAAAACTGTATTGGTCGGCCAAGTCGGCTGCGGCATCCATTTGCTCCGCTGTCGCATCGCCCGGCGCGGCCCCTGCCCGTTTCAGCGACAACTCCACCGCTGCATAACCGGCAATCTTATGCAGTTTAACGTTGCGCTTGAGCCAATTGGCAAAGGCTTTGTTGTCGCGCTGCAAAGCGACTACGGCGGCATCAGCTGACGGCAATGACGCATAGTCCGGCGCGGTGAAACATGCCGCAACGCGCTCCAGCTCCGCCTGCGTGATTGTGCCGGGGCCGTCTTTGCTGAGCTTCCATTCTTCTTCCACCTGACGGCGGAATTCTTCTATGCCGATGGCCTTCACCAGTATCTTGATACGCGCCTTGTACAGATTGTCGCGCCGACCAAATTCGTTATAAACGCGCACGATGGACTCGGCATAAGTGAGGAGATGCTGCCAGGGTACGAACGCGCTGATCTCACTGCCGATTACCGGCGTGCGCCCCAGACCACCACCGACCAGCACGCGGAAACCGATCTCGCCCTGCGCGTTCTTCACCACCTGCAAACCGACGTCGTTGATTTCAATCGCGGCGCGGTCTTGTACTGCCCCCGTGATCGAAAATTTAAACTTGCGCGGCAGATAGGCAAACTCGGGATGGAACGTGCTCCACTGGCGCAGCAATTCGGCATAGGGACGCGGGTCGATAACCTCGTCCTGCGCCACTCCGGCAAACTCGTCACTGGTGGTATTGCGGATGCAGTTGCCCGAAGTCTGGTTGGCGTGCATTTCCACCTGCGCCAGATCGGCCAGAATGTCCGGCGTATCCTGCAACTTGAGCCAGTTGAACTGGATGTTCTGGCGCGTGGTGAAATGGCCATAGCCCCGGTCGTACTTGCGCGCGATGTGCGCGAACATACGCATCTGCGGGGCGCTCACCATGCCGTAAGGCGCGGCGAGACGCATCATGTAAGCGTGTATTTGCATGTACACGCCGTTCTGCAAACGCAGCACGCGGAACTCGTCTTCTTTCAGCTCACCGGATAAGCGGCGGCGCACCTGATCGCGAAACTGCGCGACGCGCTCCGTGGCAATCTGGTGATC
>JBAZYW010000261.1:0-3258 GCA_041659125.1 Gallionellaceae bacterium | reverse complement strand
AGCCCTTGATAACTTAGTTTTTCGCGCAACGCTTCCAGATTCATCTCATGATCCTTTATTCACAGGTAGCGCCGCACCCTTGCGGTCACGCCCGTAGATGCGCGGTTTAACGTACTGGTCAATCAGCGGTGTGGCGGCATTCATCAGCATCACCGCAAACGCCACACCTTCGGGATAGCCGCCCCAGGTGCGGATAATCCAGGTCATCAGCCCGCAACCGAGTCCGAAAATGATTTGCCCCATTGCGGTATTGGGCGAAGTCACCGGGTCGGTGATGATGAAGAATGCGCCCAGCATCAGGCCGCCGGAAAGCAAATGAACCAAGGGGCCGGCATAGTGGTTTGCATCAATGGTGTTGAATATCAGCGCGGGAAGCGCCACGCCGATCAGCATGGCGACGGGTGCATGCCAGGTGATGATGCGGCGCGCAATAAGAAACAAGCCGCCGATCAGCAACAGTAGCGCGGCCGTTTCGCCCAGACTTCCTGCGCGGCTACCCATTAACGCATCGAGCGGTGCGTAGTAACCCGTCAACGCCTGATCCAATCCGATGCCGCGCGTGAACTCTGTCTTCACATGGCCGAGCAGCGAAGCACTCGCCATGCCGTCTATAGGTTGACTGAGAAAAGTCACACCCAGACTATCCAACCAACTTGGCGCGTGCGCCGAACCCAAAGGCTGCGGCGCAACCCAAGTGGTCATCTCCAACGGGAAGGAGATCAGCAACATCACGCGCGCCGCCATCGCCGGATTGAATACATTCTGTCCCAGCCCCCCGAACACTTGCTTGCCGATGATGACGGCGAACAGACTGCCCAGCACCGCGATCCACCACGGCGCAAACGGCGGCAGCGACAGAGCCAGCAACCACGCGGTCAAGATTCCAGAACCGTCCAGCAGCACCGGGCTCACTTTGCGCCCCTGCAAACGCACAATGAAAGCTTCGCCGAGGATGGCGGCAATCAGCGACACCGCCCACAGATTGATCGCCGGCCAGCCGTATATCCAGAAACCGAACAGCGTGGCGGGGGTGAGCGCAAGCAACACCGTGCCCATCACCTTGCCGATGGAAACGGGTGCGTGTGCGTGCGGGGAGTGGGCGATTTTGTTCATACAGCCTCCGTTGCAGCTTTTGCTGCTGCTTCTTTAGCGGCGCGCTCTTTCGCTTCGCGTGCCGCCTTACGTTTCGCGGCGGCTTCTGCGCGTTCGCGTTCGATGCGCGCCATGCGCTCGTTGCGGGCATTCGCCATTTTTTTGGTGGCTTCCTGTTTCAGCTTGGCGCGCTCCTGCGCGGCAAGGTCGCCCTTGGCATAGTTGAAGTAATGCACCAGCGGGATATGCGCCGGACACACGTATGAACACGAACCGCAGGCGATGCAGTCCTTGAGTCCCAGCGCGACCGCACCGGACAGATCGGCAACCCGGATGTGCGCAGCCATCTCCAGCGGCAACAAGCCGACCGGACACGCGCGCACGCAGGTCGAACAGCGGATACACGGGGATGCCTCTGCCTGTCCGATTTCTTCCGGGGTCAGCGCCAACACTCCGCTCGTTCCCTTCACCACCGGCACATTGGTATTGGTAAATTGCTGGCCCATCATCGGGCCACCCAACACCAGACGCGCGGCGGCTTGTGTGTAGCCGTCGGCGAAGTCGATCAGCTCTTGCACCGGCGTACCGACCAGTGCTTCCACATTGCACGGTGTCCTGATCGCGCCGCCGCTCACGGTGACGATGCGCGACAGCAATGGGCTGCCGCAACGGATAGCCTGTTGCACGGCAAAGGCGGTGGCAACGTTGTGCACCAGCACGCCGATGTCGGCGGGACGCCCGCCTGCAGGAATCTCCCTGCCGGTGAGTACCTGAATGATCTGTTTTTCCGAGCCCATGGGATACATGCTCGGCATGACCACGATTTTGACCGCCGTATCCTGCGCGGCCGCTTGCATGGCGGCGATGGCTTCGGGTTTGTTGTCTTCGATGCCGACCAGTATTTCTCCGGCGGCAACAGCGGCGGCGATCAAGCGTATCCCTTCGACGATCTGCACTGCGCGTTCGCGCATGATGCGGTCGTCGCAGGTGAGATAGGGTTCGCATTCGCCGCCGTTCATGATGAGCGTTTGCACGCCGCTGCTGCGGCTGAGGTTGAGTTTGAGCGCCGCAGGGAATGTCGCGCCGCCGAGACCGACGATGCCCGCTGCCGCCACGCGCGCAGCGATGTCTTCGGCGGAAAGCGCAAACGGATCATCCAGTACCTGCCGCGCGATCCATTTGTCTTCGCCATCACTTTCCAATGTAATGGTCGGCACGGGCAAACCGGACGGGTGCGGTGCCACATGGTCGCCCAGCGCGGTGACGATGCCCGATGTCGGCGCATGAATGGCAGACGAAACTGTGCCCTGCGCCGATGCGATAAGCTGACCCTTCAGTACATGATCGCCGATCTGCACTACCGGCGTGGCGGGTGCGCCAATGTGCTGCTGCAAAGGAACATATAGTTTTTTCGGCAGCGGCAAAGTGCGGATGTGGCGCTGTGCCGATAAATCCTTGCGGCCTTCCGGATGCACGCCGCCGCGCAAATCAAATAGTTTCATACTGCCTCCCCTACCAACGGTTTATGCCAATGCCAGGATTGCAGCGTTACGGGTATCGGTTGCAGTTTGATCGACTCGGTGGGGCAGACTTCCTCGCATTTGCCGCAAGCGGTGCAGGCTTCGCGGAACACGGAATGGATCTGCTGCGCAGCACCCATGATGGCGTCGGTGGGACACACCTTGAAACAGCGCGTGCAGCCGATGCATATTTCTTCTTTCACCTCGGCGAGCATCGGCACGCTGTCTTTCACGCCGGACAAATCGGCATCGACACCGAGCTTTGCCGCCAGTGCCTGCACCACCGCACGTCCGCCCGGCGGGCACAGCGTGACGGGCGCATTGCCATCGGCCAATGCCTGGGCTGCACCTGAACACCCCGGAAAACCGCATTGGCCGCATTGTGCGCCGGGCAGCAATTGTTCGATTTCGGCAACCAGCGGATTGCCCTCGACTTTCAAATAGCGCGCGGCAAGACCGAGCAACAATCCGAAGACGGTTCCCAGCACGGTCAAACTGACGACGGCAGCAAGCAGCATCTCAACCTCTCCTCAATGTCCCGCCAAACCGGCAAATCCCATGAACGCCAGCGACAACAATCCGGCCACCACGAAACCGATGGGGGCGCCGCTGAATGTGGCGGGCACTTGCGCCAAAGCGAGACGCA
>JBAZYW010000260.1:0-3277 GCA_041659125.1 Gallionellaceae bacterium | reverse complement strand
AGCGGCCATCGAAACACTACAGCCCCATGACTCGATGATTCCCTGTGTACTTTTGCGCACCAACGCATCGTCGTCGATCACCAGCACGTCCATGTTGTCGAATTCGCTTGGCGGACGTTGCTCGCCGGCATCGTCACTCGTCAGGATTTGTTGCCCAAGCTCCTGGCTTGGTGCCTCCATTCTCGGCACAGAGACGGCGAATACAGAGCCGCGGTTCTGCTCTGAACGCAATGAAATGTCATGATGAAGCAGCCTTGCGATGCGGTCGACGATAGCCAAACCCAAACCCAAACCCTTGCTGCGATCCCGTTCTTTATTCGCCAGCTGAACGAATTCACGGAAGATGCTCTCCTGCGCCTCTTGCGGAATACCGACACCGTTGTCGCGCACCTCGATTCTTAGTTTGTCCCTACGGCAGCGACAAACCAACAGCACTTTTCCTCCGTTCGAGGTGTAGCGAATAGCATTGCTGATCAAGTTGACCAGAATGCGTTCCAACAGAACGGAATCGCTATGAACCAGAGAGCCATTCGGAATGACCCGCAGAGAGATACCCTTACGTTCTGCCAGCGGACGATAATCGTGTGCGATACGTTCCAGCAGACTTTCTATAGAGAACGTACTCATGTTGGGTGAGACAACTCCCGCGTCCAGTTTGGAGATGTCCAATAATGCATCCAGCAGATTGGACAGCGCATCCACCGACTCTTCCACCTTGCCCACGATCTTGCGCTGTTCCGGCGTGGTCAATTTGGATTGCAGCTCCCCCACGAACAATCCCAGCGCATGCATGGGTTGGCGCAGATCGTGGCTAGCGGCGGCAAGAAAACGCGTCTTATCGTAATTCGCATTTTCCGCATCCTCTTTTTTCAGACGCAATGCACGCGTAGCTTCTTCAATACGCGCCTCAAGCTGCTCATTGAGTTGCCTCATGCGAGTTTCAGCCAGCTTGTGCTCTGAAATATCAACACTCATACCGATCAAGTAAAGCGGCTCCCCTTTGGCGCCATACACCGGTTTTTTAAAGGTATGCAGCGTTCGGTTTTGTTTGATCTCCGAGTTCCAAACCGATTCTTCAAAATTGACCATTTTCCGGCCCGCAAAGACCTCTTTATCCTTTGCCAAGAACTCAGCCACCTGCTCAGGCGGGAAAAAGCGACTACCGTCCGTGCCAACAATATTCTCGAACAACACTCCCCATTGCGCCTCGCAAGCGCTGTTCATCTGCGTAATGCGACTCTGAGCATCCATGATAAACAATGAAACCGGCATCGTCGTAATGATTTCGTTTAAGCGCTCTTCGCTGGCACGCAACAATTCAGATTGTCCTTCCAGCACGCCCTTGTCCTGCTGCAACTGCTTTGCCATCTCGTTGATGCCTTGAGCCAGCTCGCCCAACTCGCTGATAACAGGTACGGGAGAAAACCGTATATCCAACTCCCCCTCCCCGATGCGCCGTGCCACATGATTCAACGCCTTGATCGGATCGACGATGCGACGCGACACGCGCAGTACGACGAACACCGTCAGTCCAAGCAGCAACGCCGAGATCAACAGACTTGCGCCCACCACGCTCAACCTCTCCTGCAGCATGCTCATCTTGCTCATTTTGACGAGCACAAGCCCTAACGATCTTGTAGATACCGGTTCGTTGATCGCATCGAAATCATTCAGGTCGATTGTTTGCGAAACAATCGGCTCTTTCAACCAGAAATAGTTTGATGTATCCAGCACCACCCCGAAAGCAGCATGCGCATTGAGGACTTCGCTTTCATAATCCGAAAGTGTATTGCCGGCATAAGCAATGATCTTTCCGTATTTATCCTGGATCGCAATCGCGGCAATGTCTTTCTGCTTCAGGGTGGCGGTGACTTCCTGTTGCAACTGTTCCGCGTTTCCCGAAAACAGGGCATATTCACTTGAAGCCCCAACCTGTTTGGCCAATAATTCGGCACGCTCGATCATGCCCGCTTCCATGGAACTAAAGCGGGAATAGAGGAAATAACTGTCCAGCGCAATAACCGCCAACAACATTGGCAACAAAGCAATCAACAGCGTTTGCTGGCGAATACTATAACCAATGACTCGCTGCGTTTTTTGCGGCTTATAACCAGCCACTTGGTTGGCGTCTTTTGACAACCTAGTGGAATGGCTAGTAGCTTCACCAGTCAGATGGCTAAGTTCTTTATCAGAACGCATCATTACCCTCCCCTGCGGTTTCTGCGGCTTTAATTTGCCCAGTTAGAAGAGCCGCATCTTGAATCTGGATACCCAGCGAACGCGCCACTTGCGGATTGACCATCACTTCAAATTCGGACGGATATTGTGCAGCTGACAAATGACCGGATTCCGCGAATTTCCTGACCTGATAAACCGCTTGCGTAGCGATTTGCTCTGGCGTACTGAACACGGCACACAGTGCGCCCGCCCTGACATACGCAGGAGAAAATCCCACCACCGGAATGCCTGAGCGGTAAGTCTCCAGCAGAATATTTCTCATCGTTGATGAGTTATAAATCTGCATATCTGGAATGGCAAACAAGACATCGCTTCTTTGCAGCAGCGCATGCAGATCACGATACAACGATTCTGTCGACTCAAGCTGCTGCTCATTCAGTACAAATCGAGTTTTCGCGATGGCCTTGCGCAAACCGGTGATGTCTGTTGATTTGGCAGAAAACAACAGACCGATGTTTTTTGCCCGGGGCAGAGCCGCAGCGATCAGGTCAATCTGCCGCCCACTTGGCTGATCCAGATAAATGGCCGAGAAAGTATTCTTTTCCCGCTGCGCGGGCAATTCGTGCTGCAACCTGGCAAAGCCCACTTTTGAAATCAACACGCTTAGAACGGGAGCCCGGCTATTGAGAGCCATTGCAGCCGATTTGATGCCTACCGCCACGATCAAATCAGTATCCTGCGGCAGAACATTAGTTTGATTGATAATCAGCGAGGGATTTTGTTGTGCTGCTCCAGCTGCGAATGATAGTGCGAATTCACGATAGGCCACCCCCTCTTCCGTCAGCAACACCGTCACGCGCAATGGTGCTGCCTGAGCTGAAAAGACCAGCAGCACCAAGAAAATTGCGATGAGATATCGTTTCACCCGAATCAACTGAAGGAGTTGATGGATACTAGAAATTAAGTGTGGCGGTCAACCAGCCGCGACGCGTAAACAGCACTTCTGCAACCGCATTGACTGTGCCGTATTTCGTGTAATCGTCCTGCGTCGCATTTTGCACGATCAGTGCCACCTCGGCGTTGCGCCCCTTGTCGAATT
>JBAZYW010000259.1:0-3311 GCA_041659125.1 Gallionellaceae bacterium | reverse complement strand
ACGACATCATCTGCCTGCGCATGCAGCAGGGGCGTAAAGCACTGTACCAGCAAGGCATCGAAGAGGTCGGCCCGTATCAGTCACCCACCGAGGACGGCATGCTGCACTTCCATGAATTCCTGCGCCGCCGCCTCGAACCGAATCTAAAATAATCCGCCGTGGGCGCTTTATGGATGCTGCTCGCCGGGCTGCTTTTCGCCTGCATGGGCGTACTCGTGAAGTTTGGCGCAGCACACTTCTCCAGCAGCGAACTGGTGTTCTATCGCTCCTTCTTCGGCCTGCTGTTAGTGAGCGCCATGCTGCACCGCAAGCGCACTTCACTCGCCACACCGCATTGGCGCGGCCACATGTGGCGCGGGCTTTCCGGCACGGTCGCCATGATGCTGTTTTTCTACTGCATCACCGTCCTGCCACTGGCCACCGCCATCACGCTTAACTACACCTCCGCGCTGTTCCTTACCGCCCTCACTCTGGCCGTGTACAAAGATCGCTTTCATTTGCCCCTCACCGCCAGCCTCGCGATGGGATTCGTCGGCGTAGTATTGCTGCTGCACCCCACGCTGGAACGGGAGCAATTCACCAGCGGCATATTGGGATTGACCTCCGGATTTCTCGCCGGCATAGCCTTGATGAACGTGCGCCAACTCGGGCAACTCGGTGAACCTGCAACGCGCGTGGTGTTCTATTTCAATGTGGTCGCCACGCTGTTCAGCGGAATATGGGCAGCGCAAAGCGAGATACATTCGATCACCTTGAACGACCTGCCGTTGTTGCTCGCCCTCGGCGCATCCGCCACTTTCGCCCAACTCGCCATGACGCGCGCCTATCGCATCGGGCAGACACAGGTAGTGAGCACGCTGTCCTACAGCACCATCGCCTTCGCCAGTCTGTTAGGCTTTTTGCTGTGGCAGGAAACGCTCTCGCTCGACGGCTGGCTCGGCATCGCGCTCATCATCGTCAGCGGTGTGTTAAGCTTGAAACTGGTCCCAAAACATTAGGAAAACTGCACATGATCACCATCCAACAAACCAATGAATTGCTCAACGTCGCCGTCATGGGCGAATTCACTTTGGCCGACTTCAAGCAATTTGAAGAAAACGCGCTGTACAAACTCAAAACACCCGGCGAAACCGACCTGCTGTTCGACCTGCGCGGCATGATCGACTACACCGCCGATGTGGCATGGGAAGAGATCAAATTCTTCAGCCGCGAACACAACCACGACTTCAACAAGATCGCCGTCGTCACCAGCGACCAATGGCTGACTTGGCAGGCTTGGCTGTCGCGTTTGTTCGTGGATGCGGAAATCTGCGTGTTCGCGGATTACGACGAAGCGAAGGCTTGGGTGCAGAAGTAAAAAATAGGCGGGCTATACAATGGTGCAGTTCTCGGAAGAATTAGGGTGTACCAAAATTTCACCTCCAATTAAAACAAGGTATTGCAGGACGGATGCCGGAATATGCGCCTCGAAGGTGCCTTTCGAGGCATTTTTTAGGGTGTCTACTTAACGTTAGAGCCTATTGATGTGTGACGATCCCAAAGCTGTCGAGTATTATGCTGCTCAGGTTAATGCTTGGTTTAATACTAGGTTTGAGCATGACAAGAGTCTACTGACATTAAGCGCTGGTGGCATTGGCTTACTCATAACATTGCTATCAACTACAGGTGTTAAGTCCGTCGGTGCTTTAGTTCTCTACGTGTTGGCGCTGCTCGCATTCATAGTGTGCTTGAGCACTCTCCTGTGGATATTTCGCAGAAATGCAAAACACCTCGAAGAGGTTGTCAGTGGGAAGGCAAGTAGTGACCCATTTTTGGCATGGTTGGACAACGTAGCGATTTGGTCATTTCTCTTTGGCGTATTGTTCTCATCAATAGTTAGTATCTCAACCGCATTCAATTCATATCAGGAAAAGGAGTCTAAAATGGCAGAGGATAAAGCTAAAACCACACAGAAAACAGTTGCACTTGATTCCATAAATGGCGTTGCCAACATGGCTCCCTTCGGCGTAGCAAAGGCTAGCGTCGAAGGTCATTCTAAAATGGCTCCAGCAACCTCCACTTCAAAACTAGCCAAACCAGTAGCTAAACCTCCAGTTAAAGCGGGCGAGAAAAAATAGGCTCTAACCCGTCAGTCAAGTGGGACTACGCAAAAGCGCGCAGCCCCTTACTTTTACATTGGACACCAAAAACAAAAAACCCGCCTAAGCGGGTTTTCTTTGCACACCGAAACTTCGCCGGATTACTTCAGCTTGGTTTCTTTGTACATAACGTGCTTGCGCGCAACTGGATCGAATTTCTTGATCTCCAGCTTTTCTGGCGTGGTGCGCTTATTTTTGTCGGTGGTGTAGAAATGGCCGGTGCCGGCGCTGGATTCCAGTTTGATCTTTTCACGCATTTTTCATTACCCCTTAGATTTTTTCGCCATTCGCGCGCATTTCGAACAGCACGGCATCGATGCCGTTCTTGTCGATGGTGCGCAGCGCAGCATTAGTCAGGCGCATAGACACCCAACGATTTTCGGATTCGACCCACAGGCGACGGCGCTGTAGATTCGGCAAAAAACGACGCTTTGTTTTGTTATTCGCGTGGGAAACATTGTTACCCACCATCGGGCGTTTTCCCGTTACTTGACAGACTCGTGCCATGACTAAACTCCAACCAGTTTTTCAAAGAGGCGCGATTCTACCCTAAACCATTTCCCCGTTCAACCATTTATCGCGTACCTCATCAAATAGCGCTTTACCCCTACAAAAGGTGTTACGGTTCGCCCGCGCTTCTTAGAAGGGTGGCAATGAAACTACGTCAGGCACTACTGTGTTCGGGTATTTTGCTAATCTCAGCCTGTAGTAGCGAAACCAAGCCCGCCGATAGCCGATTTCTCCAGCCGTCCGGCAAGCATATCCAATTAAAGGATGCGATGCCCGCGCACAGCGGCAGCGACATACCTCAGTCAAACAAACGCGTCACGCCTCTCCCCCCGCCCAAACCCGGCGCGAAAGTTGAAACCTACAGCGTCGTCGTGACCAACCTCCCCGCTCAGGAAATATTGTTCGCCCTAGCGCGCGATGCCAAGATCAATCTCGACATCAACGCCGGTATTCAGGGCAATGTCACGCTTAACGCGATCAACCAGACTTTGCCGCAAATACTCAACCGTATTTCAAAACAAGTCGATATGCGCTACGAGCTGGACAATGGCACCCTTATCGTCATGCCCGATTCGCCGTATCTTAAAACCTACAAGATCGACTATGTAAACATGACGCGGGACTCGGATGGCGGAATCTCGAATGCAACCCAAGTCGATCTTG
>JBAZYW010000258.1:0-3312 GCA_041659125.1 Gallionellaceae bacterium | reverse complement strand
CACGACCCGCACAAAGTTTTTGCCGCCTACACGGCAGCCAACAAGCACAAGGGGCAACCGACCGTAATCCTCGCCAAAACGGTGAAGGGATACGGCATGGGCGAAGCGGGCGAAGCACAGAACCCGTCGCACCAGCAAAAGAAGATGGGCGAGGATGCGCTGCGAAAATTCCGCGACCGTTTCAATATTCCGGTGACCGACGAACAGTTGCCCAACCTGCCTTTCGTGCGTCCCGCCGAAGACAGTCAGGAAATGAAATATCTGCGCGAGCGCGGTGCGGTGATGGGTTCCATTCCGGCGCGCAAGCCGGTCGCCACCGCGTTGCAAATTCCCGGACTGGACGCATTCGACGCTTTGCTGAAATCCAGCGAAGACCGCGAATTCTCCACCACCATGGCCTTCGTGCGCATGCTCGGTGTATTGGTCAAAGACAAAAATATCGGCAAACAAATCGTGCCTATCGTGCCGGACGAATCGCGCACTTTCGGCATGGAAGGCATGTTCCGCCAGCTCGGCATCTTCTCGCAGGTGGGCCAGTTGTACACGCCGCAAGATGCCGACCAGCTCATGTTCTACAAAGAGTCCGCGAGCGGGCAGATCTTGCAGGAAGGCATCAACGAAGCTGGCGGCATGGCCGACTGGATCGCGGCGGCAACTGCTTACGCCAACCACGGCGTGGCGATGATCCCGTTCTACATCTACTACTCGATGTTCGGCTTCCAGCGCATCGGCGACATGGCTTGGGCGGCAGGCGACTTGCGCGCGCGCGGCTTCCTCGTCGGCGGCACGGCCGGACGCACCACACTGAACGGCGAAGGCTTGCAACATCAGGACGGCCACAGCCACCTGATGGCCGCGACCATCCCCAACTGCGTGTCTTACGACCCGACCTTCGCGTATGAGCTGGCTGTCATCGTGCAGGACGGTATGCGCCGCATGTATCAGAATCAGGAAGACGTGTTCTATTACCTCACGGTGATGAACGAGAACTACACGCATCCGGCCATGCCCAAGGGCGCGGAAGCGGGCATCATCAAGGGCATGTACCAGTTCAGCACCAGCAAGACCAAGCCTGTCCTGAGCAAAGTCGAAGGGGCGAAAGCCCGTGTGCAACTGCTGGGCAGCGGCACCATCCTGCGCGAAGTGATCGCCGCCGGCGAATTGCTGGAGAAGGATTTCGGCATCGGCGCCGATGTGTGGAGCGTGACCAGCTTCAACGAACTGCGCCGCGAAGGTATCGACTGCGAGCGCTGGAACACGCTGCATCCCGAAGCCAAGGCGCGCGCGAGCTACGTCGAGCAATGTCTGGACGCGAAGACTCCGGTCATCGCCGCCACCGACTACATCCGCTCCTATGCGGACCAGATCCGCCCCTTCGTCAAAGCGCGTTACAAGACTTTGGGTACGGACGGTTTCGGTCGCTCGGACACAC
Source organism: Gallionellaceae bacterium (assembly GCA_041659125.1). Lineage (GTDB taxonomy): Bacteria > Pseudomonadota > Gammaproteobacteria > Burkholderiales > Gallionellaceae > PALSA-1006. The sequence goes on along the minus strand of JBAZYW010000258.1, from coordinate 1,880 downwards.
GCAAGAAATTGCGCGGCTTCTTCGAGGTGGATCGCCACTACGTCGCCATCGCTGCACTGAAAGCGCTGGCCGACGAAGGCACGATCGCCGCGAGCGAAGTAACCAAAGCGATCAAGCTGTACAAGATCAATCCTGATAAACCGAACCCGACAACGGTTTAACCCATAAAACAAAGGCCGTTCGTGGTGACCCTTCGTCAAGCTCAGGACTAAAGGCGAAACGAATCATGAACGGCTCTTCGACAAGCTCAGGGCGAACGGTTCTTGGGCTTAAGCTAGGAGAACAGAATGGCTGAAATCAAAAATGTGTTAGTACCGGACATCGGCAATTATAAAGATGTGCCGGTTATCGAAGTCGCCGTAAAAGCCGGCGATGTGGTCAAGGCGGAGCAGGCTCTGCTGACGCTGGAAACCGACAAAGCGACGATGGATGTACCCGCGCCGTTCGACGGCGTGGTGAAGGAGGTCAAGGTCAAGGCTGGCGACAAGGTGTCGGAAGGCATGCTGATCGTAACGATTGAAGCCAGTGGTAGTGCGGCCCAAGCGGCGGCTCCTGCACAAGCAGCGCCTGCTCCCGCCGCGCCCACACCTGCCGCCAAGCCTGCCGCTACCCCAGTAGCAGTTGCACAAGCAGCGCCCGCTGTTGCATCCGGCAGCGCGCACGCCAGCCCATCCATCCGCCGCTTCGCGCGCGAGTTGGGCGTGAACCTGTCACAGGTAAAAGGCAGCGGCGAAAAAGGCCGCGTCACCAAAGACGACGTGCAGAGCTTCGTCAAGCAATCGCTGGCGCAGCCTCGCGGCGCGGCTGGCGGCAACGGCCTGCAAGTGCTGGAGATGCCGGTGGTGGATTTCGCCAAGTTCGGCGCGATCGAATCCAAAGCGCTGTCACGTATCAAGAAGATCTCCGGTGCGAACCTGCACCGCAACTGGGTGACTAGCCCGCATGTAACGCAGTTTGAGGAAGCCGATATCAGCGAAATGGAAGCCTTCCGCAAAGAACTGGGCGCGGAATACGCCAAACAGAACATCAAGATCACGCCGCTGGCCTTTATGCTCAAGGCCGCCGCGATCACGCTGAAACACTTCCCCGATTTCAACGCCTCGCTGGATGCTGCCGGCGAAAATCTGATCGTGAAAAAATATATCCATATCGGTGTGGCCGTGGATACACCGGACGGCCTGATGGTGCCGGTGATACGCGATGTGGATCAAAAAGGCATCGTGCAGCTGGCTAAAGAATTGGGCGAGGTCAGCGCCAAGGCGCGCGATAAAAAAATCACCGCCGCCGACATGCAGGGCGGCTGCTTCACCATCTCCAGCTTGGGCGGCATTGGCGGTACGGCATTCACGCCGATCATCAATGCACCCGAAGTGGCGATCCTCGGCGTGTCGCGCTCCAGCATGAAACCGGTGTGGAAAGACGGCGAATTCGTGCCGCGCCTGATGCTGCCGCTGTCGCTATCCTACGATCACCGCGTGATCGACGGCGCGGCGGGCGCGCGCTTCACCACCTATCTTGCGCATGTGCTGTCCGACATGCGCCGTTTGGCGCTGTAAATCAGTGAATATCGCTCCTATCGGCATTCTCGGCGGCACGTTCGACCCGATCCATAACGGGCACTTGCGCCTGGCCGTCGAGGCGCAGGAGCAATGCGTTTTAAGCGAGGTGCATTTCATCCCCAGCGGCACGCCGCCGCACCGGAGCGCACCGCACGCCAGTGCAACGGATCGCCTGCACATGGTGCAACTGGCCGTGCATAGCAACCCGGCTTTTCTGGCCGATCAGCGCGAGACCTATCGCACCGATGCGTGCTACACCGTGGACACGCTGACCGCATTGCGCGCCGAACTCGGCTCGCAGCAACCACTGTGTCTGCTGCT
>JBAZYW010000257.1:0-3335 GCA_041659125.1 Gallionellaceae bacterium | reverse complement strand
CAGCCCAGTTTTTGAAGAGGAAAGCATACTCCAAAGATAGCTAGACACGGCCACGGTACTAAGGCCAGTCAGATACCTGAATATGTAGGATTGGAACGTCATTCGCTTTTTGCCACCCAACGTGAAGCTAAGGGGCTGCGCGCTTTTGCGCAGTCCCGCTTGAGCGCAGGGTTAGGCTGATTACTCATTTGGTAGTTTGAGGTAGTGACGGCGCAAGATGACCACAAACAAAACAAGAGTTGCCCAAAGGAACCCGCTGAACAATAACTGAGTAAACAACGAAAGTTGTATTGCGGAAAATACCCGCATCGTAACAATTGCAGCCAATACGGCATACACACCAAGACCAAGAACAGATTGAATCATGTAACTACGACCGTTCAGCTTTTTGGAATATCGCTGCATGTTGTTGGCCTAACGAAGCTGTAGAAAAAGTCTATTCATAACCGCATCGTGCCGTGAACCAAATTAAATATCAAGGTCAAAGAAAGAGAGCAATAATTTGGAGAAATAAATGGCGCGTTACAATCACATCGACACCAGCCCGCGATTGATTGCGGTGGACTTGCAACAGCAACTGTTGCCGGGCACTTTCGAGCACGCGTTGAATCACCTGCTAGACCATGAGCTAGACTTATCTGGTTTCGATGCGCGCTTCAACAACGATGAAACGGGCGCAACGGCCTACCCACCCGCCATGCTCCTCAAGATCGTCCTGTTTGCCTACTCTCAGGGCATCAGCAGCAGCCGCAACATCGAGCGTATCTGCCGTGAGCACGTCATCTTTATCGCCTTGTCCGGCGACAGCCAGCCGCACTTCACCACCATCGCCGGATTTGTTTCATCACTGGGCGATGACATCGCCCGCATCTTCACCCAGATACTCTTCATCTGCGACAAGCAAGGATTGATCGGACGAGAAATGTTTGCCATTGATGGCGTTAAATTACCGAGCAACGCATCCAAGAGCAAGAGCGGCACCCGTGCCGACTTCAAACGTCAGGCAGACAAGTTGGAAGCAGCGGCAAAAGTGATGCTCGAACGCCATCGCGAAGAAGATCAGCGCGCCGTCGAACCCAACCTTCGTGCCAAAGAAGTTCAGCGTATCGCCAGACTGGAAAGTGATGCCGCGCAAATCAAGCAATGGCTCAAGGCCAATCCGGAAGACCGGGCGGGGAGCAAGGGCGGCATCCGCAAGAGCAACCTCACCGACAACGAATCCGCCAAGATGGCGACATCGAAGGGCGTGATACAGGGCTACACCGGCGTAGCCGCTGTTGATGCGAAACACCAGATCATCGTTGAAGCGCAGGCACACGGCACGGGCAGCGAACAGGAGCTGCTCATTCCTGTGGTCGAGGCTACGAAGGACATACGGGCAAAGGACACCCTCATCACCGCCGATGCGGGCTATCACTCCGAGGCTAACCTCAAGCAACTGGCGAAGCTGAACGTCGATGCACTGATCGCCGACAACAACATGCGCAGCCGAGACGAACGCTTTGCCGAACAAGGTAAGTACAAGATGTTGCCCGACCCGATCCACGACAAGGGAGGTAAACCGAAGAAGGCCGCGCGCTATCGCCCCAAGGATTTCGACTACGACCCGCAGGCAGGCACCTGCATCTGTCCTGCCGGCAAACATCTCTACAGCAACGGCAGCGACTGCACGATCAACGGCTATGCGGCATCGAAGTTCCAGGGGGCGCAGCGCGACTGCGTACCCTGCACACATAGAGAGCAATGCCTGCAGACACCTGAGAAGACCAAAGTGCGACAGGTCGCTTTCCTCCACGGCAAAAGAGATCACGAGAGTCATACCGACCAGATGAAGCGCCGCATAGACAGCCCGGAAGGTCGCATCCGCTACGGCAGACGCTTCGCTACAGTGGAACCCGTGTTCGGCAACCTGCGCCACAACAAACAACTCAACCGCTTCACGCTACGAGGCAAGGAGAAAGTCGATGCGCAATGGAAGCTGTATGGTACACAACATCGAGAAGCTGGCGCATCACGGGTATGCGCAATAGCAGCAACTAGGAATAGTGCCTCAAACTCGTTTGTAGAACGAGGTCTCTTGCGATGAAATTGAGTCGCACTCGCAGCAAAAAAATCCATGAACAAAAATTGATACCGAAACGGAAACGTTTCAGATGAGAGGCGGGGATGAAATTCGATTGAAAAAGGGTTTTTCTACAGCGTCAACGTAAAAGTGAGGGGCGCGAGCGGCTTTGCCGCGAAGCGTCCCACTCGACTGACGGGTTATGCGCCTTCTTGGTAGTCATATACACTGAACCGCACTAATCGATCATCTTTGAACTCCAGCGATAGCACTTCTGTATGGAGCACCTTCACTGCACCGACCATCTTTGTTTCCTCAAATGTTGCGTCTGTAAGGTCGGCAACAATTTTCGTCTTGAGGAGCTCGGACGTTTTTGCTTTTGTCAGGCCCAACCAAAGCCCTGTGCCAGAGGTGAGCTCCTTTTCTTTCCCGCTGATTGATGCGCATGTGGCGCACTTGGGCGCGATCACGGAGTATTGGACACCCGACCCAAAATCACTCGTAGTAACTTGCACGTACCCGGTTTTTTTTAACTTTAAGCACAGGGAGCCAACTGGCCCCTCGTCATAGCCGCTGATGTACTCTTTTCCATGACGCTGTTTCAATGCAGCGTGAGTCGCTTGTTCCCTTACATCCTCTGAGCCGACTCGAAACCACACACCCGGCAGTGATTGTGCCAACTTTACCTGCGTTCCCATCAGGTAGCCATCGACGCATGCGTGGTCGGCTTCTGCTAGCGCAGGCGCCAGCAGCAGGAGGCAGAGGAGTAATCTAAGGTGCATAACGTGGAGCTAAGGGGCTGCGCGCATTTACGCCGTCCCTCTTGACCGTAATGTTAGAGGTTTTCATCGCCAAGGCACCCAAGTCGTGGGGGCTTGACCAGTAATTGCCATTCGCAGAAAAACGCACCATAAGTATGGGCCAACCGTGAGATTAAAAATGGTATCGAAGGATAACGCGGGTAATGAGCGAGATGCAATGAAATGCTCGACTGCCAAACCTCCGACCAGCGCACCGATGGCTACGAAAAATGAGGTACCCAAACGAATGATACCGCTGACACGACGACTTCCCCATTGAGGCTGCTTTAGCCGCAACAAAATTGCTTGCGGCAGCGCCCTGATGAAAGCTGCCAACCACACGGTGCCAAAGAGGAGCCAGCGCATCATAACGTAAAGCTAAGGGGCGCGCCGAAGGCGCGTCCCGCTTGAGCGACGGGTTGGGTGGCTACCACTGAATTCAATGCACATTTGATCCCTCCCAGCCAGCAATG
>JBAZYW010000256.1:0-3354 GCA_041659125.1 Gallionellaceae bacterium | reverse complement strand
GACGAACACGAATTCCTCGGCGGCATCATGCGCTACGGTATTCCCGGCTTCCGTACGCCGCGCGATGTACTCGATGCGGAAATTCAACGCATCCTTGATCTCGGCGTGAAGACACGCATGAAGACCCGTGTCGGCACGGACGTTAGTCTGGAACAGATACGCAAAGATTTCGATGCCGTGTTCCTCGGTATGGGCGCACAGGCAGGACGTGCATTGCCGATTGCAGATGCGGCAGCACCTAATGTGGTCACCGCGACCGCCTTCTTGAAAGCCTTTAACGACGGGCGTTTGCAGCATGTCGGCAAGCGCGTGGTGGTGGTCGGCGGCGGGGATACCTCCATCGACGTGGCCACGGTAGCGCGCCGTCTCGGCCACATCTCGCATGCGAAACCGACCGATGCCGAGCACGCGATCGCCGGACGTATGGCGCAGGATGTGGCCGATATTTCCGCCAAACAAGGCGCGGAAGTCACGCTGACCTCGGTGTTCAACATCGACAAGATGCAGGCCAACAAACACGAGATCGAGCAGGCGCTGGCGGAAGGCATTCACATTCTCGGAAGTCTGGTGCCTATCGGCATCGTGCGCGATGCGAGTGGCCGCGCCACGGCGCTGCGTGTTGCACGCTGCGAAGCAAAATTCGTCGGCTCCAAGCTGGAAATCAAAAACATCGAAGGCAGCGAGCATGACATCGAGGCGGATCTGATCGTTTCGGCGATTGGTCAGGCAGTGGACTTTACCGGGCTGGAAGAATTCAATAACGGCAAGGGTGCAGTGTCTACCGACCGCAATTATGTGGTGAACGGACAGCAGGGCGTATTCGCCGGTGGCGACGTGATCCGTCCGCATTTGCTGACGACCGCCATCGGGCACGGCTCCATCTCTGCCGACGGCATTCACAACTATATGCTCGGCATTGATCTGGAAAAGCGTCCGAAGATCGACGCGCACCAGTTCGATTTGATGCGCAAGATGGCGGAGAAGGGCATCGAGATTAAAGAATCGCACGAGCCGTTGCGCGGCACCTGCAATTCCAATGTCGCGGTTCACAACTTCGACAACCGCTCCGACCGTTACGTCATCCCTCACGACAAGCTGTTCCTCGGACATTTCTCCTATGTGCCACGCAATCAGCGCGACATCGTGACGCTGGACAAGCAGACCGCGCTGGGCAATTTCGACGAGCGTCTGGTCGCACTGGTGCAGGAGAAGGCCGTCGCCGAAGCCAAGCGCTGTATGAGTTGCGGCATGTGCTTCGAGTGCGACAACTGCGTGGTGTACTGCCCGCAGACTGCCGTGTATCGCGTCAAGAAAAGCGAAGCGACCACCGGGCGCTACGTCGCTACCGACTATGATAAATGTGTCGGCTGCCATATCTGTGCGGATGTGTGTCCGACCGGATACATTCAAATGGGTCTGGGCGAGTGATGAAGCTGCTCGCAACTTTGCTGCTGTGCTTGTGCATCCCCGCAGTTTGGGCTGCCGATACCAACATGCCCAAACCGGACATCGGCAAAGGCGGTCAGTGTGTGAAAGACACGCAGTGGATGCGCAAAAATCACATGCATCTGCTCAAGCATCAGCGCGATGAGGCAGTGCGCAAAGGAGCTCGCGACGAGAACGTCAGCCTGAAGAGCTGTATCGAATGCCATGCCAGCACCAAGGATGGCAGCGTGATCGCGCGCGACGACAGTTTTTGCGTTGCGTGCCATCGTTACGAAGCCGTGAAGATTGATTGTTTCGAGTGCCACTCCGGCAAACGCAAGAGCGCATGGTTGCAGAGGAACGCAAAATGAATGACATCGACAACCAGCGTAGAACTTTCCTGAAGACCACGCTCGGTGCGGCGGCAGTAGCCATCGCGCCCGGCATGATGTTAATGGACATGGCGCACGGAAAAGCGGAAGCGGTATCCGGTAAAGTACGCTGGGGCCTGCTGATCGACACCGCGCAGTGCAAAGAAGGCTGCAATGATTGCGTGAGCGCCTGCAATAAAGAGAACGGTTTGTCCGGCGGAACCAGCGTCACCGATTCGCAGTGGATACGCAAGATCGAGATCAAAGACATCAGCAGCGGACGTGAACTGTCGCTGCCCATGATGTGCCAGCACTGCGAGCATCCGCCCTGCGTGGATGTGTGTCCGACCGCAGCTTCGTTCAAGCGCGCGGACGGCATCGTGCTGGTGGACAAACACCGCTGCATCGGCTGCCGCTATTGCATGATGGCGTGTCCGTACAAGGCGCGTTCGTTCGTGCACGAGCCGTTGCATGACCAGAATCCGGATGTGCCGCGCGGTAAAGGCACGGTGGAGAGTTGCACCTTGTGTGTGCATCGTATCGATCAGGGCATGCAGCCGGCTTGTACTGAAGCCTGCCCGAACAAAGCCATTCTGTTCGGCGATTTGAATGATCCGAACAGCGAGATCGCCAAGAAAGTGCACAGCGTCGCGTCCGTGCAAGTGCGTGCCGAGTTGCAACTTAATCCCGGCGTTCGTTATCAAGGACTGTGACCATGCCTACCCAAGCTTCGCTGCGTTTAAAAAATAAACTGTATTACGTGTTGTTGGCCGCCGGTGGCTTGGTGGCACTGGCCGGTCTGTATGCCGTGCACATGATGGAAGAGCACGGACACATCATCAGCGGCATGAACAACCAGATCGTGTGGGGTCTTCCGCATGTGTTTGCTATATTTCTGGTGGTTGCCGCTTCCGGTGTGCTCAATGTGGCCTCTATCGGCTCGGTGTTCGGCAAGGCGATTTACAAAGCGCGTGCACCGCTAGCCAGCCTGCTTTCCATTGCCATGCTGGCGGGCGGACTCGCCGTGCTGATGCTGGACTTGGGCAGGCCGGATCGCATCATCGTCGCCGCGACCAACTTCAACCTCACCTCGGTGTTTGCTTGGAACATCGTGCTGTATTCCGGCATGTTCTCGCTGGTGGCTGTCTATCTGTGGACGATGATGGAACAGCGCATGAATCGCTGGACGAAACCGGCGGGCTTCGCTGTGTTTGCATGGCGTTTCATTCTCACCACCGGTACGGGTTTAATTTTTGCGTTTCTGACTGCGCGCCAGGCTTACGGCTCTGCCTTGCTGCCGCCGATGTTTATCGTGCTGTCGTTCGCATGGGGCTTGGCCGTGTTTCATCTGGTGCAGACTTCCATCTACGTGTGGAATGAGAAGACGCTCGATCCCTCGATCCTGCAACGCAAGAAAAACCTGCTCGGCATATTCGTCATCGGCTCGCTCTACATGGTCGCTACCTATCATTTCACCAATCTGTATTTTGCGCACCAAACCGGCTTCGAGCATTTCATCCTGCGCGATGGCGGCATCTATCCAACGCTGTTCTGGTGG
>JBAZYW010000255.1:315-3405 GCA_041659125.1 Gallionellaceae bacterium | reverse complement strand
ACTCACGCTAGTCGAACTTGAAAGCCGCACTCTTTCCGAGGCGTGGCGCAAGAAAATGCCGCGCCGTATTCCCGGTGTAAAGTTGGGGCGGCTGGCGGTCGATAAACGATTGCAGGGAAAAGGGCTTGGCGAGCTGCTGCTTGTTGATGCGCTCAGCAGAGCGCAGCGCATTTATCAGGAGGCGGGCGGCATCGGCCTCTTCGTCGATGCTATTGATGCGCAGGCGGCAACTTACTACCGGCGCTTCGGCTTCGAGGCCATGCCGGATAATCCTTTGTTGATGTTTTTGCCTGCCGCAGTTTTGTAGGGTGATGTGTGAACTCAAAACATTCGGCGCAATAACGATTGCGCCCTACGCGGGCTGTTTAAGGCAAATTCCCTATGGCGACAAATAAGAATCAACATTTCGTTCCACGGTGTTACTTGAAATCCTTTACCCAGGATAGCGAAAACACGGCTATTAATTTGCTGAATTTGGACAGGGCGAGATGTATTCCGGGAGCGCCAGTTAAGAACCAGTGCTCTGGGGATTATTTCTACGGTCAAGATGCTCAACTTGAAAAGGCAATCCAGTCTGTTGAGACTGGGTATGCAGCGGTGGTGGCACGGATTCAAAAGCCGGGCTATTGCTTGACGGATAACGATAGGTTCGTTCTGCGGATATTTATTCTTTTTCAGTACATGAGAACAGAGGCCGCATCACGTCAATCCGTTGAAATGTTCGGTGGTATGGAGATGGCTATCGGCCAAGAAATCGCTGGTTTCAAACCGTCCATCAAAGAGGCGGTTCAGACGGCGATGCGCATCTTCGCAACCGAAATGCATCTCCTCGAAGACCTGAAGGTATGTCTGGTGCGCAACAAAACATCTAGGCCATTTGTAACATCAGATAACCCTGCTGCGATGGCGAACCGATGGCACATGGAAGATCAGCGGGTACAACACAAATCCCCTGGGTTAATGTCTTGTGGGCTTACCTTCTTTCTTCCCCTCACGCCTCGTGTAATGTGCGTTGCATACGATGGAGATGTGTACAGCATTCCACACAAGGCTGGCTGGGTTGAGTTGCGCAAAGAACGGGATGTCATAGCATTCAACGAACATCAATTCCTGAACGCTCAGGCCAATGTCTATTTCCGCGAATGGGAAGATGGCAGTTGGATACTCAACAGTTGTCGCCCTGTAATGGACAGAAGACTACCAAGCCGACACCGGATTAACTACGCTGTTTTTGACAAAGTTGATGGCGATCACAAAGTCTTCCGAGCAGTTAGTCGAGAGGAAGCAGGTGATCACACAGAAGCCTTAATTCACAGTGAAATGCTTATGCCGAAACCCTTCAGTTGGCCAAGTCAACTTCAGTGGCGTCTGAAAGGATTTGTCTATACGAATGGAACTGGCGCTGGTTATATACGCGCTGGGCAGACGCAGTTTAGAACCGCTGGTGGCTACTGGAGGGAGCTAGCATAAGCGTGATGCCAATTTCATTTTGAACTAATACGCCGCAATACTAACCTCATACAACCCGCCCAGCACCGTAAACTCATCCTCGCCTTGCAGCATGCCCGGCAACAATCTTGTGTAGCAAAATATTTTAGACAGCGGTACATGAGCCGTAAGCAGGTAATCGCCGAACTCGTCAGCACGGTCAAGATTGGCGGTGAACGAGCTGAGGCTGTTGAACAGTACAACTCGGTGTTTGTCGTCCAGAATTGCCAACGTTTCATGTTCATCCACGCGGTTCACGCCGCGATACAGGGTGAGATGGGTTTGTCCGGCAAACTTGCGCGCTAATTCATATTGGCAATAGCTGTAGAGCAGATCGAACTGGGCTTCCAGTGCGTTGGTGCCATATAAGGCCGTGGCGCGCATTTCCAGATAATGCCGGTAGGTGTCGCTGGAGAAGTCGCGTATCGGGCCAACGTGGTGACGCGGCAATAAACCGAAGCGAGACTCCACCCATCCTTTCAATGCCGCGCCTTCGCGGCCATCCGCGTCGAATCCCCAGCCGCGCATCATGCGCAGGTAATCAGCTTTTTGACGATTGTTCGTGGTCTGCGGCGAGTAGCCCGCCTGCTCCGGTTCGTCCAGATAGAACGCGGCGTTCATGTGCATGGTGAAGGCGTCGGCGCGCTCTTGCGCGTCGTCGAGTTTATCCAGCAGTGAAAAAAATCCGCGATGGAATTGGGCGACGCCGTCGAGCTCAAGCGCGACGGGGGCGCGCTGGAAGGTGAGTCCGCCCAGAATAGAGGCGGGCAGATTGCAGCGGTTGATCGGCAAGCGCGCGGTGCGCGGCAAAACGAGTGTCGCGCTTGTCGCCACTCCTACAAAGCCCATTGCTTTGTTGTGTTCCAAAGCTGCCAATGGATTTTGTGCGGAATTATTTTTTGTTGGCATTTCAAGCAATTGGCTATTTATTCGGAGGGTGGCACGGAGCTTGCGATGGTAGGGGTGCAGCAACAGTATTTTTTAATAGCATCTTTAATTCTGAAACTCTTGGGAGACTAACATGGCTCTGCGTCAATGCGCAATTTACGGTAAAGGCGGTATCGGTAAATCGACTACCACCCAAAACTTGGTAGCTGCTCTTGCTGAATCCGGCAAGAAAGTAATGATCGTTGGCTGCGATCCGAAGGCTGACTCAACACGTTTGATTCTGCACTCGAAGGCTCAAAACTCCGTGATGGAACTGGCTGCTGAAGCAGGTTCTGTTGAGGATCTGGAACTGGAAGACGTTCTGTCCGTAGGTTACGGCGGTATCAAGTGCGTTGAGTCCGGTGGCCCAGAGCCAGGCGTTGGTTGCGCTGGTCGCGGTGTTATCACTGCCATCAACTTCCTCGAAGAAGAAGGCGCATATGACGACGAACTCGACTTCGTGTTCTACGACGTGTTGGGTGACGTGGTGTGCGGCGGTTTCGCGATGCCGATTCGTGAAAACAAAGCGCAAGAAATTTACATCGTTTGCTCCGGCGAAATGATGGCGATGTACGCGGCTAACAACATTGCCAAGGGTATCGTGAAGTATGCGAATTCCGGCAGCGTGCGTCTGGCTGGTCTGATCTGCAACAGCCGTCAAACTGACCGCGAAGA
>JBAZYW010000255.1:0-305 GCA_041659125.1 Gallionellaceae bacterium | reverse complement strand
TGCTCGGCACGCAAATGATTCACTTCATTCCTCGTGCCAACGCTGTGCAGCACGCTGAAATCCGTCGTATGACCGTGATCGAATACGATCCAACACACAAGCAGGCTGACGAGTATCGTCAACTGGCGAAGAAGATCGTGGAGAACAAGAAGTTTGTTATCCCGACTCCTATCACCATGGACGAGCTGGAAGCATTGTTGATGGAATTCGGCATCATGGAAGTAGAAGACGAATCCATCATCGGCAAGAAAGCTGCTGAAGTGCCGGTAGCTGCCTGATAAGTCGTAGGTCGGGTTAGCCGCAAG
>JBAZYW010000254.1:0-3406 GCA_041659125.1 Gallionellaceae bacterium | reverse complement strand
GGAATGATGGTGCTCACCACCAGCGTGTTCGGATACCACTCGACCATGATGTTCGGATAGTAGGTCAGCCAGATCGCGCCGTATTTCGGCATTATTCCGTTGTTGTAGCGCAGCACTTGCTCTGCCCATTTCTCATACACCGCGCTGCCGGGTTTGCGCAGTTGGTTGTTGATGCCCACGGTCTGCACGCTGTACCAGTCGCCGAAATCCCAGGACAGATCGTCGCAATTTACAAACTGCCCCAAGCCGGGGTGAAACGGCACGACGTGGTAGTCCTCCTGATAGACCTCGATGAAAGTCTTCCAGTTGAAGGCGTACTCATCCACTTCCACTCGATCCAGCATGTAGCCGGAGAAGTCGATCTCCTTGAACGCAGGTACGGTCGCCAGATCTTTCGCGATGTCGCGCTGACCCGCGAACAGCAATCCGTTCCAGCTTTGCAGCGGCGTCTTGTTCAGGTGCAGGCAGGGATTCTGCGGAAAATGCGGTGCACCTAGCAGCTCGCCGTCGGTCTTGTAAGTCCAGCGATGCAGAGGACAGGTGATGTTTTTGGCAGTGCCGCGCCCGGTGAGCATGGTGGCCTGACGGTGGCGGCAGATGTTGGACAGCAGTTCCACGCCGTTTTCGTTGCGCACCAGCATCTTGGCATTGTCCATCCATTCGACCACATGATAGTCGCCCAGATTCGGCGTCATCAATTCGTGGCCGACATACTTCGGCCCGGCGTCGAATAGCACGCGCTGCTCGACCTCCAAAATTTTCGGATCGAAATACCAGCGCAACGGCGGTTGCGCGGAAACCAGTTTGAACTGATCTAGTTTTGCAATTTCGGACATACCCACACCCTTATGCGGACAATGGTGAATACGGTTTTGAAGAGGCGCGGATTGTCCCCGAAATCATGGGGGGGGGCAACAATAATTGCTGCAACGAAGCGGCATTGGGTAAAATGCGCCTCTTTCGTGACGGGAACAATCAAGATGGCCGCAAAGATCCCCAAAGCCTTGTCTTTCGAGGCGGCTGTGGCTGAGCTGGAGCAGGTGGTGGCAGATATGGAATCCGGCAAGCTGTCGCTGGAAGATTCGCTGGCTGCGTACCAGCGCGGTGCCGAGTTGCTGACGCAATGCCGTAGTCGTCTGGACGATGCGCAGCAGCAGGTGCGCGTGTTGGAAGACGGCGTATTGAAGAATTTTGCCGATACGGCAAAGGCTGGCGATGCCTGATTTTCAAGCGTGGATCAGCGCGCACCAGCTGCGCTTTGAAGATGTGTTGCGCCGCTTGTTGCCGTCTGCGGACTTGGCTCCGCAGCGCTTGCATGCGGCGATGCGCTATAGCGTGCTGGACGGCGGCAAGCGCGTGCGGCCTTTGCTGGCGTTTGCGGCGGGCGAGTTGGCGGGGGCGGATATAGCCCGTGTCAATTATGCCGCCGCTGCGGTTGAGCTTATTCACGCCTATTCGCTGGTACACGACGACATGCCCTGCATGGACGACGATATATTGCGTCGCGGCAAACCCACCTGCCATGTGGAATACGATGAAGCCACCGCGCTGCTGGTGGGCGATGCACTGCAAAGCCTCGCGTTTCAACTGTTGTCCGATACTTCTTTGACTGCCGATGCCGCACGCCAATTAAAAATGGTGAAGCTGCTGGCGGTCGCTTCCGGCTCGCGCGGCATGGCCGGCGGGCAGGCGTTCGATCTCGCCAGCGTGGGCAAGCAGCTCAATTTGTCCGAACTCGAATTCATGCACATCCACAAAACCGGCGCGTTGATCCGTGCCGCGATTTTGCTGGGCGCCTATTGCGGCGATGGCCTGAGCGATGCGCAACTCGACAAACTGGATCATTACGGCAAATGCGTCGGGTTGGCATTTCAAGTGGTGGACGACGTGCTGGATGCCGAGGCGGATACCGCCACGCTGGGCAAGACGGCAGGCAAAGATGCGGACAACGACAAGCCCACCTATGTCACTTTGTTGGGCGCGGTTGCCGCGAAAAAGATGGCGGCGGAATTGCATCAGGAAGCCATGCAGTCTTTGGCCGAATTCGGCGACAAGGCGCAGCGTCTGCGCGAATTGGCCGACTTCATCGTGATGAGGAAGTATTGATGTTCCCTTTGCTTGAAACCATCGACTCGCCGGATGATCTGCGCCAGTTGGAGCGCAAGCAATTGCCGCAACTGGCCGAAGAGTTACGCGCTTTTCTGGTCGAGTCGGTGAGCAGGACCGGCGGACATCTGTCTTCCAATCTCGGTACGGTCGAACTCACCATCGCGCTGCACTATGTGTTTAATACGCCCGAAGACAAGCTGGTGTGGGATGTCGGGCATCAGACTTATGCGCACAAGATACTGACAGGGCGACGCAAGGAGATGAAGACCTTGCGCATGCAGAACGGCATCGCCGGATTTCCGAAACGCGAGGAAAGTCCGTATGACGCTTTTGGCACCGGGCATTCCAGCACGTCGATCTCGGCCGCACTGGGTATGGCGGTGGCGGCGCGGCTCGCGGGCAACGACCAGCGCGCGGTCGCCATCATCGGCGACGGCGCGATGACAGGAGGCATGGCGTTCGAGGCGCTGAACAACGCGGGCGCGCTTGATGCCAATATGCTGGTGGTGTTGAACGACAACGATATGTCCATCTCCACGCCGGTCGGCGCGCTCAACAACTATCTGGCCAAACTCATGTCGGGCCGTTTCTATGCGGCGATGCGACGTGGCAGCGAGAAGGTTCTGAAGGGTATGCCACCGGTATTGGAATTCGCCAAGCGCGCCGAAGAGCACGTCAAAGGTATGGTCACGCCCGGAACGTTGTTCGAGGAATTGGGCTTCAACTACATCGGCCCCATCGACGGCCACGATCTCGATACGCTGGTGACCACGCTGCAAAATATCCGCGAGCTGGAGGGGCCGCAGTTTCTGCACATCGTCACGCAAAAAGGCAAGGGCTATGCCCATGCGGAAAAAGATTGTGTGCTGTATCACGGCGTGGGCAAATTCGATCCGTTGCACGGCATCGTTACTAAGCCTGCGGCGCAGAAAACTTACACGCAAATCTTCGGCGATTGGCTGTGCGACATGGCCGCAGCCGACGACAAGCTAGTCGGCATCACCCCCGCGATGTGCGAAGGCTCGGGCATGGTCGAGTTTGCGGAGAAATTTCCGCAGCGCTATTTCGATGTCGGCATCGCCGAGCAGCACGCGCTCACTTTTGCGGCGGGCTTGGCCTGCGACGGCTACAAGCCGGTTGTGGCGATCTATTCGACTTTTTTGCAGCGCGCTTACGATCAGCTCATCCATGACATTGCGATTCAAAATCTGCCGGTGATGCTGGCGATTGATCGCGGCGGTCTGGTGGGGGCGGATGGTGCGACGCACGCGGGGGCTTTCGATCTGAGCTTCTTGCG
>JBAZYW010000253.1:0-3407 GCA_041659125.1 Gallionellaceae bacterium | reverse complement strand
GTTCCGGTGCAGGAGGCTTGGGTTTTGTTGTCCGACTGGGTTTTACACGCAGCATACTCTCGTCCACCGGTGGTTTATTAGCTTCATTCTGCCACATCTCCCACGACGCCCAAACCAGCGCGGGCAGGAAGAGCAGCAGCAGTGCAGTCAACGGTTGCAATGTTTTCATGGTATTAGCTCATCTAACTCGATCTTTTTCATTCGGCGACTCACAGGAGGCGTCATCATTGCGCCAATTCAAGACAAGCTCGTGTTCCGATGGATATCAGATTTTTCAGCTACGCATTCTGTTGTTAAAAGCGCTGCTGTCGGGATTCTAAACCGCGAATCCGTCGCTCCAGATCACTGTTGTCGTTAACAGGAATATTTTCAATGGCTCTTTTATGTTCAACTGTCGCGACTTCCTCAAGCAGTCGGCGTCTTTCCTCCGGTGCAAGCCTAGGTTGGTTTGATTTAAAATACGCTTTTTCACTAGGGCGGAAAATCTTTAACGGAACGACCTCGACACTAGGGCCACCCCCAACTTCAAAGACAACGGAATCTGAAATAAGCGCCAGATACTTACCTGTAAAACTTCCTCCGTCGCTTTGTTTTCGATACCAAGTTCTATAACCCTCTTCATTTGAAGAACCACTTGTGGTGCGAACTTGGCTTTCGCCGTAATAGCCATCATTGATTGCTTTTCGTCTTTGTTCATACCAAGTCAATTCGGACTTATTCATCTTCAATTCTTTCTCAAGATTTTGCTTCGCATTGGCATCACCTTGTTCAGCAGCTTTACGCCACCACTTGATGGCTTCTGTCTTGTTTTGGCAGACGTCATAATAATCACCTAATATAGACTGACCCATGGCATCGCCTTGTTCAGCGGCCTTGCGCCACCATTTGGCAGCTTCGCCCATGTCCTTGCGTACGCCATTGCCCTTGAAATAACAGATGCCTAGATAAACCTGTGCATTGGCATTGCCTTGCTCAGCATTCACCTGAACTGCAGCCATATCTGTCGTTGAGTCAGCCGCTATTCCTCGTTCGCCCATGGTTAATATTGCCACGACAGCCACGCAAACAATAATTTTGTACATATTTTCCCCCAATCACCTTTCCTTAACCTTGGAAATCCAAACACACGATTTTCCAATACGCTAAAAGTTATCGCGTGTCCATAAATCATTTTTCATCGTCAGCGCCGCTGGCGGATGTTAGCGTTTCGGCCATGTCGTCAGAGGAAATCATAGTCTCCGCGCCCGGCAGTTTGATGCTGATGGGCGAGCACGCGGTCCTGCGCGGACGGCGTGCGCTCGTCGCCGCCATCAACCGCCGCGTCCGCGTGCGTGTGCGCCCGCGTGATGACCGGCAAGTGCGCATTCGCTCGGAGCTGGGCAAGCTGGATACTGCGCTCGACCACCTCACGGTACGGCCTCCGTTCACGTTTGTGCTGGCCACCCTGCTCCATCATCGCCGGCGGTTGACGCACGGTTTAGACATCACGATTGAGTCGGAGTTTTCCCACAAAATCGGATTTGGTTCCTCGGCAGCCATTACCGTGGCCTTGCTCAAGGCGCTGGATGTGTTGAGAGGCGGCGGCTTCGGAGAAGCCGCCCTACCAAAGAATCCTGCCGGTAGGGCGCGTTCTCCGAACGCGCCGCTAAAATCTGTTACAGGCCGCGCCCTGCTCCAGGACGCGATTGCGGTTATTCGCAGCGTGCAAGGCGTCGGCTCCGGCGCGGACGCGGCGGCGAGCATTTGTGGTGGAATTGTACTTTATCGCGCCACGCCACTGGTCATCAGACCGCTTGCGGGCGCGCTACGTCTTACCACCGTTTATTCCGGCCACAAGACGCCGACGGCCGAGGTCATCCAGCGGGTGGAGAAAACCCGGAGGACCCATCCGGCGCTTTTCAACGGCCTGTTTGACCTCATGGATGATTGTGTGGCGCGAGCACTACCGTTCATCCAAGCACAACGCTGGGATAAGTTCGGCGAGCTGATGGATATCCACCACGGTTTACAGGTGGCGCTAGGCGTCAATACGCCGGCGTTGGAAGAGATTTGCCACCGGTTGCGGAAGTCGCCCGGTATTGCCGGCGCAAAAATTTCCGGATCGGGGCTGGGTGATTGCGCCATCGGCCTTGGCCACACACGCACCAAGTTTGTCGGCTATCCAACCCAGCAACTACGGGTAGAACTCCACGGTGCGCGACTGGAGAAAGCATGAGCACGGTAACTTTTCCAGCGGCGTGGGAACGGATGAACGTCGCGCTGGCGCATGACTGGCTGACGGGGATGCGCGGCGGCGAGCGCGTGCTGGAGTGGTTGTGCCGCGGGTTTCCGCGCGCGCCGATTTTTACGCTGATTCACAACCCGGCGGCCATTTCGGCCACGATCAATGCGCATCCGATCCGCACTTCGTTCCTGCAAGGCGTACCGGGCATTCATCGCCGCTACCGCTGGTTTCTACCGGTACATCCGCTGGCCGTCTCTGCACTGCCAAAGCCCGAAGCCGACGTGCTCATCAGCACCAGCCATTGCGTCGCCAAAGGCCTGCGTGCCCGCCCCGGTGCCAAGCACCTCTGCTACTGCTTCACGCCGATGCGCTACGCCTGGTTGTTCCACGACGAATACCTCGGCCACAATCCCTGTAAGCGCCTGCTGGCTGCCCCAGTGCTGGCGGGCCTGCGCCGCTGGGACCGCGCGAACTCGGCGCGCGTGGATCGCTTCGTCACCTTGAGCCAGCATGTCCGCGAACGCATTCAGCGCTTTTATGGCCGTGATGCGGACGTGGTCTATCCGCCGGTGGACGCGGACTTCTTCACACCGGGCACGAGCGAGGCGCATGGTGGTTATGACCTGATCGTCTCCGCGCTGGTGCCCTATAAACGTTTGGACTTGGCCGTCCGCGTCTATACGCAACTCGGCTGGCCACTCAAAATCGCTGGCACCGGCACCGAATTTGACGCGCTGAAAAAAATCGCCGGCCCCAACATCGAATTTCTCGGCTGGCAAAGCGACGAGCAACTGCGCGAACTCTATCGTGGCTGCCGAATGCTTGTATTCCCCGGCGAGGAAGACTTCGGCATCGTACCGCTGGAAGCGCAAGCCTGCGGACGGCCCGTGGTGGCTTTTGCCCGTGGCGGCGCACTGGAAACCATCGTCGCGGACGAAACGGGCGTATTCTTCGCCGAACAAACCGAGACTGCGCTACGCACCGCGCTCCAGTTGGCCGCAGCCCAAAACTGGTCGCGCGCCGCCATCCGCCGGCAGGCTGAGCGTTTCACCCCGCAGCACTTCATCAACGGTCTGGCCGCCAGCTTGGAAAAATGCCTCGCCGGAGCTTGACAACTTCCACCGCTTTGCCTACTGTCCCCGCCTTCGCCGGCCGGGAACGGGTCTAGGTCGGTTTTTTTCTG
>JBAZYW010000252.1:0-3412 GCA_041659125.1 Gallionellaceae bacterium | reverse complement strand
GCGTGGTATCGCACAAGGAGACACCGGGGCTGGGCGACTACATCGAGCTGCCAAAAAGCCCATGGATAAAGGGTTTCGATGGCAAGTCGCGCGAGACGTATAAAGATGCGGATTGGAAAGTGAAGAAAGACGGTGGCCAATTCGACTACATGGCCGGAGCGACCATCACACCGCGTGCCGTGGTCAAAGCGACGAATAAAGCCTTGCAGTATTTTGAGGCAAACCGCGATAAATTATTAGCAGCAAGCACGCCCAAGCCACAGAAGGAGAAACACAAATGACCCTTCAGGAATACAAAGACATCTTTTTTAACGGCGTTTGGAAACAGAACACCGGAGTGGTGCAACTGCTCGGCCTGTGTCCCATTCTGGCGGTGAGCAGCACGGTTGTGAACGGTGTTAGCCTGGGCTTGGCGACCGCACTGGTGATGGCTTTGAGCGGTGCGTCCATCGCCCCGATACGCAGCTATGTGCCGAACGAGATCCGCATCCCTGTATTCATCCTCATCATCGCGGTACTGGTCACCGTGGTGCAATATCTGATGAACGCCTATATGTACGGCCTGTACGTCGTGCTGGGAATATTTATTCCGCTCATTGTCACCAACTGTATCGTGCTGGCACGCGTGGAAGCGTTCGCCTCGAAAAATCCGGTGGGCGCTTCAGCGATGGATGGCTTCGCTATGGGACTCGGCCTGACTGCCGTGCTTGCCGTATTGGGCGGCATGCGCGAGATCGTCGGTCACGGCACCTTGCTCTCCGGCATCGACCTCGCACTGGGCGAAGCCACGAAAAGCTGGGTCATCCACGTCATCCCCAACTATCACGGCTTCCTGCTTGCCATCCTCCCGCCCGGCGCATTCATCGGTCTGGGGTGCCTTATCGCGGGAAAAAATTGGCTCAATTTGCGCAAAGAACGCAAGGCACGCGGCGCTAATGCAATGGTGGCACCAGTCGATGCAGGCTGCGCCCCATCCTCACATTAGCAATGAACCCGAGTAAACGGCGTGATATATTTTTACGCCTGCAAGCCGCCAACCCTCACCCCAAACCCGAACTGGAATACACCACCCCGTTCGAGCTGTTGATCGCCGTGCTGCTCTCTGCACAAGCCACCGACATCAGCGTGAACGCCGCCACGCGCCAGCTCTACCCCGTCGCCAATACGCCGCAGGCGCTGCTAGCTTTGGGAGAAGAAGCGCTGCGCAGTTATATCCAGCGCATCGGCTTGTATAAGACCAAAGCCAAGCATGTCATACAGACCTGCAAATTACTTTTGGAAAAACACGGCGGCGTGGTACCGCAAACGCGCGAGGCTCTGGAAGCCCTGCCCGGCGTGGGGCGCAAGACAGCGAACGTGGTGTTGAACATCGCCTTCGGGCAGCCGACCATCGCGGTCGATACCCACATATTCCGCATCTCCAATCGCACCGGCCTTGCCCCCGGCAAGGATGTGCTGGAGGTTGAACAGAAGCTGCTCAAGTTCATACCGGAAGAATTCAAACTGCACGCGCACCATTGGCTGATCCTGCACGGGCGCTACATTTGTCAGGCGCGCAAGCCGAAGTGCGGCGAGTGCATCATCGAGAGTTTGTGTGAATACAAAAACAAGGTGTTCTGAATGTTCAATCCCACCCGCGATCAAGCCCGGCAATTCCTGTTTGAAACATGGCGCAAACGCCGTGCCCAAGAATTGCTCACGCCGCTGGAAGACCTCACCGCACAGCTCATCGACAAACATCCCGAGTATCACGAACTATTCGCCGACCCGGAGCGCAATCAGGATAAGGACTACGCACCGGACGGCAATGCAGTCAACCCGTTCCTGCACCTGATGATGCACCTCACCATCGAAGAGCAGATCTCCATCGGCCAGCCGCACGGCATCCGCGAACAATTCGCGCGCCTCACACACAAATACGCATCCGAACATGAAGCGCAGCATGCGATGATGGATTGTCTGGGCGAGATGATCTGGCAGGCGCAGCGCAACAAGACGGCGCCGGATGCGGCGATTTATCTGGGCTGTCTGGAAAAGCAGTAATGATTCGCATAATTGGAATTTCCCGCTGACGGAAAATTCCGGAGACGTTATACTTCGCCTCTGGAAAGCACCAATCAACAAGATCGACGGAGAATTCAATGGGACACCAAAAACCGAACACTTTGCATACTTTTTCTGAGGTTTCTAACATACTGGCTCCCAGCAACGAGCCATGGCAGGTGGAGTTGAACGATCCGGCCACCTCCGTTATGACAGATTTCCGTGTGCGCGCTCTTTTCAAGGTCAATCCTGAAGACACCATCGACGAAGCATTGCAAAAAATGAAGATCGCCGGTCTGCGTATCGGTTTCGTAGTTGACGCAGCCTCGCAAAAGATCATGGGCATGATCACCTCTTACGACATCATGGGCGAGAAGCCGATGCGCTACCTGCAAAGTGTCGGCTTTGCCGATCGCGGCGTCACGCACAAGGACATCAAAGTCAAAGACATCATGGAAAAAGCAGAAGACTGGGTCAGCGTCGAAATGAAAAACGTTGAAACAGTTACCGTTCAGGGTTTGCTTGATGCTTTCCAAAGGACTGGTCGCACTCACCTGCCCGTGCTGGACCACAAGGACGGCAAAGAACACCACCTTTGCGGCCTGTTCTCTTCCGCAAAGGTTCTGCGTCTGACTGACTTTGCCCGCCGCAAAGCCGCTCAAGCAAAATAAGCTTTACAAGTTGCATCCAGCAAAAAGGCGCATCGTGATGATGCGCCTTTTTCATTACGTCCACAGACCAAATGCGGTCGATCAGGGCAAAGGTTTACCGGGCGGCTTGCGCAGGTTCAACAGCCACAAAACATAACCGGACAACGCGTAGCCCAGAAAGATGAAGAACAGCACGCCGGGCGGATAGCTGGAGATCAGAATAAAGAACAAAGCCAGTACAAAAATAGCGATGAAGGGAACGCTCTTGCGCATGTTTAAATCTTTGAAGCTGTAGAACAGGACATTGCTCACCATGCTCAGGCCTGCAAATACAGTGAGTGCCACGGCATACCAACGCAAATCTTGTCCGGTGAAGCCATAGTCGCCCATCACCCAGACGAAGCCCGCCACTAGTGCGGCGGCGGCGGGGCTGGGCAAGCCTTGGAAGTAGCGCTTATCCACCACGTCGATGTTAGTGTTGAAGCGGGCCAGACGCAATGCCGTGCCTGCACAGTAAATGAACGCCGCGAACCAGCCGATCTTGCCCAAATCGCGAAACGCCCATTCGTACATCAGCAGCGAGGGGGCAACACCGAACGAGACCATGTCGGACAAGCTGTCGTATTCCGCGCCGAATTCGCTTTGCGTGTGCGTCAATCGCGCCACGCGGCCATCCAGTCCGTCCAGCACCATCGCGATAAAGATAGCCACTGCGGCGA
>JBAZYW010000251.1:0-3420 GCA_041659125.1 Gallionellaceae bacterium | reverse complement strand
CAGCGGAATAGGCATCGGTCGGGTCGATGATGTCGATCAGATGATGCGGCGCGCGCGCGAGCGTGGCGGCATCCGGCTTGGCCGTGCCGATGTCCATATCGCGAAACACCAGCGCGGAATCCACGCTGATGAGTTCTACCGGAAAGTGTTGCACTAGCTCCACCGCGATGCCGGTTTTGCCGCTGGCGGTGGGGCCCATCAGGAAGATAGCAGGGGGTAACGAGTTCATTTTGAAGCACCATCGTCATTCCCGCGCAGGCGGGAATCCAGCCAAGCAAAATGACCGCGAAGCGACAAAATCGGTTGTCCCGCTTTGCGGGAATCTTTATTTTTATCTGGATTCCCGCCTGCGCGGGAATGACAGCCTAGTAGTGTCATGCCAATTCCTTATCGCGCGTCTCATGTATCGCCAACGCAGCCAGCACACTGATCGCCGCCGCCACCGAGATATAACCGCCCACCCAACTCAGCCCGCCATGCTGCACCAATTGCTGCGCGATGTAAGGTGCCAGCGATGCGCCGAGGATGCCGCCCAAGTTGTAGGCCGCACCCGCGCCGGTGTAGCGCACCGAGGTCGGAAACAATTCCGGCAACAGCGCCCCCATCGGTGCAAAGGTCGCGCCCATCAGGAACAGTTCGAGCGAGAGGAATGCGGTGATCAACAACGGCGAACCGCTACCCAGCATCGGCTCCATCAAAAAGCCGGAGAGCAACGCCGCACTGCCCGCCACCAGCAGCACCGGACGGCGTCCGTAGCGGTCCCCCGCCATTGCAGAGAGCGGCGTGGCGGCGGCCATGAAGATCACCGCGATGCACAACATGCCGAGGAACTGCGGACGCGGGATGTGCAGTGTGGTGACGCCGTAGCTCAGCGAGAACTCGGTGGAGATGTAGAACAGCGCGTAGCACACCACCATCAGCAACGCACCCAATACCAGCGGTTTAGTGTGATGGGAAAATAATTCTGCAAGCGGCAATTTCACTGCCGGATGATTTTTCTGCGCCTGTGTAAATACCGGCGTCTCTTCCAGTTTGAGCCGCACATACAGACCGATCACCACCAGCACCGCGCTGGCAAGAAACGGAATGCGCCAGCCCCATGCACGGAACTCCGCATCGTCGAGCAGATTCGCCAACAGCAGAAAACTGCCCACCGCGAACAGGAATCCGACCGGAGGCCCGAGTTGCGGGAACATGCCGAACCAGCCGCGTTTGCCCTTGGGCGCATATTCCGCCGCCAGCAAAGCCGCGCCACCCCATTCACCGCCGAGGCCGATGCCTTGCCCGAAACGCAGCAAACACAACAGCGCAGGTGCGACCCAACCCACCATTTCGTAACTCGGCAGCACGCCGATGAGCATGGTGGAAATGCCCATCACCAGCAGCGATGCCACCAGCGTCGTCTTGCGTCCGATCTTGTCGCCGAAATGTCCGAACAGCAACGCGCCGAACGGGCGCGCGAGGAAGGCGATGCCGAAAGTAAGGAAAGCATTCAGCGCCTGCACCGCCGGATCGCTGTTGGGAAAAAACACCGGCCCGATCACCATCGCCACGGCGAGGCCGTAGATATAGAAATCGTAGAACTCGATGGCGGTGCCGATGAAGCTGGCGAAGGCGATGCGGGTTGTTGAGAAAGATGGTGTAAAGGTGCTCAAGGCGGTTGCAGGAGCGGAATTTTGGAATGATTGATAGGTGGTCGTCTGTGCTGCTATGTATTTAATGAGCATTGTTATTTTTATTGGCTACTGCCAAAAATATTGATTCGGAATAGCACGCTCCGAATTGAAAATCTTATTAATTGTGTCCCCATTCTTTGTTTCTGTACTCTGCTCTTTTGTTGAATTTCTTTGGGAAAAAGACATAACAAAAATAAATGCAAGAAAGACACAAAACATTAGCCATAGCCATCGCCACACCAAAGATTTTTTGAATCGTGTGGTTATCAGTTCATTTTTAGGTTCGTTTTGATACTGCTGAATTCCTTCGGCTTGCAGTTTCTTGTGTTTCTTCGCGAAGTCCCTCCAAGAAAAAAGACCAATCACTACTCCAGAAGGAATACACAAAACAATCCAAACCCCCGTTGCCGCATTTATTGGTCTGCTTAATATTATGGCTAGTGGAAACATTAATAAGGCACCAAATACAAGAAATGACAGCGTATATAACAACACAAACCACAGCCCACGCAATCTAACCGTTTTAGTTTCATCCCATAAAGATGGAAATAGCCAGATTGGAAGTGCGTCGAAGTTATACGGTACTCCAGATACGTCTGGATCAGGTTTCATGTCATCCCTTCCCTCTAGATTGTGTTTTCATATTTGATATAGCTCACTTGCACGGTTTGTGCTGTATCCACAAACTTGAATCCTCATTTCCCACGCATAAACATCGCATCCAGCTCCGCCAGCGAAATCGGGAACCAAGTCGGCCTGCCGTGGTTGCACTGGTCGGCGCGTTCGGTCTGTTCCATTTCACGCAGGATTGCGTTCATCTCGGGGACGCTGAGTTGCTGGTTGGCGCGCACGGCGGAGTGGCAGGCGAGGGTGGCGAGCAGTTCGTTGCGGCGTTCGGTGAGGGCGCGGCTGGCGCCGAATTCGCGCAGTTCGTTCAGCACTTCGCGCGCGGCGGCTTCGGCGTGGGCTTGTTTGAGCATGGCGGGCATGGCGCGCACGGCCAGTGTGGTGGGCGAGATCGGCGCGAGGTCGAAGCCCAGTGTGGCGAGTGCTTCCTGCTCTTCTTCGACGGTGGCGACATCCAGCGTGTCGGCGTGGAAGGTGACAGGGATGAGCAGCGGTTGCGTGGGAAGCTGTTGCTTATCCAGCGCAGTCTTGAGTTTTTCGTACACGATGCGCTCGTGCGCGGCGTGCATGTCCACGACGACTAAGCCGTTTTCGTTCTGGGCGAGGATGTAGATGCCGGAGAGTTGGCCGAGCGCGTAGCCGAGGGGGTGTTCGGTGTTTTGTAGGATGGGTTGAGCAGAGCGATACCCATCGTTTGCTTGCGTTGAAGAGAGATGGGTATCGCCCTGCTCAACCCATCCTACGCTGTTATTTGTTTGAGCTTCCCACAGGCGATAAGTCGCTTGCTGTTGCGCGGCTCCGAACGGGATGCGTTGTTGCTCGAAATTGCTTGAGCCGTCATTCCCGCGAACGCGGGAATCCAGTGCATTTATTACATTACTGGATTCCCGCGTTCGCTGGAATGACGAATCTGAATTGTCGTTTGTTGAATTTTCTTCGCCGTTGGCTATCGGTGTACTCACCGCCTGTTGCAGCGTGTGGAACACGAACTGGTGGATGCCTTGGCTTTCGCGGAAGCGCACTTCGCTCTTGGCCGGATGCACGTTCACATCCACTTGTTCCGGCGGCATGTCGAGGAACAGCACGAAGGCGGGATGACGCTGGTGGTGCAGGATGT
>JBAZYW010000250.1:0-3457 GCA_041659125.1 Gallionellaceae bacterium | reverse complement strand
CCGCAACAGGCGGCGATATTTTGCTGATCGAAGATGCGGTTTATGCCGCCACCTCCGGTAATGCGTTCGAGAAAAAGTTGCGCGCCGCGATGGGACGTTTCAAGATTAGCGTGTTGAGTCCTGATCTTGAGGCACGCGGACTGGCTGATCGTCTGATCGACGGCGTATCTCCGGTCGATTACGGTGGCTTCGTCGATTTGACGGCCAACAACAAAACCTGCCAATCCTGGCTGTAGCACTTTTTATTTAGAGGAGAATTAGCATGGTAAATATCGAAGTCGGCGGCAAAAGCTACGAAACGGACGAAGAGGGTTATCTGGTGAATCTGGCGGAATGGAACACCGATGTCGCCAATTACATTGCTCAAACCGAGAGCATCAATATGACCGACCAGCATTGGGAAGTGGTTAACTTTCTGCGCGAGTATTTCGATGAATATCAGATCGCTCCGGCAGTGCGTGTGCTGACCAAGTCTATCGGCAAGAAGCTGGGCGCGGAAAAGGGTAACAGCGAGTATCTGTACGGTCTGTTCCCTTACGGTCCGGGCAAGCAGGCGTGCAAAATCGCCGGTCTGCCTAAGCCAACCGGCTGCGTTTAAGTCGTTAAGAATAGGTAGAGGCAACCCATGGCAAGCATGATTTTCGCGATCCTGTTTTATCTTGCGACTTTGGTATTCGTCGTGGGGTTGCTCTATCGTATTAATACCTATGCACGTACTCCGGCTCCGCTGAAGATACCCACCACACCCGCGCCGACCACAACCGGCGGCGTGGTGTTGCGCATGACGCGCGAGGTGGTGTTCTTCGAGAGTCTGTTCAAGGCTAATTTGTGGACATGGAGTATGGGCTGGTTGTTCCACGCAAGTATGGCGTTGGTCGTACTGCGCCATCTGCGTTATTTCATCGAACCCGTTTGGGGCTGGGTCGCATTCATCCAGCCGTTCGGTATGTATGCGGGTATCACCATGCTGCTCGGTTTGTGCGGACTGTGGGCGCGCCGGTTGTTCGTCGAGCGCATCCGCTATATTTCCACGCCGTCCGATCATCTGATGCTGTTGTTGTTTATTGCGATTGCCGCATCCGGTTTGCTGATGAGCTTTGTTGTGCATACCGATGTGATCGCGGTCAAAGGTTTCTTTCAAGGATTGATGCAATTTAGCATTCAACCCTTGCCTGCAGATACGTTGCTCGTACTGCATTTGTTGTCCGTTGTTGCGCTCCTGGTGATCTTTCCCCTCAGCAAACTCTTGCACGCACCAGGAGTCTTTTTTTCACCCACACGCAATCAAACCGATAACCCGCGCGAGAAACGTCATCTCTCTGCATGGGCGGCTAAATTGGAATCGGAGAAATAATATGGCGGATATTGTCGCTCCGGCTTACCGCATTATCCCCATTATTCCGGCATTGATTCCGGGAGCGATGGAAGGCAAAGGTCCTTTCGTTGCCAGCGAAAAAATCAACGAAGCGATCGGTTTTCCAGGTCAACTGGTGGACGACTGGCATGACAAAGCTATCGCCAAGATGGGCGAGTTGCTGTCCAAGTATCGTTCGCTAAAAGTGTACATGGATGCCTGCGTGCACTGCGGCGCCTGCTCGGACAAGTGCCATTATTTCATCGGCACACAAGACCCGAAAAATATGCCGGTCGCGCGTCAGGATTTGATGCGCAGTGTGTACCGCCGCTATTTCACTTTGCCGGGCAAGCTGTTTCCCAAGCTGGTCGGCGCGCGCGATCTGACGCGCGAAGTGCTGGACGAGTGGTACAACTATTTCAACCAATGCTCCGAATGCCGCCGTTGTTCGGTGTTCTGTCCGTACGGTATCGACACCGCCGAAGTGACGATGGCGGCGCGCGAGATCCTCGATTCCGTGGGCTACGGTCAGAAATATTCCAACGAGATTATCGGCAAGGTACACAAGATCGGCAACAATCTCGGTCTGCCTCCCCCTGCGCTGATCGACACGCTGGAAGGTTTGGAAGAGGACGTTAAAGAAGATACCGGCATCGACGTGCGTTTCCCTATCGACGTGAAGGGCGCGGAAGTGCTGTTGGTTACACCGTCCGCCGACTTTTTTGCTGAGCCGCATATCGATAGTTTGATCGGTTACGCCAAGGTGTTCCACGCCACCGGAACCAGTTGGACGTTGTCGTCGATGTCGTCCGAGGCGGGTAACTTTGGCATGTTCATCGGCAACTACGACCAGTTGCGCGCCATTGCGATGCGTATCCGCACGGCCGCGCTGGAGTTGGGGGTGAAGCGCATCGTCATCGGCGAGTGCGGTCATGCCTGGCGCGTGGCGTATAGCTTCCTGAATACCCTGACCGGAGTGGGCGATGGCGCGGATGCCAACGACCGCTTTGCGCAGATGCTGCAAAAACAATTGGATCACCGTTACAAACAGCCCTCGCATATTTGCGAATTTACCTGGGACATGATTCAGGACGAGCGCCTGAGTTTTGACAAGTCGAAAAACGACAAGCACATCATCACCTTCCACGATTCGTGCAACGTGGCGCGCGGTTCGCGCATGGGCGATTTTGCCGGCGGGCAGTTCGAAATTCCGCGCAACATCATCAAAGCGGTCGCCAACAATTTCGTCGAGATGTCGCCCGAGACGACACGCGAACAGACCTTCTGTTGCGGCGGCGGCGGCGGCCTGTTGACCGATGACTTGCTGGACTTGCGCGTTAAGGGAGCCTTGCCGCGCATGGAAGTATTGCAACAGGTGGTGGATGAACACAACGTCAATTTTATGGCGACCATCTGCGCGATCTGCAAAGCGCAATTTACCAAAGTTATGCCGATTTACGGATTCGATCGAAGAATGGTGGGCGGTGTGCATCAGCTAGTCAGCAACGCGATCATTTTGGGCGATAAGAAATAATTCACTGGAGGTAGGACGATATGTCAGCAACAACAGAAACCCCACAAAAAATTACGTTCCGTCGTTACAAAGATGGCGACAAAAAAGTGCGCCGCTGGAACGAACAAATTTTTCAGGCCAGCTATTCCTACAAATGCCCGACCTACATTCAGTCCACTCCACCGTGTCAGGGCAGCTGCCCGGCGGGTGAAGATATTCGCGGCTATTTGTCTATCGTGCGCGGCACGGAAAAGCCACCCCTCGGTGCGGATGGCAAACCGACTATGCCGTGGAAGGAATATGCTTGGCGTCGCCTGACAGAAGCCAACCCGTTTCCTTCGGTAATGGGACGTGTGTGTCCCGCACCATGCGAGACCGGTTGCAACCGCAACGAAGTGGAAGACCATGTCGGTATCAATTCGGTGGAGCACTTCCTCGGCGAATACGCGATTGCCAACAATCTCAAATTTAACAAGACCGCTGCCGCGACGGGCAAAAAAGTGGCCGTCATCGGCGGCGGCCCGGCCAGCTTGTCATGTGCCTATCAATTGGCGCTGAAGGGACATGAAGTGACTGTGTTCGACGAACAC
>JBAZYW010000249.1:0-3477 GCA_041659125.1 Gallionellaceae bacterium | reverse complement strand
GCTAACCAGCCGAGAGAATGTTCATTCATGGCATCGGCAAATATGCAGCCCCACAACAGGGTTTCGTGTTTGCCCGGCAGGCCAGCTAGATGGTTGGCAATCTTTGTAGGCATAGGATCCACCCCGCCAAAACGACTGCCAAACCCTGGGGCTATGTGCCAGTCGCCCTCTTGGGGCGGGATGCAGTTTGTTATCAATTCGTGAGCCAGTTGCTGGGGATCGTGTTTACGCTGTTTACGCAGAAACCCCATGGCGGACTCAACCTCGCCAGCACCCAAATGGCTGCCACCATAAATGGACAAAGCAATGGGCAGAATATGTTCGCGGTCGGTACTGCCAACCCCGGCATTCATCGCCGCCCGCGTAGCCGGATGGCGCGGCCCCGGATTGATTAGCGCGACCATCAATCGCTCCAGCAATCTCGCTTCATCGGCATCGGGCAATTCACCGCGAAACAGCAAGTAGAGCGTTTCAACAAAGCTGCGTTTTTGCGTCAATTCCAGCAGGTCATATCCATGGCAGAGGCATGTTTCTGCGAGATAGGGGTTGTCCGGGCTTTCGATCTCTTGCCATATTTTCGTGGCGGTACGCTCCACAAAAATATCGTTACGACTTTCGACTTTTCTTTTTTCTGTGGTCATCAATAATCCCTTTAATCACTGAACTGCATTTGTAGTTAAAGCGCATCACTTATTTCAGCGTCCCCAGTGTTTTCATGCGCAGCATCATGGGCGGAACTTCTTCGCCGTCGATGCGCACGTCGAGCAGCGTCGGCCCTTTGCGTTGCAGGATCGCGTCGAAATCGAGAGCCTCCAACTCTTGCGGCGAGCGGATGACGTGGCCGGGGATGCCCATGGCTTCGGCAAGTTTGCGGTAATCGACCTGCGGCAGTTCGTAGCCGATAGGTTCGGCCCCCGCTAGCCGCTGACCGTGCTTGACCATGCCCAATGCGCTGTCGTTGAGTATGACGAATACGACGGTGAGTCCTTCTGCGGCGGCCACGGTAATTTCCTGCCCGCTCATCAAAAAAGCGCCGTCGCCGGTGATGCACACTACCGGGCAAGCCGGGTTGCCGCGCGCGATGCCGACCGCCGCACCGATGGCCCAGCCCATCGGGCAAAAGTCCATCATCACGCGCAGCCAGCTGGCTGTCCCCGAGCGTTGGTCGAGTTGCTGGCGGTCGTTTGTTATCCGCTTCTGTTCGATGCGCCTGTCGCGGGGTTGGAGGTAATGGGTCGTCCACACCATGCTGTTGCCGGAGTCGGCAAGAAAGCGCGTGTCGGGCGGGCAGCGTTCGGACAATGTCTTCATGAGGCGCTGCGGCTTGATCGGTGTGACTTCGGAGCTGAAGCTTTCAGGTGATAGCAGGGTTACCCCGGCTTGGCTGCGGCTGAAGTTTCCCACGGGTTCTTCCGCGTTTTTGATGTTGAACGATGCGTCGTCTTTCAGCAGTCCGATCAGGTGCTCGCATACCGCGCGGATGTTGCCGCGCACATGCAGCATGGCCATCGGCGAACGCATCAGGTTGTCTTCGGAATTATCGATGTGTACCAGGCGTTCATTGAGCAGCGAGTCGCACCAGCCGCCGCTGACAAACTCGCTGAAGCCGGTGCCGAATGCCAGCACAATATCCGGTGCGCTGGCCAGAAGGTTGTGCGCGCTGGCGTGTCCGCCCATGCCGAATACGCCGCAATAGGCCTTGTGGCGGGGATTGATGTAGCCCTTGGCATCGGGGGTGGTGATGAATAGCGCATCGGTCAGTTTGACGAGGAGCATGATCGCTTCGATCGCCTCAATGCATGAGGCGCCGATCACAAATGCTACGCGCGGTGATTGCACCAGCTCTTGTTTGAGCCGCTGTACGGCATGGATGTCGATCAAGACAGGTTCTTGTTTGTGCAATGCTGCCAGATCGTAAGTTGGGGTGGCGCTCGGCGCCGCGTCGCGCAGGATGTCGAGGGGGATCGCCAAATGAACAGGGCCACCGGGAGCGTGATGTGCTTTCATCAGCGCATTGGTCAGTTTGCGTTCAAATTGACCGGGGTGGGAAATCATGGCGTTGTAGCGGGTGCAGTGGTCGAACATGGCAAAAGCGTTGACGCCGGTGCTGGATGATTCCTGCAATGCGCCTCTGCCGAATGACGACAGAATAGGAAGGCCGCTGATCGCCAGAAGCGGAACATTGTTGTCGTGAGCGCACGCTACGCCGGTGAGCATGTTGGTCGAACCGGGGCCGGAAGTGGCGCAGCACACGCCCAAGCGTCCCGTCTCGCGGGCATAGCCGTCGGCCATGAACGCCGCTCCCGCTTCATGCCGCGCCACGACCGGTCGCAGGCCTCCGCGTCGTCGGCTGCGCGCCATGGCGTTGAACAGGGGTTCGATGGCACCGCCCGGCACGCCGAATACATATTCGACGCCGATCTGTTCCAAGTAAGCCACCAGCAAATCCGCCACCTCCAGTGGCGGAGACGAAACGATGGACGAACTCGCATCAAGCGTTGACGCACGATTGGTGACAATCGAAATTTTAGTGTCCATAACTAACTCCTCCCAGAGCTATTCCACTATCTCGCGCCATTAACCGGTGACGGGAGATGCGCCGGTCTATAGCCGGTATTTTTTGCAGGGAATTATGCTAGCGCATTTTTTTGTGATGCATACATTTATTAACCATGAATGCTGTAGGGGTGGCGAAAAGCCTGATATTATTGTGCATGGTTGAAGTGGTGCTCGGTTAGACTGGCATACCTGCGATGCGTGTATGCAGTGCCACATAAAATTAAGCGGTGATGGTTGGCCGCGCGACTAAAATTGCTGAACGATATAGAAGAAAATATTCATGGGCTTGTTCATCAAATTTACGCCATTTAGCGCAGCCTTTTTTTCCGGGCGTCGGGTAGTTTGTATGTCGGCGGCAGCATTGCTGATGACCTCTGTTTCTCCGTCCTGGGCGATTCCGAAAGAGTCGTCTTATCTGCCCCGTCATGAGGCCTCCCCGCAGACGGATTACTCCGCGATGATTCGAGCTATGGCTCCCTTCGTCCTCGCGTCCGTTTCGCCGGAGTCCGTGTTGGAAGGCCCCGTCGAAGTGATGCGTGCCATCAAGGCATATCCCGATGTAGTTGTTTTTCCCATCTGGGTCGCAGGCCCTAGTCGTGGCGTGGCAACCAGAAATCTGGCCAACAAAATCGCGCAGGTAGCTGGGGCGGGGCATATTGCGGTGATCTATCCGGATATTGGCGAGCCTTATCGCAGTGTGTTCACCCAGATCATTGAGGGCATTGAGTCCAAGGCTAAAGGACGCGTTGCCAATTTTGCAGTGGGGCCGAATGTAGATGTCGCCGCGCTGAACAATTCTCTGCGCCGTCAGGATACCAAGGTGGTGATCGCGCTGGGGCGGCAGGGTGCGAAGGCTTCCTACGCGCTGGATGCTGACATCGGTGTGGTGGTGGGCGGGGTATTGTCGGCGTCGGAAAA
>JBAZYW010000248.1:0-3488 GCA_041659125.1 Gallionellaceae bacterium | reverse complement strand
AGGCTAAGCTCGACGGCGAAGTGTTCGTGCCGCTGTGCGGCAAGAGTCTGGATATGGTGTGGCTGCGCGAGCAGGGCAACTTCGTGCTGGGGGTGGAGTTGAGTGACATCGCGGCGCAGGATTTCTTCCGCGAACAAGGCCAGTCGCCCGTGCGCGTGAGCGGCGGCGGATTCGACAACTACCTCGCGGGCGGCCTTTGTCTTGCGTGCGGCGATTTCTTCGATCTGAACAAAGCGGACATGGCGCAGGTGAGCGCGGTATACGACCGCGCCTCACTGGTGGCATTGCCGCCGGATATGCGCGAACGTTATGCCAGCCACTTGGCGAACATCTTGCCGCGCGGCACACGCATCCTGCTGGTCACTTTCGATTATCCGCAGCCGGAGATGTCGGGGCCGCCGTTCGCGGTGTCGGTGAACGAAGTCGAGGCGCTCTACGGCAAATACGCCGAAGTGAAACTACTGGCGCAGGAAGATGTGCTGGCGCAGAACCCGCGCTTCAAACAGCGCGGCGTGACACGGATGCAAGAGAATATCTTTTTGCTGACCTTGTGCTAGCGTTTAATTGCGTAATTACATGACGGTATCAGTAGGTCGGGTTAGGTGCGGTTTTTTGCGCCGTAACCCGACGTTTGCGCAAAATTAAACACTAGCGCGTCAGATCACGGTAAGCCCCAGCGAGCACCAGTCCTGCATGCCGCCGCGATACCACTTGATGCGGGTCGCCGGATAACCCAGACCGAGCAGCGTGTGAATGTAGTTTGGCGTCTGCCCGCACCACGGGCCGTTGCAAAAAACGGCGAGCGTGTAAGCGGCGCTGAAATCGTAAACCCCGGCAACCTCCTTCACGTCGAATAGTTCGAGCAAGGTCTTTTTAACGCCGGGTAAATCGCTGGCGCGTCCCGCCATATCCTGCGCATAAGCAATGTTGACCGCGCCGGGGATGGTGCCTTTCGCATACCAGTCCGGCGTGCGTGAATCGATCACGATGAGATTACTTTCACCCTGCCGGATGCGCTTCAAGTAGTCCAATACCTCCAGCTCGCCCAGCGTTTCCACACCCGGCGCCAGTTGCATCGGCTGGATGCAATAGGGCGGACATTTGCGCGCGGTGACGGCATATTCCGCGCGGATCGTGGCCGAAGGATCGTCCTCGCGCCGTATCGTCACGGGGCTGCCCAAGTGGAGCACCTCAACTGTCGGCACGCCTGCGCGTATTTTGTAATCAGTCATGGCATTTCTCCGGAGAAAATGTTTAGGCGGTGATTGTACCGGAGTGGTGCTTGCAGAATAATGTGCGGAAGTGGATGGGTAGTAGAATGCCCGTCAATCAAAGGGGCGCATTGAACTGAGCGGGCGCCATTTTTATTATCAGTCTTTGCTAAACGTCATGGATGAACGCACCCTAAAACGCCTGTTGATCATCGTTGTAGCCAGTATCCTTATCATCTGGGCATTCAAATCAATGATGTTGAAAACGGCGGTCAGCCTGAACAAAGTCGCCGCAGAAAAGAAGCAAGCCGCTGCCGCCACACCCGCCCCGCAGCAGGACACAACGCCCGAAGCGGATGTGACGAATGTGCTTGAAACGCCCGCAGCATCGGCTCCCGGCGAAGTCGCTACACAGGAATTGTCTGCGGCATCCGGTGTTGGGAAGGGCGTTAGGTTTGCGGGATTAGATGGGCTGGATGGGCGAAACAATGGCGACCGAGGTCGCCATTATTATTTGTACGCACTGGAAAAATAATTCGCCCCTGACGCCTTTAGCTTCGCTTGTTATATAAAGTTCCTAATTTGGCTAGGCCAGACTCTACTGCCATTTTCTTGCCGATATCGGAAAGACTTATAGTCCCAAAAGTGCTATCAATCAGCCTTTTATCTTTTAACTCATTTAGTATGTGATCCAACTCAACTATGCTTAGATCGCCCCCAAAGTGATTTTTTATTTCACCTTTGCTGGATACTCCACCATTTAATACGAATAGCAGCAGTATGTTGAACATATCAACGGATATATTTTTCTTAACGCAATATGCTGAAAATGTATGTAGTAAATCTGTTCGTTGATCAGCTGAGTCGAATATTTCGAGTGGAAAAAATTTATCAAGTTCACGCTCGATGTTGAGTAGATCCATCGAAGAAATGTGATTTTCTTTTTTATACATCTGTAGATTTCCTGTTCCTTTTCGACTTAAGACCACGCCAGAAAAATCGCCACGCTCAACCAATTGCTTAAATAATTTACCGTACTCCTGTCTATTTGAATCGCTGAGAGCTTTCCAATCATTAAGCGTAAACAGATCAGAAAGTTGAAATTCTTTACTTGGCAATGCTTCGACCTTGTTCCTGACCAAATTGCCTAGCTCCTCCAATCCTAATTTTGGTTGTGGGGGCATAATCACACCATCTGCAAGTTGGCTTAATGGAAAGCCTCTTTTAGCCTCTTCTAATGTGGATATTGTTTCAGTGAGGCTCGCAATTCGTATTCTGTATTTTTGTGCTTCTTCATCAGCTTTATAGCGAATCTGTTCAATTTCCTTCATCAGCTCTCTTGACTCTTCAACTGTGAGCAATCGGGCATTTTCTAAATCTTGCTTTACATTTTTTAAGGCTTTTTGTTTCGCTAAGCTATGTTTATAGACTGGTTCTGCTAGTAATGGATAAATATAGATATAAAAAAATGTTAAAAGTAGTGGCCCCAAAATGCCACGAATAACCTCACCCCATACAAAATATGACTGCCCATTAATTTGGTAGGCCACGATACCAAAATAGGCATCAATAAACCCCATTTTTTCTGATAGAGATGCGTCGCTGTCTAACAGCGCGGCAATAACCCTATAGTTCCAGACTGACCATGCAGTTATATAAGCACCAAATAGTGGGCTTACGGTCCTATCGTATAAAAATGCCTTGATTGATTTAATAACCTCATCCATGAGGTACTCCTAACGATTTTGATGTGGCAATGAATAATAAAGAAATGAAATTGGTCAGAGGCACCATCATTTCTGCCCAAACAACTTATCCAACGGATTCTTCCCCGCCGCCGCACTTCCCGAAACTTTCTTCGCTGTGAATTCCTCTTCGATGTTGTCGCGATAAAAGCTCCATGCCGCGCCGGAGGTGCTGAGTCTGCGCCAGAGGTCTTCGCTGACGCCGCTGTGTTGCAGTGTGCTGCCGTTGTCGAGTTGGACTTGCAGAATGCGTGCTCGCGCGTCGTAGCCGATGGCGCGCAGTTTGCCGGAATTTATTTTTTTCATTTCCATGGCATTAATCACCCTTCGACAAGCTCAGGGCGAACGGGACTTTATTGTGTGTGCGGCGAATAGGAACACGCTTTGCGTGCGATTGAATTTTGCTTTCGCGAGCAAGGCTCGCTCCTACGGGTGATGCTTGGGTTGATGGATTCATGTGTTTCCCCTTTGTCGAACAAGTGTTGCTGGCGCTGCTTCCGGTCGGTGCCGGAATCTTCCTTGCGCCAGCTCT
>JBAZYW010000247.1:0-3499 GCA_041659125.1 Gallionellaceae bacterium | reverse complement strand
AGGCTGATGAGGTGCAACGGCATGTGCGAACTCTTATGGCGCTAGAAAAAACCGATGCGTAGCACGCCAACCTTGCCTTGTACGCGAAGCAAGCGGACTGTCACGTTTGAATTAAATGACGCGCTTTAGTGCATCCCGTTTCAGTGCGGTTAGCAGATGATCGATGAATGCCCGAATAACCGGTTTGGTATTGGGATCATCCAAGTAAACAGCAAACACATCGCCACTGCCGTCTTCATACAAGCTTGGCTCCCATTTTTTCATTACGTTAACCAATGCGCCTGAGTTGAGGTGAGATGCCACCATCCATTCAGGCAACATCAGGATGCCAACGCCGTGGATTCCCGTTTCCAATAGAGGGGTGCCACCAATAGAGGTCAGATTTCCGCTGACTTGAACTTTTGCCGTTTTTTCGCCTTGGCGAAAATGCCACCAAGCGATACGCCGACTGCGACTTAGAACCAAGCAGTTGTGGCCTGCTAGATCATTAGGCTTGGTTGGTATTCCATGTTGCGCCAGATAATCCGGACTGGCGCATAACACCATGTGATTTGCCACAAGCTTCCTCGCCTTAAGCCGCGAATCTTCCGGGCGCCCAATCCTGATGGCGAGATCAATTTCATCCT
This sequence comes from Gallionellaceae bacterium, assembly GCA_041659125.1. Classification (GTDB taxonomy): domain Bacteria; phylum Pseudomonadota; class Gammaproteobacteria; order Burkholderiales; family Gallionellaceae; genus PALSA-1006. The sequence continues at coordinate 2,873 of JBAZYW010000247.1, read as the reverse complement.
TGTAAAGATCGGCTAGCTGATTGTCGAAAAGTAACTCAAGCCTGATTTGAGGATGCTGAATCAGGAAACCGGGAACAACAGGACAAATGCGTAAACGTCCAAACGATTCAAAAACAGAAATTCGCAGGTCTCCGGCAATTCTTTTGGGTGTTGACCGAGTCGCTATCAATGCCGCATCCAGATCGGACACCACTTTTGTCGTTCTTTCGAGGAAAGATTGTCCGCTGTCTGTGAGTACCAGATGCCGGGTGCTGCGTTTGAACAGTTTTGTTTCCAGATCTTTTTCAAGCTTGTCGATTTGCCGTGATACCGAGGATGGTGACATGCCGAGCACCGTGCCCGTCTTTGAGAAACTCCCGCACTCTGCGGCTTTTATAAAAATGCGGATGGCTTCTAACACAGTCGATCACCTTTTTCGTTATGCGGAAAGCGCAAAACAGTTTTGCACTGAACCCGTCTTCTCTCTACGCATTGGCATGTTCACAATCTCGATGCGTACATATACGTTTAATGGTTACCCCTCACATGAAGAGTAGCCTCTTTCAATACTATCAGGAGAAAAAAATGACAGTGCGAATTGCATTCCCTAATGTTCCAAAAGATTTGATCGCAGCGATGATGCATGTTGAGAATTACGTCAACTCATGTGGCTTCAGTGTGCGTTTATTGGAACTCCTCCGGCTTCGTGCCTCACAAATCAACGGCTGCGCATATTGTATTGATATGCATTATAAAGAAGCCATTGCTGCGGGTGAGACACCCATGCGCCTTTATTCGCTTTCCGTTTGGCGTGACACGGATTTCTATGACGCCAAGGAACAAGCTGCTCTGGCATGGTGCGAGGCTGTCACCGCTATTTACGACAATAACCCTACCGACGATTTGTTCGCCGAAATGCAGCAACATTTCAAGGAAAGCGAGATTGCAAATTTAACCCTTGCCGTCACGCAAATTAATTCATGGACTCGACTGTGTAAATCGTTTGGCTTCGCACCCGGGCATTATCAGGCAGGAGGACACTAAGTCTTTTGGCTAGAACAGTTCGTAAGTTGGGTTGAGCGCCGCGATACCCAACATGGGCATCGTGTGCTCATCCCATCCTATAGCGCTCATGCGCGTCCTTTAGCGACGCTCTATGTTGCACAACATTAATACTGCACATCCAGCGCTTCGCATAGAAATTTCATGAACGGAACCGTTTCTGCAAAACGCTGCTCAGTGAGTTCGACCAGGCCTCTCCCCGTCACCTCTTTGCGCGACAAGGGGGCTATAGCGATAAAGTCTTTGCGCTTGATGTCTGCAATCGCCGGATGATCGGCGGCGTAACCGCGCGGGGGACGGGTCAGGCTGTCACCCGCCAACTCCCATTGGGCGGTGAACTTTTTATCGTCGCGCGCGGTAAACCATCTCTCCGGTTTCTGCACAACGAGGTCGCGTATCTTGCCCAGCGCATCCGATTCGGGATGCCAGCATCCCACAGCGAAGAAACATTCGTCGGTGGCGATATGCACATAGAAGCCGGGGGCGTGTACGTCTTTGCCCAGTGCGTGGCGGAACTGGATGCCGATATTGGTTTTGTACGGGGTCTTGTCGCGCGAAAAGCGCGTATCGCGGAACACCCGCATCAGCGAACCTCCGACTTTGCGCGGCTCTGCGCGAAAACCCGGCGCGAAGGTTTTCAGCGCGGGCTCCATCGCTTCGATAAAGTCGAGCGCCGGTTCGCGCACTAGCGCTTCATAGCGCGGCTTGTTGACCTCGAACCATGCGCGGTTGTTGTTATCGGCCAGCTCGTCGAGAAAACTGAAAGTCGCTTTGCTAAACATGATCGAATCCTTCTGCAAATTATCGGCGAGATGAACTCGCACACAATGTATGACTGCCTATGTTTAAGTATGCCATTGCCAAATTTATTGCGCGCCACAAAATGCTTTTCCAGCAATCTATTCTTTACGGAGCGACACGGGAAGATATTTTTTCATTGTGAAGCACTGCAAATATTCATGTAAAGCTAGCTTGACATTATGAATCGTCAGATCGTACCATGCTTGTCAAGCAAGCTTTACATCACATTTCCTCTGAGGGAGTAGTTATGAACGAAAAACGCATCTCGCCGCTGCAGCCAATGTATTTATTTAAAATCGTTCTGGGCGTGATCGTCCTTGCCGGACTGATCGTGGCAGCCAACATATTGAGCTGGTTAAGCTTGTCGCCAGTTACGCGGCATCTATTGCTGGGCGGGTTGATTATCGTTTCGGCTGCAATTGTCCCATTCGTCAGTTATGCCTATGGCAAGATGGATGAGTTGCAAAAAGTCCTGCATCAAAATGCGTGCGTAGCCAGCCTGCCTATTGTCGCGGCAACCTTAGTCATTGTGGGCATTCTTCAAGTCAACGATGTGATCCCTGCGTTAAATCAATTCTGGACTTTGGGCATGGTTGTTGGAGTGTGGGCAATCAACTTGATGCTGGCCGACCGGCGTTATAAATAAATCGAAATCACGGAGATTAATGATCATGTCCGAATTTAACCATCGCGTATTGGTGACCGATGCTGCAGGCTATCTGGCTTCCTGGGTTGTTGATAAATTACTGAACGATGGCCAAACCGTGCATGCCACGGTTCGCGATTTAAATGATCTTCCAAAAATTCGGCACCTGCTGAATTTGGCGGATCGCTTCCCGAATAACTTGACGCTATTCGAAGCGGACTTATTGGCGGAGGGGAGTTTTGATCGGGCGATGGCCGGCTGCTCGGTCGTGATTCATACCGCTTCGCCCTACTTCAACGGAAAAGCGAAAAATCCGCAAGAGCAATTAATCAAGCCCGCGCTGAATGGGACGTTGAATGTTTTGGCATCCGTTAACAAGACGGAA
>JBAZYW010000246.1:0-3500 GCA_041659125.1 Gallionellaceae bacterium | reverse complement strand
ATTCTCCGACCCGATGGAAGCCGCGAGCGGCGCCGATCTGGTGACCACCGATGTGTGGACTTCAATGGGCTGGAAGCGGAAAACGAAGAGCGCATGAAGGATTTTGCCGACTGGCAAGTGGATGAAGACATGATGCGCGTCGCCGCCAAAGATGCGCTGTTCATGCACTGCCTGCCCGCCCATCGCGGCGAGGAAGTCTCCGCCGGCGTCATCGACGGTGCGCAAAGCGTGGTGTGGGACGAAGCGGAAAATCGTTTGCACGTACAAAAAGCCCTGATGGAATATCTCATGCTGGGCAAGATCAACAACTAATCGGAACACCAACAATGAGCGACATCAAAAAAGCCGTCCTCGCCTATTCCGGCGGACTCGACACCTCGGTCATCCTGAAATGGCTGCAAGACACATACCAATGCGAAGTGGTAACTTTCACCGCCGACCTGGGCCAAGGTGAAGAGCTGGAACCGGCGCGGCAGAAGGCGCTGAAATTCGGCATCAAGCCGGAAAATATTTTCATCGACGATTTGCGCGAAGAATTCGTGCGCGATTTCGTGTTTCCAATGTTCCGCGCCAACACCGTGTACGAAGGCGAATACCTGCTCGGCACCTCCATCGCGCGTCCACTGATCGCCAAGCGTCTGATCGAGATCGTCAATAAGACGGGCGCGGATGCTATCTCGCATGGCGCAACCGGCAAGGGTAACGATCAGGTGCGTTTCGAATTGGGTGCCTATGCGCTGCACCCGAACATCAAGGTCATCGCGCCGTGGCGCGAATGGGATTTGCTGTCGCGCGAAAAGCTGATGGCTTACGCCGAGAAAAACGGTATTCCGGTGGACATGAAGCACAAGAACGGCGGCTCGCCTTACTCGATGGACGCCAACCTGCTGCACATCAGCTTTGAAGGCCGTCATCTGGAGAACCCCGCAGCCGAAGCCGAAGAAAGCATGTGGCGCTGGACGGTATCACCGGAAAAAGCACCGGACGCCGCCGAATACCTCGACCTCGAATTCGTCAAAGGCGACATCGTGGCGCTGAACGGCACCAAGCTGTCGCCCGCGCAAGTGCTGACCAAGCTGAATGAACTCGGCGGCAAGCACGGCATCGGTCGCCTCGATCTGGTAGAGAACCGCTACGTCGGCATGAAGTCGCGCGGCTGCTACGAAACTCCCGGCGGCACCATCATGCTCAAGGCACACCGCGCCATCGAGTCCATCACGCTGGATCGTGAAGTGGCACACCTAAAGGACGATCTGATGCCGCGCTACGCCAGCATGATCTACAACGGCTACTGGTGGAGCCCCGAGCGCCTCGCATTGCAAACATTGATCGACAGCACGCAACAGACCGTCAACGGCTGGGTGCGCGTCAAACTGTACAAGGGCAATGTGATCGTCGTTGGCCGCGACTCCAAGACCGACTCGCTGTTCGACCCGAACATCGCCACCTTTGAAGACGACAAGGGCGCATACGACCAGAAGGACGCGGCAGGCTTCATCAAGTTGAACGCGCTGCGTTTGCGCATCGCGGCGAATCTGCACAAACGCAAATAAGAGGAACACGGGCATCTGACCCGCCATCCCCCACGGAGGCTCGACATGATTTATGAACTGAGCGGTGACATTCTGTTAAGTAGTGCCAAGGCTATCGCCCAGGGGGTCGCGCCGAACGATGACTTTCATCACGGCCTCGCGCTGCAACTGCGCGAACGCATGCCGGCGATGTACAAGGATTTTCGTCATTTCTGCCAGACACAGCATCCCAAGTCCGGCGCTCTATGGACATGGATGAGCAGTGATGGTCATTTCATCGTCAATCTGTTCACTCAGGAGGCAGCTTACGCGCACGGCAGCAAGCCGGGCGACGCCTCGCTCAGCCACGTCAATCATGCCCTGCATGCCTTGCGCGCCCTCGTCGAAAAAGAACACTTAGCCAGCATCGCCCTGCCCCGGCTTGCGTGCGGCGTAACAGGTCTGGACTGGAACGATGTCAAACCGCTGATCGAGAAACATCTCGGCGATCTCGGCATCCCGGTGTACGTGTATGCCAATTACCAAAAAGGCGTCAAAGCCAACGAACCTACTAAAACTAAATAAGGAAATCTCATGTCGCAATTTAACAATGTCAGCGTCGTTAAAAAAGCCAATGTGTTCTTCGATGGAAAATGCGTTTCGCACTCGGTTCTATTCGCCGATGGCACACGCAAAACCGTGGGCGTAGTGCTGCCCAATAGCCAGCTCACCTTCAACGTCAGCACACCTGAATTGATGGAAATGACCGGTGGCGAATGCCAAGTGAAGATCGCGGGCGAGTCCGGCTTCACGACTTACAAGGAAGGCAGCAGCTTCAAGGTCGCCGCCAACAGCAGCTTCGAAATTCATACCGGCGCGGACGCGGTTAATTACGTTTGCAGCTTCGGCTAAACAAAGGAGATCACCATGCCAACATTCGACATCGTTTCGGAAGTAGACAAAACCGAAGTCAAGAACGCGCTCGAACAGACCAACAAGGAAGTCAGCACACGCTTCGATTTCAAAGGCTCCGATGCCCGCGTCGAGCAGGCGGAACTGAAGCTCACCGTGTGGGCCGACAACGAATTCCAGCTCGATCAGGTGCAAGACATCCTGAACGGCAAACTGACCAAACGCGGCGTGGACATCAAATGTCTGGAGATCAGCGAAAAGATCGAGAAAGTCAGCGGCAATAAGGTGAAGCGCGGTTGCGAAGTAAAGGAAGGCATAGAGATCGAACTGGCGAAGAAGATCGTCAAGCACATCAAAGACAGCAAGTTGAAAGTGCAAGCCAGCATTCAGGGCGACACTGTGCGCGTCACCGGCAAGAATCGCGACGATTTGCAGGACGCTATCGCCTTCGTCAAAAAGACCATCACCGACTTCCCGCTGCAATACCAAAACTTCCGCGACTGACAATGAAATCACATTTAAATCTTGGCCTGTCCTCAATTCTCTGCGCTGCACTTCTGACTACAGCGCAAATCTCTTTAGCCGAAGAATCCGCCAGCTTCCCGACCATCGCCGGAAATGATGTCAAATATGTTTTCACTGCCCCCGCGAACTGGGAAAAAGAGGATTGGGTAAATTTAGGCTGGGCAACACTGGCCGTAGTCGGCACGTCTGTCATCGCGGATAGACCGGTTCGAGATTTCATGTGCAAACAATCCAAGATGAGTAGCTGCCCGGACGCAGGCTCCAACGCTGAAGTAAAGAATTCCGCGCTGACCACGATAGAGAATTTCGGCCAGAGCTACGCGCTGGGTGTCATGGGAGGCTTTTATCTGGCGGGGGTCATAAGCGACAACGAGAAGTCGGTTCAGGTTTCTCAAGATCTCGTCGCCGCAAGTTTATCCTCCGCGCTTGTCAACCAGTCCATCAAGGTTATTGCCAATCGCAGCCGCCCTCGCGACAACCAAGGCACCGGTGACTTCAAAGGCTTCACAGGGCTCAACAACAACAGCTCCTTCCCTTCCGGCCACACCACGG
>JBAZYW010000245.1:0-3502 GCA_041659125.1 Gallionellaceae bacterium | reverse complement strand
CAAGGAGGTGTGCAGTGCGCTTTGCGATCCGTTCAGGTTGCGCTGAGCGTTCAGGGAAGCGAGGTTGGTATTGATATATGAGGGCATTTTAATTCTCCTTGTGACTCGATTTTCACATCCGGCTTATTTGCCGTTTACTTCGGTTCGCCCTTTTTATCGGGTACATCAACCGCCGTTAGATTGCTTATCGGAGTCTTTGGAGAAAACTTTAGTGCCGGTGGAAAATTTATGCGGGAATACGCTCAAAAACCAAGCGCGGCGCGGCTCGTGATCAGCCGCGCCAATAGCACTTAATATATGGCTTTCATTTGTTCTTATACTTCTCGACAACCTCCGCTTTCATCCGGTAGCCGGCGCTTCCCATGCTGGTGTCGGAAGGAAACACCTCCAGCACGCCGCTGATCCAGACGGCGTCCATGCTTTTCAGTTTCTTCAACGGCTGGGCTGGGAATACATGGATGATCTGGTTAGAGGGCGGCGGCGGAACATGGATACACCCGCCGAAATAGGGAACCAGCAGAAATTCGGATATCTGGTGATGCGCTTCTTCAAGCGGCACGATGAAGCCTGGAATGCGGATGCGCGCGCCGTTCATCGAAGGTTCAACAGGCGCGTTATTCCAGGCTTCGCGCATGCGCTGTAATGCCTCCTGCGCGCGCGGGTCGGAGTCTTTCATTTTGCTCAAGTCGAGCTTTTGAAAGTCTTTCGTCGGGTCCCAGCCCTTGGGCATGAGTGCATCCCAGTCGTTGATGGTTTTGTAGGACGACTTCGCGGCGGATTGCTGCGGCAGGCGCTCGCCTACTTTGTAGTCGGCTTGATCGCCGTCAAGAGCCGCAGCGCCTGCGGCGAAGGCGGACAGCAGGCACATCAATATGGCGGATAAAAAAGTGCGGTGAGTTTGCATGGGTGAAAAGTCTCCTTAAATGCGCGGGGTCAGGCCGTCTGCCAGGGATAATTTATATGCGCCGTAGCCGGGCAGCAGACTGGCCAGCAGGCTGACGCCCATCACCAAGCCGAGCAGCCCGAGTTCGTCGTAAGAAATAAATTTTGGAATAATCGTCAGGCCGTAGTGCGCCTGGATCAGCGGGGCAAAAATCGCCGACAATGCGGTGAGCAAGGCCATGCCGAGCAGCGTGCCGCACAGGGTGATGAATAGCCCTTCCGAACTCAACAGCAGGAACACGTCCATGGGACGCGCGCCGACGGAGCGCAGGATGGCCAGTTCGCGCCGCCGCTCGTTGAGGCTGGCGAGGATGACCGCCATCAGGCCGCACAACCCGACCACCACGACCATGCCGGATACCGCAAGCAGCGCGCGCTCGGCGACGCCGACCACCTGCCACAGCTGGTCGAGCGCAACGCCCGGCAGCACCGCGAGCAGCGGTTCGGCACGGTACTCGTTGACGCTGCGCTGCATCTTGAATACGGCCGCGCGGCTTTTCAGACCGACCATAATAGCGGTGACCTCCTTGGGAGTGAGATCGAACTTGCTGGCGTATTCCGCAGGGATGGCAAAGCCCGGAATTTTTGCCCCGCCCTGCCAGTCGAGATGGATGGCCTCGATGGCGTCGAGGCTGACATGCACAGTGCGGTCAACCGGCGTGCCCGTGGGCGCGAGGATGCCGGTCACGCTGAAAGGTTTGTCGGCATGTTCGCTAAGCCCGATGTCACCTGTGCCGTGGGACAGCGTGATCTTGTCGCCGACACGGTAGCCCAGATTTTTGGCGACTTCCGCACCGACAACCGCCTCGAACAGTCCGGCAAAAGGCTTGCCATCGCTAAAGGTCAGCGGCTGCGCTTCGCCGTAGTGGAAGTGCTCGAAATAGTCTGCCGTGGTGCCCAGCACCGGAAAGCCGTGGTGCGAGTCGCCCAACGAGACGGGTATAGTCCACGCCACCGCAGGATTCGCGGCGATGTCCTGATAGCTCTGCCAGTGAATATTGTTGGTGGCCTCGCCGATATGAAACACGGCATACAGCATCAATTGCACCGGGCTGGTGCGTGCTCCCACCACGAGATCGGTGCCCGACACCGACTGCTCAAAGCTGTCCTGCGCATCCTGGCGCACGCGCTCGACACCAAGGAGCAGCGCGACACTTAATGAAATGGACAGCAGCGTGAGCCCCAAAGTTAATTTGCGATTCCATGCACTGCGCACGGAGAGGGCGAGCAGATATTTCATGCGGCCTCCTGTGCGGCTTGCGCGCGGTTGAGCGAGGGCAGCGCGATCTCGCGCGTGAAACCGGAAGCGAGTCTGCGGTCATGGCTGACGAACAGCAGCGTCGCGGCGGCGGCGATGCATTCGCGCGACAGCAGATCGAGAAAGGCGGTCTGCCGTTCGGCATCGAGCGCGGAGGTCGGCTCGTCGGCAATGACGATCTCTGGGCGACAGATCAGCGCGCGCGCCGCCGCAACACGCTGCTGCTGGCCAACGCTCAGTTGCGTGACGGGGCGGTGACGCAGTTCGGGCGCGATGTCGAGATGATCGAGCAGACGCGCCGCTTCGTCGTGCAGCGAGTAGCCGGATGCAAGCGCGTTGTTGCGGCGGCGCGCGGAAAAACGGCAGGACAGCAGCACATTGTCCGTCACCGAAAGGTAAGGGATCAGGTTGAACTGCTGGAACACAAAACCGATGTGGTCGGCACGCAGCCTGTCACGTGCGGAGGGCGACATGGTCGTCAGCTCGCGGCCGAGCAGCGAAATCGTGCCGCGTTCGGGTGTCAGCACGCCGCCCAGCAGCCCGAGCAGCGTACTCTTGCCGCTGCCGCTGGGGCCGTAAATAAAGATGCGGTCGCCCGCGTCCGCATGCAATTTTTGAATGTCGAGGCAGACGCTGTCCGCCTTGGGATAGCGGAAGGCCAGATTGTCGATTTGGATGACCGGATTTGCCATGAGTGTTTTACCTGCTTGAGCGCCGTTGCTCCGGCGCGAGCTTGAGTGCTGATTTTCTCTTACGCATCGAAACTTCACCTGCTTGGGGAAATGTTCTCGCAACACGAAAACCGATGTTTTTATAACGGGCCTCTGGTCTGCGCCAGTTGCGTAAAGCAACACCGGCGCCCAACGGATCTTCATCCCATGAGCTGCCGCGAAGTACGCGCTCCGCGCTGTCTCCCTGCCACACACTGCCATCCGATGGGGCACCATTGAAGTTGGCATGATAGCTGTCCCCGACCCATTCCCATACGTTGCCGCTCATGTCGTACAAGCCAAAGACATTCGCATTCTTACCGCCTACGGGGTGGGGCTTGCCAAGGGAAAATATGCCATACCATGCCACGCTATTCACATCGTCGCTGCCGCAGTATTCCTGCCGTCCTCCGGCACGGCAGGCGTATTCCCATTCTGACTCACTTGGCAAGCGGTACTGTTTGCCGGTCTTTACGCTGAGCTTCTGGATGAATGCCTGTGCATCATTCCAGCTCACCTGATCAACCGGGCAGCTATCGCCGCAAAACAGGAAGGCGCTTGGATTGTTGTCCATGATCGCTTTCCACTGACC
>JBAZYW010000244.1:0-3506 GCA_041659125.1 Gallionellaceae bacterium | reverse complement strand
ATGCTGTCCCGACAGCGCACCTTCCATCGCCCATAGCAGGTTGAGGCTGACTTTCCCTGTGCGTTTGACCTGCACATAAGCGCGCACCGCACCCAACTCGCGTAGTTGTTCGACGGTATGGATGCCCGCCTGCTCCAGCATGATCTGCGACTTGGGGCCAAAATTAGGGAGGTCGGAAATTTTCATGCTGCTATGCCCGTTTACTGCGCATGGCGGAATACTTCTTGATGGCCTTGTCGTTAACGAAGTCCTGATATTTCTGGCCCTCAACGGCATAGATCGCGATTTTGCCGTTTTCGTCGTAATGCGCACCCCATCCGTATTGTTTGGTCAGCGGCGATGCGCGCATGCAGGCATATGGTTTGGCGAAATACTCATCCCAAAGTTGTTTGCGGTGCGCCTTCAGTTCGGCGGGCGGAATCTGTTTATGCAGTAGATAGGTGGCAAACTTCAACTCTTCGAGCGTATAGCCATACGGCTTGCCGCTCAGCAGATCATATTCGATACCGGCAATAGAGCGCTTGCCGCCCTTGTCTTGCGGGACGACGGCCATTGAAGCCGGGCTATCTGGCGCTATTTCAATGAATTGGTTAACCGGATTCATGTATTCCCCCGCATAGTCGAACGATGTTCCTGCATGCTGCTCCGCTGGATTCTAATCATCTGCTGCTGACAACGTAGTGTCAGTAGCTTATCAAGATTTGTGGAATACCCCCCAGCTTGCGATAATGCCCGCATGACGACACCTACCGAAATCACCCTGCATCAACAATCCAAAGTGCTGGAAATCGCGTTTGACGATGGCTTGCGCTACAAATTGCCGTTCGAATTCTTGCGCGTGTTTTCGCCTTCAGCTGAAGTGCGTGGCCACGGGCCCGGACAAGAGACGCTGCAAGTCGGCAAGCGCGATGTGATCCTTACCGACATTGAGCCTGCGGGTAATTACGCGCTCAAGCTCACGTTTGACGATGGGCAAGACAGCGGGCTGTACACGTGGGAATATTTGCAGGAACTCGGCAAATATCAGGATGCCATGTGGCACGATTACGAACACAAGCTGGAAGCGGCAGGACAAAGCCGCGAACCGAAAGTGTAGGAGCGAGCCTTGCTCGCGATGTTTTTTAATTCGCGAGCAAGGCTCGCTCCTACAAAATTATCAATTTTGAGTTGGGATAAACCATGAGTAAAACCACCCATTTCGGTTTCCAAACCGTAGACGAAACAGAAAAAGCCAAACGCGTGGCGGGCGTGTTTACTTCCGTCGCGAGCAAATACGACATCATGAATGACCTCATGTCCGTCGGCCTGCACCGCGTCTGGAAACCCTTCGCAGTGGGCTTGGCGAATGTGCATGAAGGCAACCGCGTGCTCGATGTGGCGGGCGGCTCGGGCGACATGTCGAAACTGTTCCTCAAGAAAGTCGGCAAGAGCGGTCAGGTCGTGCTCACCGATATTAACAACGCCATGCTGCGCGTAGGTCGCGACAACCTGCTCGACAAAGGCATCGCCACGCCGACCGCACAATGCGACGCCGAACACCTGCCGTTCCCTGATAACTATTTCGACTGCGTGAGCATCGCCTTCGGTCTGCGCAACGTCACTCATAAAGACGCCGCACTGCGCGAGATGAAGCGCGTGCTCAAGCCGGGCGGACGCGTGATCGTGTTGGAGTTTTCCAAAGTCGCCAAGCCGCTGGAAAAAGTCTACGACCTGTATTCCTTCAAGCTGCTACCCAAGATGGGTGAGCTCATCGCCAACGATGCCGAAAGCTATCGCTACCTTGCCGAATCCATCCGCATGCATCCGGGACAGGAAGAGTTGAAGCAGATGATGGTCGATGCAGGATTAGAACGCGTCGAGTATTTCAATATGACGGGCGGGGTGGTGGCGGTGCATCGGGGTTATAAGCTATAACGAACCGACAAAACATGATTCGGAGCGCATCTTGAAATGGGTTGATCAAGCTATTCGGCCAGAGTTCTCGTGGCCGGATCGGCTTGTCGAAATTCCATTTGAGGGACACAAAATCGTTCTACAACCGCTCACGGAGCAGTTGTCATGCACTGTTTCGCTGTTCGATCAGAATGACACCACTTTTGAGGTGGGCGGGACGATCCTCGCGCGTTTTCTGAGCAGGCTCGCGTGGTCAAAATCAGGCGCCATTACCGAGCTTTTCATCATGGGTTCGAGTAACCCCGAACAACCTGGCCGTCTTGGGCGTGGGAACTATAGAGCATCAGTCTGGGCTCACATTGAGCCATGGCCTTATCTATACCTTCCATTGGCTGCCACATTACAAGCCGACTTAGCCCTTGCACTCTTTCGTGAGGCAATGAGCCTCAATTCTGCACCATTCGCTTTCTTAAGTTACTTCAAGGTTCTCAATATTACGTATTCCGATTGGCATGACCAACGGGACTGGATTAATAACAACCTAAGTTTCATCACGAATGGGCGCGCCATTGACCGACTAAACGAACTCCAATCCACAGAATCCGATATTGGACACTATTTGTATGTGCAGGGGCGCTGCGCTGTCGCGCATGCTTTCGGGACGCCACTCGCAAACCCCGACAATTATTCAGACAATCGACGCTTGCATCTTGATTTGCCGTTAATTCAAGAGCTCGCCGCAGTATTCATCGAACGAGAATTTGGTGTCTTGCCAGAGAGTACTTTTTTACAACTACATCGGGATTCAGACCTGAGTTCACCCGAAATACTGTTTCCACACGTCAGTGAAGATGGAGTGGTTCGTTATGGTGCGTTTACAGCCCGGTAGGATGGGTGGAGCAACGCGATACCCATCGTTGCCATTGTTGGGTATCACTCCGTTCCACCCAACCTACAAATGCACTGCCCCGCTCTTGCATCTCCTCCCGACTTCGACGATGATATGTATCACATTTGTAATGCACGAGGTCTCCCATGAAAACTGCCACCATGCCCGCGCTGCGCGTGCAGCCCGAATTGCGCCAAGCCGCCGAAGAAATTTTGCGTCCGGGCGAGACGCTTTCCGCCTTCGTTGAAGACTCGTTGCGCCGCAATGTGGCATTTCGCCGGACACAGCAGGAGTTTATTGCGCGCGGCTTGGCTTCGCGTGATGCGGCCAAAAAATCCGGCATCTATTTCTCGTCGGAAGAGGTGTTGCAGGAGTTGGATGACATCCTTGTTCGTGCCAAGAAGAAGGCGGCTAAGTGAGCTACAAGGTTCGCTACACCGCAGCGGCAAAAGAAGACCTGAAACGACTTTTTACTTTTCTAGCTGAGCAAGACCTGCATGCCGCACAGAGCGCTCGCAAGATCATCGGCGAAAGCGTCAAGCTGCTACAGCAGTTTCCGTTCACGTGCCGCAAAGTTTCTCCTGAAAACACTTTTCAACGTGAATTGCTGATTCCTTTTGGTACAGCAGGCTATGTTGCGCTATTCGAGATTGAGGAGGATGAGACCGTGACGATTATCGCGGTGCGCCACCAGCGCGAAGAGGATTATTATTAACGCAATTAA
>JBAZYW010000243.1:0-3523 GCA_041659125.1 Gallionellaceae bacterium | reverse complement strand
AATAGCCGCCGCCGTTGGCACACGACCCCATGGAAATCACATAACGCGGCTCGGCCATCTGGTCATACACTTTGCGCAAAGCAGGCCCCATCTTATTGCACAGCGTACCCGCCACGATCATCAAGTCGGACTGGCGCGGACTAGGACGAAAAGCTCCCGCACCGAAACGGTCCAAGTCGTAACGCGACATCGCCACGTGCATCATTTCCACAGCACAGCAGGCCAAGCCGAATGTCATGGGCCACAGCGAGCCGGTACGGGTGTAATTGATGACCGTATCCAACGAAGTGGTAACAAACCCCTTCTCAAGAACGCCTTCTATTCCCATTCCAACGCCCCTTTCATCCATTCATAGATAAAGCCCACAACGAGTATCCCCAGGAACACCATCATGGATAGAAAACCGAACGTGCCGATTTCTTTCAGCACGATGGCCCAAGGAAAAAGGAACGCGATTTCAAGATCGAACAGGATAAAGAGGATAGCCACCAGATAGTAGCGCACATCGAATTTCATGCGCGCATCTTCAAAGGCTTCAAAGCCGCACTCGTAGGGCGAAAGCTTGGCACTATCAGGACGATGGGGTGCTGCCAGCCGCCCCAGAACCAAAGGAACGACCCCGACGGCCAGACCGACACAGATGAACAGCAAGACTGGAAAATAGTTTTCCAACATTCTGATTCTCCCCCGCATACAGCACCCGAAGAATGGATACCGCATGCCTCTCTAGTTTATTTTAATCAACCAAAACTAGATGCTTTGGCTTTGTGTTTGGTGCGGGGCAAGGGACTCGAACCCTCACGTCCTTACGGACATAGCCACCTCAAGGCTACGCGTCTACCAATTCCGCCAACTCCGCATGTTTTTTTATTATTTTTTTATTATTATCGTGGCACTTCTTTTGACTTCGAGCCGGGCACATCAGGTACTACCACAGCTGGCGCAACTTGCTGCACCGACTTGCTCGCGTCAATTTTGTCCATCACACCCTGATCCTTTGACGGATTCGCGTATAAGTAAGTCAACGAAAGGCTGGTTACAAAGAAAACGGTGGCCGCCACAGCGGTGCTCCGGCTCAAAAAGTTTGCCGAACCACTCGAACCAAAAAGGCTTCCTGCTGAACCGGTTCCAAAGGCAGCGCCCATATCAGCGCCCTTACCATGCTGTATCAACACAAGACCAATCAACACAACCGCAGTTATTACATGAACAAACCAAACTAATGTTTCCACTTACCACTCCAAGAATCAAATTTATTTTGGCAAACCTCAAACAATCGCTACGCGATGCTCAAGATAGTCACTTTTGCGCTGCACGACAAATTGCCACAAAATCATCTGCGACCAACGACGCGCCGCCGATCAGCCCGCCATCGATATCCGGCATAGAGAACAATTCGGACGCGTTGGCCGCTTTCACGCTACCGCCATAGAGTATACACAAGGCCTGTGCAACATGGCTATCCTGTTGTGCAACTCTTTGTCGAATAAACGCATGAACAGCCTGCGCCTGATCCGGCGAAGCAGTTTTACCCGTACCGATCGCCCACACCGGCTCATAAGCCACAACAGCCTTTGCCAATCCTTGCGCACCTGCACTGCTCAATACTGCATCCAGTTGGGTAGCCACAACCCGCTCAGTCACTCCTGCTTCGCGTTCAGCCAATGTCTCGCCGACACATAAGATAGGCGTCAGACCAGCTTTTAAGGCCGCATCAAACTTTGCTGCCACGCTCTCATTGCTCTCATGAAACAAGCCGCGCCGCTCGGAATGACCGAGGATCACATAGCGACAACCGAAATCAACCAACATCCCCGGCGCCACAGCTCCGGTATATGCACCCTCTTCATACTGGCTCATGTTTTGAGCGCCCCAGGCAATGTTACTTCCCTGCAGCACCGACTGCGCCTGAGCGAGATAGGGATAAGGGACGCACACGGCACAATCCGCACCTTTAATTTCTCGCACACCCGCAATGACGCCCTCCAGTAACGCTTTGTTACGGGCAAGGCGGCCATACATCTTCCAGTTACCGACGACTAATTTGCGGCGCATCTGATTATTTCCTGTAGCCACGAAAGTCTCGAATCCTACCTGCGAAAACAGGAACGGTCAATCTCGCTCACAGACCGTTTTGGGCAGCAATCACATCCCGCCCTGCCGTCAAGATATGTCACGAACAAACACCCCCGCATCTCATGTAATAATTGTGTAACAAGTAATATATATCATGTG
The DNA here is from genome assembly GCA_041659125.1 of Gallionellaceae bacterium. Taxonomy (GTDB): domain Bacteria; phylum Pseudomonadota; class Gammaproteobacteria; order Burkholderiales; family Gallionellaceae; genus PALSA-1006. The sequence goes on along the minus strand of JBAZYW010000243.1, from coordinate 1,288 downwards.
AATCGCTGATAAACGGCAAGCGAGCAATGCAATCTAATTATTTTTAATCTGGAGAATCCATGAGTAAATTGAATCGTCTTCTTGGCAGCATCGGCCTCACTGCCGTACTGTTAACTGCTGGCACGGTCTTCGCCTCTGACATCACTGGCGCGGGCGCGACCTTCCCTTACCCTGTTTATGCAAAATGGGCTGAAGCCTATAAGGCTCAAACAGGTATCGGTCTTAACTATCAATCCATCGGCTCCGGTGGCGGCATCAAACAAATCAAAGCAAAGACCGTAAACTTTGGCGCGACCGATGCTCCCCTGAATGCGAACGAACTCGGAATGGCCGGCCTGACCCAATTCCCAACCGTCATGGGTGGCGTAGTTCCCGTCATCAACGTGGAAGGTATTGCGCCCGGTCAATTAAAGCTCACCGGCGCAACACTGGCTGGCATCTATCTGGGCAAGATCACCAAATGGAACGACCCGAAGATCGCAGCGGACAATGCAGGCGTTACCCTGCCTGACGCAGGCATCAATGTCGTTCACCGTGCAGACGGTTCCGGCACGACGTTTATTTTTGTCACCTATCTGTCCCAAGTCAGCACCGACTGGTTCCGCACTGTCGGCGCAGCTTCGGCCGTGCAATGGCCTATTGGCATGGGCGGCAAGGGTAACGAAGGTGTTGCATCCAACGTGAAGAGCATCAAAAATTCCATTGGCTACGTTGAATATGCCTATGCACTGCAAAACAAAATGACCTATGTGCAATTGAAAAATCGCGATGGTCAATTCGTCAAACCGGAAGATGTGAACTTCAAGGCCGCTGCTGCCAATGCCAAATGGAAAGCCGAAGAAGGGTTCTATATGGTTCTGACCAATCAACCGGGCAAGGATAGCTGGCCGATCACCGGCGCAACCTTTATCTTGATGCACACAAGTCAAGCCAATGGCGAATCCGCAAAAGACGTACTGAAATTCTTCGACTGGGCTTACAGCAACGGCAGCAAGCTAGCCGCAGACTTGGACTACGTGCCACTGCCGGAAAACGTCATTAAAATGATTCGCGACTCTTGGAAGTCGCAAATCAAAGGTGCCGATGGGAAAGCTGTCTGGAAATAAATAACTTGGGATACGCCGATATTTTACCGGCGTGTTCTCTAGTATAATTTGCGGGGGTTTCGGCCCCCCAAATTTTGAAAGTTGATTTCACATCCGATGAAAATCCATTTTCAAAATTTGCATAATTAATCATCAGGCCACTATGCACACGTTAGATACGCGCTTAAAACGACAGAATCTGC
>JBAZYW010000242.1:0-3534 GCA_041659125.1 Gallionellaceae bacterium | reverse complement strand
CATTGGCGATCATGACTAAAGAGTCGATGCGCAATTTGACGGCGCTGTCGATGTGTCCGGCAACAAAAGAGACTTCCGAAAATTGCTGATTGGACAACGAGACTTCGAGCTCTTGACGCAAGTGCCCCGTAAATTGATAGGTGATCACCCCGATCGAAAACAGAAACAGCCCCAAAGTGAAAAAAGTCACCTTGAGTTTGAGGCTGAGATTGTTGAAAACTTCGCGCATGTGGATAACTACAGCTTGTCGTAATGGAAGTTGTGTCGGGGATTATACCCACTGAACAGTGTGACCCGATGTCAAACCATACCGTTTAAATACTGCCTGCGCCGTGTTTCCGGGAAACGTTCGATGGCATAGCGCAACATGGTGCGCGGCATGATGCGGTAATGGCGCTGCAAGAATCCCTCTTCCGCCGTCAGATCGCGCTTGCCCACTTCGCGCAGCATCCAGCCGACCGCTTTGTGGATGAGGTCGTGCGGGTCGTCCAGCAGGTGTTCGGCCAGACACAGGGTATCGGTGAATTCGTTGCGGCGGATGAAATGAAAAGTGGCGATGATAGCGATGCGCCGCTCCCACAATGATTCCGATGCCACGAGTTCATACAGAACTTGCCGGGGCTTGTCGGCGAGAAAATCGCCGACAATATGCGGCGCACTCACATCGACCAAATCCCAGTTGTTGATACAGGCCGTGGAAGCGAAATACAAATCGTACGCCTGCCGTTTATCGGCGGCATTGCCGCGCTGGTAAAAATCAATCAGCAGCAACAGTGCAAAAAGGCGCTCTTCGTGGAATTTCGACTTCAGCAAAGCGGCAATGGTCTTGGGCGATGTGTCGCGGAATATTTTTACCAGTGCGCGCAGCGTGGGTACTTTGATACCGAGAAAGAGATCGCCCGCACCATATTGCCCCGGCGCGGTTTTGAAGAAGCGCTGCGATATGCGTGCCGTCGCAGGATCGGCGATGTTGCGCAGGTGTGTCTGGATGACGCTCAGTGCAGCCATCGTCTATTGCGCCGGAGCCAGACCGAATTGACAGGCCGACACGGTCTTGCCCAGCAACTCTTCGCGGTAGCTGATGTGTCCGGCATCCGTGTTGGCTGCGCCGGCTACCACCATGAGCGGAAGCAAGTGTTCGCTGCGCGGATGACATGCGCGCGCTCCCGGCGCTTCGTGCCAATGCGTCAACAGGCGTTCGCGCTCAGCGGGTACTGCGCTGATCGCATTCCCCAGCCAGGCATCGAACTGTGCCGAGGCCTGATTGGCGTCCGCATCGGGCGAGAAAAAATCGCGCAGGTTGTGATAGCTCAAACCGCTGCCGACGATGAGCACGCCTTCTTCGCGCAAAGGCGCCAGTGCATGGCCGATGGCGAGATGCCTTGCGGGATCGAGATCACTGCATAGCGAAAGTTGCACGATGGGTACATCGGCATCAGGATAGATGAGCTTGAACGGAATGAACACGCCGTGATCCAACCCGCGCTGATCTTCCGTGCAGGAAGAGATGCCTGCTTGCGCTAATAATGCTTGCACACGCTCACCTACTGCGGGAGCACCGATTGCAGGGTAGGTCAGGCGATAGGTATGCTCGGGAAAGCCGTAGTAGTCGTATAACAGCGTGTATTTTTCGGATGCTAGCAGCGTGGGCTCGGCGCACTCCCAATGCGCCGAAATGACCAGCACCGCCTTGGGGCGCGACCCGATAGAGGCAGGAATGCCGCGCAGAAAAGCCGCCATGCCGTCCCACAACGTCGGCGGAAAACCGGGCATCGGGTCCATGAAAAAACAGGGGCCGCCGCCGTGCGGAATGTAGAGACAAGGCAAACGCGAGGAGGAGTTTATTTCACACCCCCGCTTTTTCCGCCTGCACATCCGCGTAATAACTTGAGCGCACCATCGGCCCGCACGCGGCGTGCGAAAAACCCATGTCCAGCGCTGCCTGTTCGAACATCTTAAACGTCGCAGGTTCCACGTAGCGCAGCACCGGCAGATGCCCGTCGGAGGGCTGTAGGTATTGCCCCAGCGTGAGCATTTCCACATCGTGGTCGCGCATGTCGCGCAGCACCTGCAACACTTCTTCGTCAGTCTCGCCCAAGCCCAGCATGAGGCCGGATTTGGTTGTGACATGCGGGAAACGTGCCTTGAACTCTTTCAACAGCTTGAGCGAATGTGCGTAGTCAGCACCGGGACGCGCCAGCGTGTATAGGCGCGGCACCGTTTCCAGATTGTGGTTGAGCACATCGGGCAGGCTGACAGCCATTGCATCCAGTGCAATGTCGAGACGGCCGCGAAAATCCGGCACCAGCGTTTCCAGTTTGGTGTGCGGCGAACTGGCGCGGATGGCGGCGATGCAATCGGCAAAATGTTTTGCGCCGCCATCGCGCAGATCGTCCCGGTCTACGCTGGTGATGACCACATATTTCAATTTGAGCAGACCGATGGATTGCGCCAGTTGCGCGGGTTCGCTCGCGTCCGGCGGCAAAGGCTTGCCATGCGCCACATCGCAAAACGGGCAGCGGCGCGTGCACACATCGCCGAGGATCATGAACGTCGCGGTGCCTTTGCCGAAACATTCGCCGATGTTGGGGCAGGAAGCTTCCTCGCAAACGGTGTTCAAGTTGTGCTCGCGCAACATGCGTTTCACGTCGTGATAACCCTGACTATTGCCGGGTTTTACGCGTATCCATTCGGGCTTGCGCAGGCGCTGCAGCAAGGGCACGATCTTGATCGGGTTGCGCGCGGTTTTGGCGGCGCCTGTCTGCTTGTGTTCTGTGTTGCTCATGGTGTGCGGGGAAAACTGGATGCGGTAAAGTGTAATTATAGCCGCTTCCGAATCCGCTCCGGCAAACACAAAATGTTTGTACAATGCGCCCCATGTCAGAAACTCCTACAGACTTGAACAAAAGACTCGCCGCTGCGGTCGAAAAAATGCCGGCTTTCCCCAAAAGCGTGCAGCGCATTTTGGAGTTGTCGCGCGACATCAATTGCTCCCCGAAAGATTTGGTCACGGTCATCGAGAAAGATCCGGTGATGACCATGAAATTGCTGCGCGTACTCAATTCGGCTTATTACAGTTTTCCCAAGCAAATCACTTCGGTCAATCAGTCCGTTGTCTATCTCGGTCTGAATACGATCAAAAACATGGCCCTGTCGTTCGCCGCGCTGGGCACCTTGCCGCAGCACAACGCCGCCGGATTCGACGTGCAGCGTTACCTGCTGCACTCGCTTACCACCGCCGGACTGGCGCGCATGGTGAGTCAAAAATACAAGATCACGGATGCCGACCCGACCGATTGTTATATCGCCGGGCTGTTGCACGATTTCGGCAAGGTGGTGTTCGCGCAATTCATGGCGGAAGAATTCAAACAGGCGCTTGCATTGAGCGACGAGCAAGCGATTTCGCTGCATGCAGCGGAACAGCAGATCATCGGCACAGATCACTCGGTGGTCGGCGCGATGCTGGTGGAAAAATGGCAATTTCCCAGCGGCATTTCGACCCTCATTCGCGAGCATCACAAAACGCCCGAAAGC
>JBAZYW010000241.1:0-3613 GCA_041659125.1 Gallionellaceae bacterium | reverse complement strand
CGTGTTTGACTTTGGAGGCGTCCATCTCAATTAAACAATTATTTGATACAGACCGAGCGCACTTGGTGAATGTCGGTAATGCCCAAGAGCACTTTTTCAATACCGTCTTGTTTCAGGGTACGCATCCCTTCTTCCAGCGCGATTGCAAACAACTCCGCAACACGCGCATGCTCCTGAATGCCTTTTTTGATCGGATCGGTGCCGATCAACAACTCATGCAAACCAACGCGCCCGCGATAACCCGTACCGGAGCATTTTTCGCAGCCCACATGGTCGTACAAGGTGATCTGCCCTTTATCGTCCCCGAACAGTTTTACCCACTCGGCATACTGGGCTTTGTAGGCGGCATTGGTGTCTTTTTTCCATGTTTCAGTGCTCATCAGTTCGCTCGCATATTCGGCAAGCAAGGCTTTGATCTCATCCGGAGTGGCGATGTGCGGCTTCTTGCAATCTTTGCACAGGCGCTTGGCCAAACGCTGCGCCAGAATCCCCAACAGCGCATCCGCGAAGTTAAAGGGGTCCATACCCATATCCAGCAAGCGGCTGATGGACTCCGGCGCGCTGTTGGTATGCAAGGTAGCGAACACCAAGTGACCGGTGAGCGAGGCTTCGATACCGGTGGAGACGGTTTCCTTGTCGCGCATTTCGCCGACCATGATCACGTCGGGGTCGGCACGCAGGAAGGCGCGCATCACCGTGGCAAAATCCAGTCCGGCTTTTTTATTGATCTGTACCTGACGCAAGCCTTTTTGCGTGATTTCGACTGGGTCTTCTGCCGTCCAGATTTTGGTGTCCGGCGTGTTGATGAACTTCAATATCGAGTGCAGCGTGGTGGTCTTACCGGATCCGGTCGGACCACACACGAAGAACAATCCGTATGGCTTGCTCACGGTCTTCTTTACCAACTCCAGATTACGCACCGAGAAGCCCATGTTCTCCAACGGGATCGGCTCGCCGGAAGCCAAGATACGCATCACCACATCTTCAACGCCGCCTTGCGACGGGATGGTCGCCACGCGCAACTCGATGTCCAGCGGGCCCCATTTCTTGAATTTGATCTTGCCGTCCTGCGGCTTGCGCTTTTCCGAGATATCCAGATCGCACATAATCTTCAAACGCGTGACCAATGCGTTGCGATAAGTGGAGGGCACTTCGATGTAGTTGAGCAGCGAACCGTCTTTACGCAGACGAATACCTGTCTTGCCTTTACCCGGCATCGGCTCGATATGAATGTCCGATGCGCCCATCTTGTAGGCGTCCACGATGATCTTGTTCACCAGCTTGACCAGCTCGTTGTCTGCCGCAGCGCTGACATCCTCCTGACTGACCGCGCTGGTATCTTCCTCGTCGCCGCCCAGAGAAGTCAACAAATCGTCCATCGACCCCATGTCTTCCATGCTGCCGGTCGCGTCACCCACGCCGCCACCTCCGCCGCCGTAAAACAGATCGAGCGTGGCCTTGAATTCGCGTTGCGGGCAGACCTTATAGATCAGGCGATATTTGGGAAAAATATTGTTGACCACGCGCGAGGCTTGAATCCGCTCGGGATCGGTCGTCAGGATAATCAACCCATCCGAGGTGTCGTCTATCGGCACCCAGTGGCTGCTTTCCACATATTCGCGGCGCAGGTTTTTTAACAGCTCGCCCGGCTTGATGCGGTCGGCTTTGTACGGCTCATACGGTACACCGAAGAAGCTGGACAATGCCTTGCCCAAGGCCTCCGTCTTAACCTGAAACTCGTCAACCAGTACATCCTCGACATCGATGCCCTTGCGCCGCGCGGTGCGTGTGGCCAGCTCGAATTCCGCAGCCGACATCACCGCATCCGCGACGAGATAATCGTATTTTGTTTTGACCGTGCCGGCCTGTTGCTGGCGCTGGCGCAAGGCCACTGCCAGCGTTTGCGTGAGTTCCCGCACGCCTTCTTCCACCAACTCCGGGAAAGGAATCCCGGCTTTGTTGTTGATGACCTGCATCACCCCGATCAGATCGCCATTGCTGGCCTCCATGATGGGCGCAACCAGCATCTGCTTGGTGCGATAGCCCGTGCGTTTATCCACATCCTGCAAGAAATGCAACGTGGGGCTAATAGACGACAGCTCGTGCTCGTCGTATACATCCTTGATATTGAGAAGGCGCTTGTGGAAAGCCGCGAAGCCCGCGATGCTCTGTTCGGCGATAGGCAGCTTGAGGTCTTTGAACGAGTTAAGACCCGTTTTTACTTTCGAGATCAGCGACGCTTTATCCTCTCCGACCACATAAACGGTCAGGCGGTCGGCATTAAACAAATTGCAAATGTCTTTGCTGACATCCAGCATGATCTCATCGATGTTGCTCGTCGCATGAATCTTGTTGGTGACCTGATTTAAACTCTTGGTAAACTCTAACTGAGCCCCCATGTCACTCACGTTGCTTTGCACCTGACTATTCATAACCGTCCCGATTCTCTCTTAATTGCTGTTGTGACTAAACGTTAGAATTTGAACACCTGTCCATTTTTCAACATCCGGGGAATAAACCCGCTGACGCACTCGCTTATCTCTTGCATCGTCAGTTCGACCTCCCCCGGCTTCAGATGCGTGATGAATATCTCCGGATCGCGCTTGAGCTTGACGATATCCTTCGCCAGCAAGCTGGGACAAAAGTGTTTTGACTTTATCGCCAGTTCCAGCTCCGCATTGGAAAATGCCGTCTCCACGATGAGATACTGCAAATTGTCGATGCGGTTGGCCGCCTCCCACAACCCATCGCATACGGTCGTATCCCCGCTGAACACAAGACTGGCCGCACCGCTATCCAACTGAAAACCGACCGCAGGCACGACGTGGTTGGCGGGGAGCGGCGTGATCTTGCGCCCCCCCAGATTCACTGTCTTACCCAGCTCGATGGTTTCATAACGCAAGCATGGCCGCTGCGCGTTTGGTATCTCGCTAAAATCTGGCCATATTTTCCAGTTGAATATATGTTGCTTGAGGATGGCTATCGTCTCTGTCGTAGCATGCACGACCAGCGGTTTATCGCGCATAAAGCCGACACTATCGACCATCAACGGGATACTCGCGATATGATCGAGATGCGAGTGTGTCACGAAGACGTGATCGATCATGATCATCTCCGCCAGGCTCAGATCGCCCACCCCGGTTCCCGCATCGATCAGCACATCATGATCGAGCAGCATGGACGTGGTGCGCAAATTTCCGCCGATGCCACCGCTACATCCCAGAATTCTTAGCTTCATCGTCACACCATCCATGGCAGGTTGACTTGCTCACCGGAGCAGCGCCCGCAACTCATTTGGTTTTGAAAACAAAAACGCCATCCCAATCAGCACCGGGTGGATTATTGCGGAAGTAAACGACGCGCTCTGCGTAAACCTGATACAGCTTCGCTTGCGGCGACATCTTCTGCAAATTGAACAACTGCAACTCTGCCTGCTCCCACTCTTGCTTGTGATATGAACGCAAGGTTTGCTGAAACAGTTTCATTTCTTCAAGCACGTCCTTGTCCACCTGACCAACCAAGCCCAGCGGTTCAAAAATAGCGACAGGCTTGTCCTTGCCTTTTACTTTGACCAGATCCAGTTCGCGGTAAACAAACTCGGGGGCAGCTTCTT
>JBAZYW010000240.1:0-3635 GCA_041659125.1 Gallionellaceae bacterium | reverse complement strand
GCAAGATGTTGGTATCGTCGGGCGATAAACATGCGGCGCTGGATGTATTGCAAAAAGCGCGGGAAGTATCACCTGGAACCATGAGTCGCATTCGCGAATTGAGCAATTTGGCGCTCAGCGCGGGCAAGCCGGAGTTGGCCGAGACGGTAATGCGCCAGGCATTGCAGAAACACAAATACTCACCGGTGCGCGAAGCGGGCGACTATGTTGTGCTGTCCAACGCGCTGGTTAATCAGGGCAAAGCCGAGGAGGCTTTAAGCGTAGTCGCGGATGCGCAAAAAACCTTTAACGACGAACACAGTACGGTTGTCCTGGCTACCAGCGAGAGCGCCGCACATCGGGCTACGGGAAATCATACACAGGCCGAAGCCGCGTTAGTCAAAGCCATGTCCGTCGGTGATCTGAGCAAGCTGCCCGCGCAAGCCGTGCTTGCTTTGGCAGATGTCTGTTTTGCCATGGGTCAGGAAAACGACGCGAAGAATTTGCTGCGTCATGCCATTCAAAACAATCCTGAAAATGAATTTATAAAAAATAAAGTGCATGAGGTATTAACCTCGGCCGGTAAGGATGCCGCTGAAGCCACTGCGATGATTGATGAGAGCACGCGCGAGGTCATTCTGCTGAATAACGAGGGTGTGCGTAAAGCAGAAGCGGGTGAGTTGGCGGAAGCGATTGAGTTGTTGTGTCAAGCGGCCAATCGCCTGCCGAATAATATGCAAATTGTTAGCAATGCGGCGTTGGTGATTGCGCTTGATTTGGAACGAAATGGCAACAACCCCGATAAGCTGGTGAAGTGCCTGAAATACCGCGAAGCTCTTATAAAAAAATCCCCCGATCATCCCAAGCTTGTGCAGATTGACGGTTTGCTCAAACAATTAAAACAATGATGCCGGTTGCGTCCCATGAATGACCTTTACGCCGCAGTTGTACATGATGTGAAGAATCAGTTGGCTGAGCTGTCGTTGCGGTTGGGCGTGCGCAGCGATGCGCAGCAAGAGATGGTGATCGCGATGAATGCAGCGCGCCGTTTGTCGGAGATGTTGCTGATGTATCGTCAAGCGAACGACCAGCTTGAAATCAATGCAGACTCGGTCAGTCCCGCTGACTTTCTGGCGATTCTGGTGGCAGAGTACCGTGAGCTCTTTCCTAAGCTGGTTATCGAGATCAATTCTGAAAATGCGTCCGCGTTTGCTTTCTTCGATGATGAACTGCTGCGCATGGCGTTGGGGAATGCCGTGCATAACGCGTGTCGTGCCGCGCATTCCACGGTGCGACTTGCCGCCTATGAGCAAGACAAGATGCTGGTGTTTGAAGTTGCGGATGACGGCCCCGGTTATCCGGAAAGCATATTGCTGGGAGGCGGTGTCAAGCCATCGGCAGCCAGTGGTCACGGCACCGGCTTGGGGCTTTATCTGGCACGGAAGATTGCCGAGTTGCACCATCTGCAAGGTCGCCACGGCTATGTTGAATTAAGCAATGCGGGCGGTGCGGTGTTCCGTATGTTTTTGCCCTGATAGCGACTAGATTGAGTTCTGGACGCGTGAGCGGCCAAGCCTTCGCATGGTATGATGTGCACCGTTTTCGAGTGATATTTGATACCGAGGGTGTGCAATGAAAAGCAGTGAGATCCGCCAGAAATTTCTAGATTATTTTGCCTCCAAAGGCCACACCGTGGTCGCCTCCAGTTCGCTGGTTCCGCATGAAGACCCGACGCTGTTGTTCACCAACGCGGGTATGAACCAGTTCAAGGACGTATTCCTCGGCTTCGACAAGCGCCCCTATACCCGCGCGACTTCATCGCAGAAATGCGTGCGCGCCGGCGGCAAGCACAACGATCTGGAGAACGTCGGCTACACAGCGCGTCACCACACATTCTTCGAGATGCTGGGCAACTTCAGCTTCGGCGACTATTTCAAGCGCGACGCGATCAACTATGCGTGGGAACTACTTACCGTTGTATTCAAACTTCCCAAGGACAAACTCACCGTCACCGTGTATGCCGAGGACGACGAAGCCTATGACATCTGGACCAAAGAGATTGGCGTGCCTGCCGAACGCGTGATCCGCATCGGCGACAACAAAGGCGCGCGCTATGCATCCGACAATTTCTGGATGATGGGCGACACCGGCCCGTGCGGCCCCTGCACCGAAATCTTCTACGACCACGGCGAGCACATCGCCGGAGGCCCGCCGGGCAGTCCCGGCGAAGACGGTGACCGCTTCATCGAAATCTGGAACAACGTGTTCATGCAATTCAACCGCGACGAAGCGGGGGTGATGCATCCGTTGCCCAAGCCGTCGGTGGATACCGGCATGGGGTTGGAGCGCATCTCGGCGGTGTTGCAGCATGTGCATGCCAACTACGAGATCGACCTGTTTCAGGCGCTCATCAAAGCCGCGGCGCGCGAGACGCACTGTGCCGATCTTGATTCGCCATCGTTGAAAGTGTTGTCCGATCACATCCGCGCCTGTTCCTTCCTTATTGCCGACGGCGTGATTCCCGGCAACGAAGGGCGCGGCTATGTGCTGCGCCGCATCATTCGACGCGCCATTCGTCACGGCTACAAGCTGGGGGCGCGCGCTGCGTTTTTCCACAAACTGGTGCCTGACTTGGTGGATCAGATGGGCGTGGCTTTCCCCGAATTGGCGGCGGCGCAAGTACGCGTGATGGAAATCCTCAAGCAGGAAGAGGAGCGTTTCTTTGCCACCATCGAAAATGGCATGACGATCCTTGAAGCCGATCTGGTCGTGATGGCAAAAGCGGGTAACAAGGTGTTCAACGGCGAGACCGCTTTCAAGCTGCACGACACCTTCGGCTTCCCGCTCGATTTAACGCAGGACGTGTGCCGCGAGCATGGCGTTACCGTTGATGCCGCTGCTTTCGATAAGGCGATGGCACAGCAGAAGGATCAGGCGCGCGCCGCAGGCAAATTCAAGATGGCGGCGAACCTCGAATACGCAGGCCCTGCCACGACATTCCACGGTTACGAGACGCTGGAACACAAGGGCAACATCCTCGCGCTGTACAAAGACGGCGTATCGGTGAACGAATTGAGCGAAGGCGATATGGGCGTGGTGGTGTTGGATGACACCCCGTTCTACGCCGAGTCCGGCGGCCAAGTGGGCGACAGCGGTGAATTGCGCAGCGTGCACGGCATCTTCGCGGTGGAAGACACACAGAAGATTCAGGCCACGGTGTTCGGTCATCACGGCGTGGTAAAGACCGGCAAGCTGACCGTGGGCAACGGCGTGCAAGCTCGGGTGGATGTCGCGGCGCGTGCGCGTACCGAGCGCAACCACTCGGTCACCCATTTGATGCACAAGGCCTTGCGCGAAGTGCTGGGCAGTCACGTGCAGCAGAAGGGCTCGCAGGTTGACCCGGACAAGACGCGCTTCGACTTCGTGCATACCCAGCCGATGTCTGATCTGGAAATCAGAAAAGTTGAAGCCATTGTGAACGCGGAAATTCTTGCCAACGCGGCGACGCAATCGCGCGTCATGGCGATTGACGATGCGCAGAAGACCGGCGCGATGATGCTGTTTGGCGAGAAATACGGTGACGAAGTGCGCGTGCTGAACATCGGCTCTTCTATCGAGCTGTGCGGCGGGACGCACGTAAAGCGTACCGGCGACAT
>JBAZYW010000239.1:0-3643 GCA_041659125.1 Gallionellaceae bacterium | reverse complement strand
TCAAACCTTGGGGCGCTCAAGGGGAAGCAGGCTGTACAGGATATTAATGCGATTATTGATGAACACAACTTGCTGACTGATAACTTTCAAAAGGAAATCGAGAAGGCACGAACTAGCCTTGAAAATAGTTATGTTGCCGAGTCATACCAAGAATTTGATGCTAAGAATTCCGCAATTTCCAATGCGGAATCGGAAAGGAGTATTGCGGAGCAATTCGTCAAAATGTGTCAGTCCAAGATTGTCGAATTGGAACGCGAAATAGTTCAGCATAGACGACCAGCGGAACAACTGAATGCGGAAATACGAGCCTATCTTGGGAGGGATGAGTTGACGTTTTTCGTTCAAGAGAATGGCTATACGATTACTAGGCATGGCAAACATGCTGGGAATCTTAGCGAGGGAGAAAAGACAGCAATTGCCTTTCTGTATTTCCTGAAATCACTTCAAGATAAATCATTTGATATATCCAAGGGTGTTGTCGTTATTGATGATCCAGTGTCTAGCCTAGATGCAAATTCACTTTACAGCGCGTTTGGATATATGAAAGAACGCACTAAGGATGCCGGGCAATTGTTCGTACTTACGCACAATTTCGCATTCTTCCGGCAAGTGAAGAATTGGTTCAACCATCTGCCAGGCCAAAAGAAGACAAAAGACCTTGCTAGTAGGCCTGCGCGATACTACATGCTGCAATCGACTATCCATGAGGGCAACAGAACTGCAACGCTTGCAATGCTAGACCCAATGCTGCATGAGCATGAGTCGGAATATCATTACCTGTTCAAAAGGGTTCGTGAGGAATCGCTGAAAGCCATTCAAAATGGCACGATTGAAGAATGCTACGGGATGCCAAATGTGGCGCGGCGATTGCTGGAAAGTTTTCTGGCATTCAGACATCCGAATAAACCCGGTGAACTGCAACAACAACTCAATCAGGTTGATTTTGACCATGCAAAGAAATCTAGGATATTGAGATTCCTGCATACCTACTCCCATCATGGGCACATCGCCGACCCAGAACATGATTTGTCCATTTTGAGTGAAACGCCATCAGTGCTTGTTAATGTGCTTGAGTTGATTGAAGCGGTGGATAAAGGACACTACGATGGAATGATCGCCGCAGTTACTCCACAAAAGGAAGAGGCAACGTGATTGTTCGATTCATACAAGGCAGAGCAAGTAAACTACGTTTGGACTTGGAAGCTAGGCGTTGATCCGTATATAGCATTTTCACAACACTAATAGCGGCATTATGTCGCGATAATGTGGCTAAGCCAAAGACAGATGAACTAACGCGACACACAAACTGAGATCGAATGAACCTAAACGAATCCATCGTAGAAGATGCAACCCTGACTTGGTTTGAGGGGCAGGGCTACGCCATCGGTCATGGGCCGAACATGGCTCCCGGTGAGCCAGCGGCGGAGCGGGATTCGTTTGGCGATGTGGTGTTAGTAGGGCGTTTGCGCGATGCGATCTGGAGATTAAATTCTGCTATGCCGGAAGAGGCTCGCGAGGATGCGCTGCGCAAGGTGTTGCGTGTTGGCACACCTTCACCGACGCAAACTAATCGAAACTTTCACGCCATGCTGCGCGATGGTGTGGCGGTGGAATACAAGCGTGCGGATGGCAGCATCGCTGGCGATCATGCCCGGCTGGTGGATTTTGATAACGCCAAAAACAATGACTGGCTGGCGGTGAACCAGTTCACGGTGATCGAAGGGCAGAATAATCGGCGGCCTGACATCGTGGTCTTCGTCAACGGTTTGCCGCTGGCGGTGATCGAGTTGAAAAATGCGGTGGATGAGGAGGCGACGATTTGGTCGGCCTTCAATCAACTGCAAACCTATAAGCAGCAAATCGGCAGTCTTTTTCATTACAACGAGATATTGGTGGTGTCTGATGGCACGAATGCTCGCATCGGTTCGCTGACGGCTAATCAGGAATGGTTCAAGGTGTGGCGCACGATAGACGGCGAAGGTGATGCCCCGAAAACTGCGCTGGAACTGGATGTGCTGGTGCGCGGGGTGTTTGAGCCTAAACGTTTTCTCGACTTGCTCCAGCATTTCATCGTGTTTGAAGAAGACACGGACAGTGATCGGCTGCATAAGATCATCGCGGGTTATCACCAATTCCACGCGGTGAATGCTGCCGTGGAAGAAACGGTACGTGCGAGCGGCATGGCAGATGAAAACCTTCTGCGCCAAGATCAGGGTACTTACTGGGCAGGGAGAATGCACGGAGGCAAACTGGGCGACCGTCGCGCTGGCGTGGTGTGGCATACCCAAGGTTCGGGCAAGAGCTTTTCCATGCTGTTTTATGCCGCACGGGTGGTGAGCCATCCTGCAATGCGGAATCCGACGCTGGTGGTGCTGACTGACCGTAACGACCTAGACGACCAACTTTTTGGGCAGTTTCAGCGTTGCCACGAACTGTTGCGCCAGATGCCGGTGCAGGCTGATTGCCGTGAGAAATTGCGCGAATTATTGCAAGTAGCCAGTGGCGGCGTGGTATTCACCACGATACAAAAATTCATGCCGGACAAGGGCGAGAAAATGCCGGAGCTTTCGGCACGCCGGAACATTGTGGTCATCGCCGACGAAGCTCACCGCAGCCAATATGATTTGATAGACGGTTTGGCACGCAACCTGCGCGATGCGTTGCCGAATGCGTCGTTTATAGGCTTCACCGGAACACCTATCGAGAAGAACGATGCCAACACGCGGGCGATCTTCGGCGACTACATCAGCATATACGACATCCAGCGAGCTGTGGCGGACAAGGCTACGGTGCCGATCTATTACGAGAGCCGCATTTCCAAGCTGGCGCTGAATCAAGCTGCGCTGCCGGAGATTGACGAGGAGTTCGACGAGATCACCGAGGGCGAAGAAGACGCCAAGAAACAGAAGCTGAAAACAAAATGGGCAGCACTGGAAGCATTGGTCGGTGATCCGAAACGCATCGCGCTCGTTGCCGCCGACCTTGTGCAGCATTACGAGCGCCGCCTTGAAGCGATGGATGGCAAGGCAATGGTGGTGTGTATGAGCCGCCGGATATGTGTTGATCTTTACAACGCTATCATCAAGCTGCGGCCTGATTGGGCGAGTGCTAAAGACGACGACCTCGAAACCGAAAAGAAACAAAACTGCATCGCAAAAATTGTGATGACCGGCAGTGCCGATGACGGCCCAGACTGGCAGCCGCACATCCGCAACAAGTTGCGTCGCCGCGATTTAGCTACCCGCTTCAAGGATAGCAAAGACCCGTTCCGCATCGTGATCGTGCGCGATATGTGGCTGACTGGGTTTGACGCACCGTGCCTACACACCATGTATGCCGACAAGCCGATGCGTAGCCACGGCTTGATGCAGGCTATCGCGCGAGTGAATCGTGTGTTCCGCGACAAACCCGGCGGCTTGGTGGTGGATTATCTTGGCCTTGCTGATCAATTGAAACACGCACTTGCCCTTTACACCGAGAGCGGTGGACAGGGCAGTCCAAGCATTGATACCGCCCAAGCCATCGCGATGATGCAAGAAAAATATGAAGTCACTTGCGCCATTTTGCATGGTTTCAATTGGGATAAGTGGATGACTGGCACGCCTGCCGAGCGTCTTGGTTTAATACCTGCGGGGCAAGAGCA
>JBAZYW010000238.1:0-3658 GCA_041659125.1 Gallionellaceae bacterium | reverse complement strand
GCGCTTGCCAGCCATGCCAGCCACATCGAGCATGAGCTGACGCTGGGCACGCATGCGCTCGGCAGCAAACTGCATCTGAGTTGCACCGCCACGCCTTTACACCTCGGCAACTATGCCCTTTTGCTGGAGTTCCACATCATCGACCGCCCGCTGAAATTGGCGCGCGAGGAGCAGATGCTCGATCAAACACAGGCCAACCGCCTGCTCTTGCGCAATCTGGCGCACGAGATCAAAAATCCGCTGGGCGGCATACGCGGTGCGGCGCAATTGCTGGAACAGGAATTGGACAGGCCCGCTTTGCGCGAATATACCCAGGTCGTTATTCAGGAAGCCGACCGCCTGCGTTCACTGATGGAGAAGCTGCTCACCCCGCAACATGCACCCCATTTCAGTGCGCTCAACATCCATGAGGTGCTGGAACGCGTGCGCAGCGTGGTGCTGGCGGAACTGCCGGAAGATCTGGCCATCCAGCGCGACTACGATCTGAGCCTGCCGGAACTGCACGGAGACAAGGAACAGTTGATTCAAGTGATGCTCAATATCGTACGCAACGCGGCACAGGCCATGCATGGCAAAGGCAAGATCGTGTTGCGCACGCGCATTACGCGCCAAGTCACGCTGATGAAAAAACTGCATCGCCTCGCGGTAATGGTACAGATCACCGACAACGGTCCGGGCATTCCCGGGCACTTGCGCGACAAAATCTTCTACCCGCTGGTCTCCGGTCGCGCTGACGGGCACGGGCTGGGACTGACGTTAGCGCAGGATTTTGTCAGCCAGCACCAGGGCAGCATTGAGTTTGAAAGCGAACCGGGGCGCACCTGCTTCTCGGTAGTGCTCCCGCTCCCCCACTTAGGAAAATAATCATGGCCAAACCTGTCTGGATCATCGACGACGACCGCTCCATCCGCTGGGTGCTGGAAAAAGCGCTGGCGCGCGAACAGATCGAATTCAAAAGTTTTGCCTCGGCGGACGAAGCGCTGGCGGAACTGCCCAACTCGCTGCCGCAGATGGTCATCAGCGACATCCGCATGCCCGGCAGCTCCGGGCTGGATTTGTTGCAGAGACTGCGCAACGACTTCCCCAACCTGCCAGTCATCATCATGACCGCCTACTCCGATCTGGAAAGCGCGGTGTCATCCTTTCAGGGGGGCGCGTTCGAATATTTGCCCAAACCGTTCGATGTAAATCACGCCGTCGAATTGATACGCCGCGCGCTGGAACAGAGTCAGCGCAAGAACACGCAAGCTGAAGATGCGCAGACCGCGCCGGACATCCTCGGTCATGCACCAGCCATGCAGGAAGTGTTTCGCGCTATCGGACGGCTTGCGCAATCCAACGCCACCGTACTCATCAACGGCGAGTCCGGCACGGGCAAAGAATTGGTTGCGCAGGCCTTGCACCGCCACAGTTCGCGTGCCGACAAACCCTTTGTCGCCATCAACACGGCGGCGATCCCCAAAGACTTGCTCGAGTCGGAATTGTTCGGCCACGAGCGCGGCGCCTTCACCGGAGCAACCACCACTCGCCACGGGCGTTTCGAGCAAGCCGAAGGCGGAACTTTGTTTCTCGACGAAATCGGCGACATGCCCGCCGAATTGCAAACGCGTTTACTGCGCGTATTGTCGGACGGCAATTATTACCGCGTCGGCGGCCATCAACCGATAAAAGCCAATGTGCGCATCATCGCCGCCACCCACCAGAATCTGGACGAACGCGTAAAGCAGGGACTGTTCCGCGAAGACTTGTTCCACCGCCTCAATGTCATCCGTCTGCGCCTGCCGCCGCTGCGCGAACGCCGCGAAGACATCCCGCTGCTGGCCAAATACTTCCTGCAAAAAAGCGCGCGCGAGTTGGGCGCAGAACAAAAGACCCTCAGCGAAAGCGCGCTAAACTTCCTTGCCGCGCAAGACATCCCCGGCAACGTGCGCCAACTGGAAAACCTGTGCCACTGGCTCACCGTGATGACGCCCTCGCAGCTGGTCGAGATCGCCGACTTGCCTGCAGAGTGGCGCGACACGCAGACAGGTGTCGCGCTCAATCAGGACTGGCGCAGCGCGCTCGCACAGCAAGTCGCCCTCGCACTGCAACACAACGAGCCGAACATCCTCGAATCGCTCACCAAACAGTTTGAGCGCACCCTCATCACCCAGGCACTGCAGCACACCGGCGGGCGGCGCATCGAAGCCGCCACATTGATCGGCATGGGACGCAACACGCTGACGCGCAAGATTCAAGAGCTCGGATTGGAAGATGTATAGTTTTTCGACCTATAGTATGATCATCGGCGACTCGGCATGATCAATAAATCAGGGAAATAACTATGCAAGAAAAATACTTGAAGCTAGCTTTAATCACGCTGCTCATGATGAGTAGCGCCACGGTGCTGGCCCTGCCGTTCAACTCTTTCGATCCGCGTTCGATGGCGATGGGTAGCACCGGTGTCGCAGTAGGCAATCCCTCGACCGCCCCGTTCTTTAATCCCGCATTGCTTACCGCCTCCGACCCCAAGCTGACATTCTCGGTAGAGTTTCCAATCATTGGCGGGCGTCTATACGATCCGGGCGATTTACAACATAAAATTCCAACCTTGAGCGATGACATCACCGCATTGAACAATTCGATTAGCGCAACAAATCTGGGCGCGAATCCGACATCGGCTCAAATAGCACAACTACCCGCCAATTTATTGACCTTGGCAAACAAGGTTGACAAGGTTAACAGCTCTTTGACATCTCTAAGCGGTCAGCCACTACAAGGCGAACTCGGTGTGGCGACCGTCGCAGCCCTTCCTGGAAAAGATTATGGCTTTGCTTTTTATGCAGATGCCTGGGGAGCTATGGGAGGCACGCTAAATTTTGCCGCCAGCGATGCAACAACACTTTCCACTTTGTCTGCCGAGGCCAGAGCAACTTCAACCGCTTTGTCGAACGCATTAACCGATCCCGCTTGTGCCCGCATCAATGCAGGCACCTCTACTTCGATAGCAGACATTCAGGCCTGTCTTGCTGCCGCCGGCAGAATAAACACATTGATTGCTAATACCGGTGCGGCACCTACTACAACGCTTGCGTCCCAAATTCATCTGCGTGGCGTAATAATCAGCGAAATCGGCATGTCGGTTTCTCACGGGTTTGTCGTTAGCGACAAAACTTGGTCATTAGGCCTCACTCCCAAAATCATGCAACTGCAATTGTTCGATGCAATGTTGGGAGTCAATTCCCTAAGCGGGGCTACCGGTGGCGATTATCTGGCCAAATACAGCAGTCTCAACTTCGATCTGGGTGCGGCCAAAAGTTACCTCAACGGCTGGCGTACCGGTGTCGTTGTGAAGAACGTTATTCCCCGGTCTTTCGATTTTAAAAGAGCGCCGACAGCGGGAGCAACTCCGGTGCCAACCGGTTCCACGCTCAAAATCAATCCATCGGTTCGTACCGGTGTATCGCATGAAAACGAATGGTCCACGGTGGCATTCGATCTTGATCTGACGCAGAACGATCCCGCTGGTTTGGAAAAAAGATCCCAATATGCGGCTTTGGGCGGAGAATTAAGCGCATTGGGTTGGGCGCAGATTCGCGCAGGCTATCGTGCGGACTTGCTTAGTGCGGAGCGCAACGTGACTTCCGTGGGGCTGGGTATCTCACCAAGAATTCCTTAC
>JBAZYW010000237.1:0-3672 GCA_041659125.1 Gallionellaceae bacterium | reverse complement strand
AATAGCGTTCGCGCCCAGACGCGATTTGTTTTCCGTACCGTCCAGATCGATCATGATCTGGTCGATGAATGCCTGCTCGGCAGCATCGAGGCCGACGATGGCTTCTGCGATTTCGGTATTCACGAATTCGACCGCTTTCAGCACGCCTTTGCCGAGGTAACGCTGCTTGTCTCCGTCGCGCAGTTCAACGGCTTCCTTGGTTCCTGTGGAAGCGCCGGAAGGCACGGCCGCCCGGCCCATTACGCCCGACTCCAACAACACATCAGCTTCCACGGTGGGGTTGCCACGGGAGTCCAAAATCTCACGCGCTATGACATCAACGATTGCACTCATTTTTATTCTTCCTCAGTTTTAATAACGACTAAACACTACGTAAATCAATTTTTTCTTCGATCAAACCTTGCTGTTTCACGGCCTTATCCAAGACACGCATGGTCAGCAATAGTTCCTTCAAATGCCCCAGAGGGAAAGCATTCGGACCATCCGACATGGCTTGCGACGGGTTCGGATGCGTTTCCATAAACACGCCCGCGATGCCCGCCGCAATCGCTGCACGCGCCAGCACGGGCACGAATTCGCGCTGCCCGCCGGAACTGGTGCCCTGCCCGCCCGGCAACTGCACGGAATGCGTGGCATCGAACACCACCGGGCATCCGGTATTGCGCATCACGGCCAGCGAGCGCATGTCCGACACTAGATTGTTATAGCCGAACGAAGCGCCGCGCTCGCACACCATGATGTTGTCGTCTCCGCTGACTTCGCGCGCCTTGTCCACCACGTTCTTCATATCCCAGGGCGACAAAAACTGCCCCTTCTTGATATTCACCGGCTTGCCCGCCGAAGCGGCCGCATGGATGAAATCGGTCTGGCGGCACAGAAAGGCGGGCGTCTGCAACACATCCACCACAGACGCCACGGGGCCGATCTCTTCGATGCTATGCACATCGGTGAGCACCGGCACGCCGATCTGCGCTTTTACTTTTTCCAGAATCTGCAAACCCGCTTCCATGCCGAAGCCGCGAAACGTTTTGCCCGAACTGCGATTGGCTTTGTCGTAAGACGATTTGTAAATGAAGTTTATCTGTAACTCATTACAGATTTCCTTCAATTTTCCGGCGGTATCCAGCGCCATCTGCTCGGACTCGATGACGCAAGGCCCGGCGATAAGAAAGAATGGCTGGTCTAAACCAACATCAAATCCGCACAACTTCATACTTCAACGCTCCCAGTTAGATGTTGGGCAAGCCCCTCCCGCAGTGACAACTCCACATGCGACTGGTCGCATAGTGGATTGCCTGACTTTGTTACCGAGCGCTGCGCGCCACCGTGTCGGGGCAGCACATCAAATCCGCACAGCTTCATGCCTTCTCCTTGTATGCCACAGCGGCTTCGACAAACGCCTTGAACAAGGGATGCCCGTCACGCGGAGTGGAGGTGAACTCGGGGTGGAATTGCACGCCGACGAACCACGGGTGAGCGGCTTTCGGCAGCTCCATAATCTCCGGCAGATTTTCCGATGGCGTGCGTGCAGAGATAATCATGCCGGCCTTTTCCAGCGCGGGCACGTAATGGTTGTTCACCTCATAACGATGGCGGTGGCGCTCGTTCACGTCCGCACCGTAGATGCTCGCAGCCAGCGTTCCCGTTTTGATCGGACAACGCTGCGCACCGAGGCGCATAGTGCCGCCCAAGTCGGAATCGGCACTGCGCGTGGCCACCTTGCCGTCGCGATCCAGCCATTCGGTGATGAGCGCAACCACCGGATGCTCCGTTTCCGGATCGAACTCGGTACTGCTCGCGTCGTTCATGCCCGCCACATGGCGCGCATATTCGATCACGGCCAGTTGCATACCCAGACAGATACCGAGGTATGGCACCTTGTTTTCGCGCGCATAACGAATCGCCGCGATCTTGCCTTCGGTGCCGCGCTTGCCGAAGCCGCCCGGCACGAGAATCGCGTCGAAATGTTTCAAGCCTGCGCGGTCGCTGGCTTCGAACACTTCGGAGTCGATGTACTCGATATTCACCTTGGTCAACGTGTGAATGCCCGCATGACGCAAGGCTTCAATCAGCGACTTGTACGATTCGGTCAGCTCGACATACTTGCCCACCATGCCGATGGTGACTTCGTGCGTCGGATGCTCCAGCGCATCGATCAATTTTTTCCATACCGACAAATCGGCCGGAGCAGGCTTGATGTCCAGCTCTTCGCAGACGATGCGATCCAGCCCCTGGTCGTGCAACATCTGCGGAACTTTATAGATGCTGTCCGCATCCCATACCGAGATGACGGCTTCTTCGCGCACATTGGAGAACAGCGAAATCTTGGCGCGTTCATCATCGGGGATCGGCCTATCCGCGCGGCACAACAAGGCCGTCGGGAAAATACCGATCTCGCGCAACTTCTGCACGCTGTGCTGGGTAGGCTTGGTCTTCAACTCGCCCGCGCTGGCGATATACGGCACCAGTGTCAGATGCACGAAAGCAGTGCTATGACGCCCGCGACGCAAATTCATTTGACGTGCAGCTTCGAGGAACGGCAACGATTCGATGTCGCCCACCGTACCGCCGATTTCGACAATCGCCACATCGGCATTGCCCTCATACGAAGCGGCCGCGCCGCGCTCGATAAATGCCTGAATCTCGTTGGTGATGTGCGGAATCACCTGCACCGTCTTGCCCAGATATTCGCCGCGACGCTCTTTTTTAATCACGCTGTCGTAAATCTGACCAGTGGTGAAGTTGTTCGACTTGCGCATTTTGGCCGTGACAAAACGCTCGTAGTGTCCCAAGTCCAAATCGGTTTCAGCACCGTCTTCGGTAACGAACACCTCGCCGTGCTGGAAAGGGCTCATGGTGCCGGGATCCACGTTGATATACGGGTCCAGCTTGAGCATAGTGACTTTGAGACCGCGTGATTCAAGAATCGCCGCGAGGGAAGCGGCGGCGATGCCCTTACCCAGAGAAGAAACCACGCCGCCAGTAATAAATATGTATTTGATCATGGGGCGTAATGATACCGTAAAACGCCCTTCCCTCAAAATGACGCAAGCGTCAATTAGGGTCGTGGCATTCTCAAAATAGGCCTCCCGTAAGAACGGGCGGCAAGACAGGCCGACAGGAAGCCGACAACACTTTATACAACGTGCTTTTCAGACACCGCAGTCCCTTCGTACCACCCCCTGCTGCGCTTCACCAGATATACCACGCTCAACATCACCGGCACTTCGATCAACACGCCAACTACCGTAGCCAATGCCGCGCCGGACTCGAAACCGAACAGGCTGATGGCGGCCGCCACGGCCAACTCGAAGAAGTTCGACGCACCGATCAAGGCCGACGGCCCGGCCACGCAGTGCGCTTCGCCGACTCTGCGGTTCAGCCAATAAGCCAAGCCCGAGGTGAAGTACACCTGAATGGTGATGGGCACGGCGAGCATGGCGATGATAAGCGGATGTTCGACGATGGCTTTGCCTTGGAAGGCGAACAGTAGCACCAGCGTCAGCAGCAGCGCGGAGATGGAAACGGGGTTGAGAGCCGTCAAGGTGCGTTGCAATGCATCTTCGCCGCGCGCCAGCAGCAGCTTGCGCCACACCTGCGCCAGCATCACCGGCAGCACGATATAGAGCACCACCGACACCAGCAGCGTATCCCACGGCACGATGATTGACG
>JBAZYW010000236.1:0-3674 GCA_041659125.1 Gallionellaceae bacterium | reverse complement strand
GATACGCGGGGGCTGTCGACGTGGCCGCGCTGGAGGCGAAGCTCCTGCCCGCGACCGCATCCTTCAGCAGCAGCGGGGTCACCACGTCCGTCGCGAAACGGTAGGTGTAATAGCCGCCCGAGGTATTTTCTTCCAGTATCCCCACGACCCGGGTGCTGGGATCGCTAACCGCGGTGTCCGGATTGGTGAGAGTTGTAGTGGGTTTCGGATCGGTCGTGCCCTCTACCACCGAGTACCGGGTAATGGGTGTCGTAACACTCGCGTCCAGTCTCTGGCGGGAAATGAGACTCTGCCAGTGGCCGGTGGTGCTATCCAGTTTGGCCATGGCGAAGGTCACATGGCCTGCAGTGGAGGTTGTGCTGGTAGTGCACGCCGGGTCGGCATTGCCTGCCGCGACGATCAGCTTCAGGCCAGGCACGAACTTGCCGGCCGCATCGATCACGGTGAAGTTGACCACGGGCGGGCTTTGGATCGTAACCGGCGCCGCACCGGCGGTCGCGATCAGAGCGAACGCCTGGGCCGGGTTGGCCGCAGTGTTGGTGGTCGCCGGGGCTGCCGCGGCCGCGGTGATTACGGCTGTTCCTACAGGAGCGCCGGCAGCAGGCGCCGCAGCGCCAGCCGCGGGGGCGGAGGATGAGCTACCACCGCCGCATCCGGCCAAGGCGACTGCAAACACGCTCACCGCCACAAACCTGGCCCAACAGGGCGAAAATCGGCTCTTGCAAGATATATTCACGGCATCCTCCTTCACTCATTGAATTGCTTGGATTATTGATTGACACAGCATATGCCGTGGTGAACTCGCCCGCTATGGCCTTTCTTCATAAGCTGATTTGGGTCTAGAGTCTCGCTTTGATCAGACTTTAGTCGCATCATAAGTAGCACCTTCGCGTGATATGCTTGTCCGCACGCTAACTATCCGCCATGGCACAACCAACGTTCCCCCTATCCCTGTTGATCGCGCTGAAGAAACCTATCGGTCGCCTGAATTTTTCGCGCCAGTTCGTGGTGGTGAGCTTCGCAATCCTCCTTGCCGGCATGATCGTCATCGGAGCCTGGATCGGCGATCAGATCGAGAGCAGCAGCGTCAAACGCGCCGCAGCAATAGCGACCGTTTACGTGGAGAGTATCCTGGCCACACAGTTGCGCGCGCACACAGGCGGCGCTGGTATCGGCAGCGAGGAGCGTGCGGCGCTGGACCGCGTGTTCGTCGACGGCCCCCTGCGCCGCAAAGTGGTCCGCTTCAAGCTCTGGGACCCTGACGGCACCATTCTCTACAGCAGTGACAGTGCGCAGTTGGGGCGCCGCTTCGTGGTCGATGGGCTGCTCGCCGCGGCTTTTGCGGGAACGGTTCAGTCCAGAATCAGTAATCTGGGCGATTCCGATAACGCCCCCGAGCGCGAGCATTGGTCGGAACTGCTCGAAGTCTACGTGCCGTTGCGCACCGCGGCGAATGGAAAGGTCAACACCGTCGCCGAGTTCTATCACTCGACCGAGAACCTGAGCCGCGATATCCGCGCCGCCAAACGACACAGCTGGGCGCTGGTCGCAGTCGCTACCGCCGCGATGTATCTGCTGCTGCTCGGCATGGTGCGCCGTGCAGACACCACCATCGTCGACCAGCAGCGCGACCTGAGCCGCCAACTGCAGCAATTGCGCACCACGGTCGCCGAAAACGAGGAAATGCGCGGGCAGCTGCGCGATGCGGTTGCACGCACTACCGCGCTCAACGAGCAATTCCTGCACCGGGTGGCCGCCGACCTGCACGACGGACCGGCGCAAGAGATTGCCTTGGCCCTGATGCGCTTGGAGGTGCTCGGCGAGGCACGATACGGCGAGGGAGCACGCAATGGCGATACGTCGCACGACTTCGAAACCATCTACCGGGCCCTGAATGCCTCGCTCGCGGAGCTGCGCAACATGGCGTCCGGATTGGGGATACCGAAGATCGCCGATCTGTCGCTCGCCGACACCATAAGGCGCGCCGTGCGCGATTTCGAGGACAAGTCCGAAACGACGGTCCAGAGCGAGGTCGACGACGCGCTGGAGGATGCCCCGCTTGCGATCAGGATCACCGTCTACCGTCTGGTCCAGGAGTCGCTCACCAATGGTTGGCGGCACGCGCGCGGGGCGGCGCAGCGGGTGCGCGCGCAGTGCGCCGGGGGACAGGCGCTCATCGAGGTTGCCGACCAGGGCCCGGGCTTCGTTCCGCAGGCGGCTTTTGAGTCCGGGCGACTCGGACTCGCGTTCATGCGCGAGCGCGTTCGAATGCTCGGCGGGATGTTCGAGATCGCGTCCGAACCCGGGTGCGGTACGCGCATCCTGGCTCGGCTTCCGCTTTCGCTCGAAGAGGCGGAACGTGCCTGACCCGATCCGCATCCTCCTTGCCGATGACCACCCGATGTTCCGCGAGGGCGTCGCACACTCGCTCGGCAGCGAGCCCGGCCTCGAGGTCGTCGCCCAGACCGCAAGCGGTGAGGAGGCTGTGGAGCTGGCACAGCGCCTGACTCCCGACGTGGCGCTGCTGGATATCACGATGCCCGGGATCGGGGGCATTGCGGCCGCTGCAAGCATTGCCGCAAGCGTGCCTGACATGCGCATCCTGATGCTCACCGTATCCGAGGACAAGGATAATCTGTTGGCCGCCCTCAAGGCCGGGGCGCATGGCTACGTGCTCAAGGGGACGTCGGCGAGCGAGTTGCGTGCCATCGTGCGCCGAGTGGCGGCCGGCGAGGCCTTCGTCACGCCTGCGCTTGCCACGCGCCTGCTGGTCGAATTCTCCCGCCCGCAGGAACCCGATCCGCTGTCCGAGCTGACCGTGCGCGAGCATGACGTCATCGAACTCATTGGCCTGGGTTCCAGCAACCGCGAGATCGCCGAACGCCTCCACCTCGCCGAAAAGACGGTCAAGCACTATGTGACTTGCATCCTTCAGAAGCTCCATGCGCGCAGCCGCACCGAGGCGGCCCTGATCGCGGTCGGGCACGGCTTGCCCAAGCGTGCAGCGCACAAGGCGACACCAGCCAAACAGCAGCCGTACGGCAAGCGGGAGCTTCCGTAGAAAACCGCTTTGCGGGCGTTGGACGCGAATACGCTAATACGGGCTAATGTCGTCAAGCGCGGCAGTTGCCAGGCCGCGCTGATAAAAGCGGCAGTCGCTTTTGCAGCGCTATCCTCGAACTGATTCGCAAGTCGCGTGAGAAATCGTGACTAAGCTAGGTGCGCAGAGCGACCTTCGCAATTGCGCTGCCGCCCGCTCGGCATCTGAACCGAGCTGTTGTAAATCCGCTTCCCGCCACGATGACCGGCTGGTTTGAGTCGCGGGCAGAGTCTCCCAAATCGAGCTGCGACTACATCGGATTAGATCGGTGTTGCGCAATCAACGCTTGCTCTGGCTCGGTGGATTTTCAAAAAGCAACTCCACCTAGTTCAATATCTGTCCAGCCGAAACAGCGCGAGGGCGCGGCTACTTTGCAGCCTCGTCCGGTCGTGCTGTGCTCTGCTGCGTCTGCTCCATCGCCTGGCCGATGTTCTGCTGCATCTGCTCCATGGTTTTCTTGCCCTGCTCGACTTCCTGCTTCTTGGCGGCGGCGACCGTCGCGGCGGTGGTCGCGGTTTCGACGCCGCAGCCGGCGAGCGCGGCGGCGGCAATCAGCGTGATGATTCGTCTCATG
>JBAZYW010000235.1:0-3677 GCA_041659125.1 Gallionellaceae bacterium | reverse complement strand
ATATTGCCCACGCTCACGCGCCCCGTGTTAAGCCCGACACCGATATGAATGGGAGGCCAGCCACGCTCTTTAAAATGCGGCTGCAGCGCCTCCAGCGCCTTCAGCATCTCAAGGCCCGCCACTATAGCGTGATGCGCGTGCTGCTCATCCGGCAATGGCGCGCCCCAGAACGCCATGATGCAGTCGCCCATATATTTGTCGATGGTTCCCCGGTGTTTATAGACAACGCGCGAAAGCGGGGTCAAAAATTCATTCATCAACAGCGACAACTCTTTCGGATCGAGTCCTTCCGAAATCGTGGTGAATCCGCGCACATCGGAGAACAGGATCGTCATCTCGCGGCCTTCACCCTCCATCGAGACTTGCTCCGGGCGCTCACTCATTTCGCTAACGACTTCCTTGGGCACATATTGCCCGAACAGATTGGTGATCTGGCGCTTGGTGCGCGACTCCACAAAATACCCGTATGACATATTGAGCGCGAATAGCACGAGTATCATCATCAAGCCGCTGGCCAAGGGCAATGCAATGTTGCCGTATTGCCATGCAAGACCGTTGATGACCAGCGTCGCCAGCAATACCACCAACGCGATCAATGTGTCTTGCATCGGGGTCATCAGCGGCAACAAAATACTCAATGCCCCGCCGACGATCAGGAGCAGCAGCACCTCGACCCCCATGACATAAGGCGGACTCGACTTGATGGATTGGTTGAGTATGCCGCTGATCATATTGGCATGGATCTCGACCCCCGGATAAACCTCATCCACGGGTGTGGAACGCATATCCATGAGACCCGGCGCCGATGTTCCCACCAGAACGATCTTGTTTTTGAGATCATCCAACGGGATGCGTTCATTCAGCACATCCGTCACTGAAACGTATTTGAACGTCGCACGCGCACCACGGTAAGGCACCAGCGCACTCACATCACTGTCGACCGGGATGTTCAGACTGGACTGCGGCATGGACAGCTCCAGCCATTCCAATCCGGCGTAACCCTTGTCGTTGCCAGCAGTGGCAAAACCGGGCAACAATTTGTGTGAGCCTAATACGGTGCGCACCACCGCCAACGACAGGGACTCGTAATAAGCCCCCCCGTACTCGACGATCATCGGCACGCGGCGCACGATGCCGTCAAAATCGATTACGGGATTGAAGTGTCCTGCTGAAATCGCGTTAGCCTGAAACTCGGGCAGATTGGCACCGTAGCCGTTCCATTGGGTGAAATTGATCGGACGCCCCTTGAAACTGCCCGCTGCAAATACAGGATCGGGCAAGGCCCCCGAAGTGTCTTTCGTTGCATTGAAGTAATAGCCCAACACAACATTGCGCTGCTTCAGCTTGTCGGCGAACAGACTATCGTATTCGAGCTTAGGCTTGAGTTGCGCCAGCACCGACTGGAACCGGGGTACGTCTTTAAGCTGATTCCGGCCCAGCTCTTGCAAAACTTTCAAGCCTGAGCTGCTGTCCTTTTCCGCGAACACCACGTCGAAACCCGCCACCGCGACGCCATATTTATCGAACAGATTGTCCATCAGCAGGGCGAGCTTGTCGCGCCCCCATGGCCAACGACCTTCCTCTTTCAGACTTTTCTCGTCGATATCCAGAATGACGATATTGTCGTCGCCCTTGTTGGGCAAAGTAAGGCGCAATCGCGTATCGTAAAGCTTGGCTTCTACGAAACTGACAAAGCCGAGTTGATAGAATTTGGCCGCATTGCCTATGAACAAGAATACAAACGCGAGGCCTAGCGCAATCAGGAGTGCGTGCTTTTTCATTCGGCTCCCACCATATCCAGAAGTATTCTTAGAGGCTCAATTGTCCAATCAAGCTTTGAAATAAAACTCCATCTTTATACCGGCCAGTTCAACGATATCGTGGTCATTCAACTGATGCGGTTGCTCGCCTATGGACTCACTATTCACCAAAGGAAATTTCTCTCCCTCGACATGGGTAATAAAGAATCCATGCGGACGGCGCGCCAAGACGGCGACCTGCACTCCCGGCTTACCCAATGTGGTCAGGCTTTTCACCAGTTCAAGCTCTTTACCCGCATTCGGGCCATTCAGTATTTGAACTGCAGCGGCCTGCTGCGCCTGAGCTGCCGGCTGCGGCGTAGCGGCATGTTCTGACGAGGGTTTAACCGTGGCGGTAGCATTGAACTTGCCCGTCACATCGCCTGCGGCCTGTCCAGCCGCCGGAGCGGGAGAGGTTTTCACCGGCCTGCTCAGCACCATGGTTTTTTCGAAATCCGCCGAAGTCGCCTGCGCCGGCTGATCATTCAAATATTTGATCTTATATTTCCCGATCTCGATCAAATCGTTATTTTGTAGAAAATGCTTCTTTGTCACCACGCCATTCACCATCAAGCCGTTGGTGCTATCTAAGTCTTCCAGGAACGAATCATTAAGGATCGTAATAATCGCGGCGTGTTCGCTGCTGATCGCCAAGTTATCGATCACAATATCGTTATGCGGCTTGCGACCGATCAGCGTGCGCTCTTTGTTTAGCACATACTCTTTCAGCACCTCTCCATCCATGCTGAGTATCAATTTAGCTGGCATATCTTCAATCCCCGTAGTTAATTCTTAAACCAAGACAACAATTGCGCCATCCAGCCATGCGGCACGGAAAAACTTCCGTTTACTTTCACCAGTATCACCGACACATTGTCGCGCCCGCCGTTGTCATTCGCCAGCTGGATCAGCTCGGTCGCGGCCAATGGCAGATTGGCCTTCAACATCTGCAGGGTCGCACCTATCTCTTCGTCCACGACCATGTCGTTGAGCCCGTCGGAACATAGCAGATAGATATCCCCGATCTGCACCTCGTGGACATGCACCTCCGGCTCCACTTCCGCATCGATGCCGACTGCACGCGTCACCAGATTCTTATTCTTGGAGGTACGCGCATCCTCTTTGCTGATGATGCCGCCATCGATCTGCTCCTGCAGCAGCGAATGATCCCGCGTGATCGTCTCGAACTTTTCGCCGCGCAAACGATACATGCGCGAATCACCGACATGCACGACTGCCACGCGGTTATCGTAAAACAGGCCGGCAACAATCGTGGTGCCCATACCGGAATATTGCGGCTGACTTTCAGCCGCATGAAAAATGGAAGAGTTGGCTTTTTGCACATTGTCGCGCAGCAATACGACTCCCGCGTCCTCACCGCTGAAAGCATCCTTTTCTTCCGGTGCCACGCTTTGCAGATGATGCTTGATCTCGGTCGAAAGAACCGAAACTGCGATGCCGCTGGCAACCTCACCCGCATTATAGCCGCCCATCCCGTCGGCCAAAACAACCAAGCCGGACGGCGCATCAAATGCCACACTATCTTCATTGTGCGACCTGATCATCCCGGGATGACTCTGGCTTACAATCTCAAGCGCGTCTTGTATATTCACGTCCCAACCCCTGAATTTTTGTTATTTCAAAGTCGCTGCACACTGACGAATCGCTTCGGCCATTTCCTGCCCTGTTTGATAACGGCCCTCCACTTTTTTCGCCAACGCCTTGTTGATAACCGCCACAACGCAAGGTGGCGCCCCGGGGCTGATACTCAAAATATCCGCATGGGGCTCGTTCGCGATACGGAACATGAGTTGCGCCATCGAGTCGCCTTCAAAAGGTAGCTTACCACACACCATCTGATACAAACTCGCCCCAGGT
>JBAZYW010000234.1:0-3727 GCA_041659125.1 Gallionellaceae bacterium | reverse complement strand
GGTTCTGAACGACGACGACTGGCTTTACGGCGGTACCATCGACAATATCCACGAGACCATTGCTAATGGTCGTCAGGGTATGATGGTTGCGCACAAAGATATGTTGTCTGCGCAAGAGATCGACACGCTGGCAAATGCTGTTGCCAAGGGCGAGCCAACCTCCACACCTCTGTTTGCCGAAAAAGGTTGCGTGGCTTGCCACGGTGCTGACGGCAAGGGTATGCAGGCCATGGGTTCGGCTAACCTCACCGACAAGATCTGGCGTTTCGACGGATCCGTGGAAGGCATCAAGCAGACCATCGCTTATGGCGTGAACTCGGGCGATCCAAAAACGCGTGTTGCAGTTATGCCTAATTTCACCGCAGCAGGAAAATTGTCTGCGACTGAAATGAAGAAACTGGCTGTTTACGTGTACAAATTTGGTGGTGGCAAGGCTGATGCTCCGGCTCCTGTAGCGGCAGCCGCTGCTCCGGCAACCAAGTAAGTGCTCATATATCTGCGCGGCGTCAGCCGTGCAGATTTAATGAAAGGAGAATTAAATTGAATGATCATGACTTTGTTTATTGGGCCTTGATGATTGCGACTGCCGGTGCTTTTGGAGCGGTAATTGCAGCGTTGATCTGGTTGTTTAAAAACGCGACAACGAAAAAATCCGGCGAGAAGTAACAGCGTCGGACCGAGGAAGGGGGAGGCTTGCCTCCTCTTTTTTCGTTTATTTAAACAAACGATAAGAGCTCTCTGCGTAAATTTTACCGCTGGGCAGGGTTTAAGCAGAGTGTTCTTTACAAAAGTAGCCAACAAAGTTTGGTAAAAAACTCACAGGAGCCGGGTAATGAGTGAAATGCAACAGAAGGCAGGTGCTGAAGTCGGTGGTGTTACGAGTCTTTACCATGAGCACGAAGAGTGGCATGTCAATTCGGGCGAGGCAACCATTCACGCCAAGCGTATGCCGGGAAGATTCCGCACCTACAAGAACATCACTGAATCGCTTTGGTTGATATTTTTTCTGGGCGCATATCTGCGCTGGAACGGCAAGCAGGCAATTTTGTTTGACATTGAAAATCGCCAATTCCATTTCTTTAACATCACCATTCTGCCGCAGGACATTTGGATGTTGTCCCTGTTGCTGCTGTTGCTGGCGATGACTCTGTTTGCGGTGACATCGGTCGCTTCACGTGTGTTTTGCGGATATTTCTGCTTTCAGTCGACATGGGTGGACTGGTTTACCTGGATCGAAGAAAAGATCGAGGGCAACCATACGCAACGTCAGAAGTTGGATAAAGCGCCATGGGACGCGACCAAAATTCGTCTCAAGCTAATCAAGCACGCGATTTGGCTGGTTATCGCTGCCCTGACCGGAATCAGCTTCTCTATCTGGTTCACCGATGCATTCCAGTACTGGCATAATTTACTCAGCTTTAATATGAGCATGATTGCCTGGGTCGTGTTACTGATGTTTATCGGCGGCACCTACATTTTGGCCGGATTCATGCGCGAACAGACCTGCATGTGGTTGTGCCCCTACGCGCGTATTCAAGCCGTGATGGGGGACACGCAAACTATATTGCCGGCTTACGATGAAGCTAGGGGTGAGCCGCGCGGCAAGATTCGACGCGGACAACCTGTCGATGAAAAAAATACGGGCGACTGCATCGATTGCTACCAATGTGTGCAAGTATGTCCTACCGGTGTGGATATTCGTCAGGGGCAGCAATTGGGATGCATCACCTGCGGGCTGTGCATTGACGCCTGCGATATGATTATGGACAAGGTGGGGCGTCCGCGCGGCTTGATTCGTTACGCTTCGCTCGATGAGCTAGAAGGGCGTCCGGTCAAGAAGCTTTATCAGCATCCGCGTACATGGGTATATGTGGCGATTTTGATCCTGTCTTTGTCAGGTATCATTTACGGATTGACGCACTTGGGCGCGCTTACCTTGCGCGTCGCACCTGAACGCCAGCCGCTATTTGTGCGCATGAGCGATGGGTCGATTCAGAACAAATACACCTTCAAAGTGTTGAACAAGACGGACAAGGATGTTTACGTCAAAATCAGCGCCGAGGGCGGTATCAAGGATCAGATCATCGTTGATGCAGAGCAGAAGCAATTGACACATCACGGCAAGGCCACCGCGTTTACGGTGTTTGTGAAGGCACCCGAGGCGAATATCCATCAAGAAGTGACTAGGCTCCAATTCCGCGTGGAAAACGTGGATGAGCCAACGATGGCCGCCGAATACACTACCATGTTTAACGGCCCCAAGTAATCTGCAGTTTAAACAGGATGAAAGTGCAATCATGATTTCGCAAAAAAACAAAGGCTGGCGCAATCCGTGGGTGTTGGGTTTACTGGTGATCGTATTGGCCGGAGTGCTCATCAATGCACGCATGCTGTGGAATGTGATGCATCACAAGACACGGTTGCTGGATGAGAACTACAGCGTTAAAGGCCATAACCAATATGATGCGAAGTGGGTGCAGCAGCAGGCCGAGCGTTCAACTTTGGGTTGGCAGGCCAAGCTGCATTCCCCTCAACGCCAACCGAATGACAGCATGGCCTTGGAAAGTGCCGCGCGCTTCATTTTGATCGCGAATCCGGCGCAACTGAAATTCGAGTTGAACGACCGTGAGGGTAAGCCGGTTCAGGGTGCTCAAGTCGTGATTGATGCGCAATGGCCGGGAGATCCGAATTTTGATGCCAGCACGACGCTACACGAAACAGGTTCAGGCCAATATGAAGGTAACATGAACTTTCCGCGCCCCGGAAATTGGGATTTGCTCATCAAGGTAACGCAGAATGAGCGGCTGTTCGAGATGGAGCAAAAAGTCTTTGTTGCTGTTTCTAAATAACGTCTACGGTCAATTCCATGCAACAAAATAACGACGAGCACCTCGCGCATGCGGGGTGTTTTCATTGCGGCTTGCCGATTGCGGAAGGCGATGATTTCCATAGTCGACTGGGCGGTGAGCAGCGCAGTTTCTGCTGTTTCGCGTGCAAGTCGGTATGCGAGGCGATCTATGAAGCGGGGCTGGAGGGCTATTACAAGCGTACCCCGCAGGGCACGCTGCTGGCGCCGCCGCCGACCCCGCCCAAAGATGTCGAGATGTACGATCTGGACGAAGTGCAGCAGGAATTCGTCAATTTTAAAGGCGACATCCGCGACGCTCATCTTCTGGTCGAGGGTATTCATTGTGCCGCCTGCGTTTGGTTGATCGAGCGCGGCATGATGCGCATTCCGGGTGTGCTAACGGCGAACGTCAATTTGGCCGGCAAGCGTTTGCACATTCGTTGGGACGACAAACGCGTAAAGCTGTCCTTCCTGATCAAGCAACTCTCCCAGATCGGTTACGCAGGCGTTCCCTATGATCCGGAAACGGCAGAAGGGGCGATGAAGCGTGCCAATCGCGCCATGCTGTTCCGTCTGTTCTTCGCCGGTTTTGCCATGATGAATCTGACCCTGATTTCGATCGCGCTATACAGTGGTGCTGGCGACGGGCAATTCCGTAATTTCTTTCATTGGATGGGCTGTGCTCTCGCCACACCGACCTTGTTCTATTCGGGCTTCCCCTTTTACAAGGGAGCCTGGAGCGGCTTGCGCAACCTGCGCCTGACTATGGATTTGCCCATCGCGATCGGGCTTTCGGTTACTTATGCATACTCGCTGTATGTGACACTGAATGTGGGCCATCCCGGCGAAGTGTATTTTGATACGGTCACCAACCTGACA
>JBAZYW010000233.1:0-3733 GCA_041659125.1 Gallionellaceae bacterium | reverse complement strand
CACCTTGCAAGCAGCGGTGCCATGCAAGATCGACGAGCTGGCCAGCATTATCTACACCTCCGGCACCACGGGTAAACCCAAGGGCGTGATGCTCAGCCACAACAATATGTTGAGCAACACGCACGCGGCGCTTGGAACCTTCGTGGTGTATGGCAGTGACCGGATGTTGTCTTTCCTGCCGCTGTCGCACACCTTCGAGCGTACCTGCGGCTATTATTTGCAAGTGATGACCGGAGCAACCGTCGCGTATGCCCGCTCCATTCCGCTGCTGTCGGAAGACCTGCAAATCATCAAGCCGACCATCCTGATCTCGGTGCCGCGCATCTATGAGCGTATCCATTCGGCGATCAATGCCAAGCTGGAAGAAGGCTCTCCCCTCAAACACAAATTATTCAACCTGGCAGTGGACGTGGGCTGGGCGCGTTTCCTGCGGGAACAGGGACGCGGCGGTTGGAAGCTCTCCTTTCTGCTGTGGCCGATACTGAAAAAACTGGTAGCGCAGAAAATCATGGACAGGCTCGGCGGTCGTATGCGCACTGCCGTCAGCGGCGGCGCCGCACTCGCGCCGGAAATCGCGCGCATGTTTGTCGGCCTTGGTTTGCCGGTAGTGCAAGGCTACGGGCTTACCGAAACCAGCCCCATAGTGACGGGCAACCATCTGGACAATAACTTTCCCGACAGCGTCGGGCAGCCGGTGCGCGGTGTGCAGATCAAGCTGGGCGAGCAGGACGCACTGCTGGTGAAAGGGCCGAACGTGATGATGGGTTACTGGAACAACCCGGAGGCGACCAGAGCCTTGATAGATGAGGATGGCTGGCTGAACACTGGCGACATCGTGCGCATCAGCGCGACAGGGCATGTGTACATTACCGGACGGCTGAAAGAGATCATTGTGCTGGCGAATGGCGAGAAGCTTCCGCCCGCCGATATGGAAGCAGCCATCATGCACGACCCGCTGATCGACCAGGTGATGATCTACGGCGAGGGCAGGCCTTATTTGATCGCACTGGCGGTGCTGAATCCTACCGTGTGGCTGGAGATCGCCGCCAAGGTCGGCGTGCGTCCGGATATGCCGGAATCCCTGACGGATACCAATGTGGAGGCCAAGGTGTTGCGGCGCATCGCGCGCAACATGAAGAGCTTCCCCGGCTATGCCAGAGTGCATCGCGTGCTGTTGTTGAACGAGCCCTGGACTATCGACAACGGCATGCTCACGCCGAAGTTGAGTTTGAAACGCGACAAGGTCGTGGCGAAATATTCCGCCGAGATCGAGCAACTTTACAAAGGACATTGAAACATGAAAGAACGAGAGACAACTTTGCCCAGCCGTCACGCAACCTTGCGCGTGGTGGCGATGCCGGCAGACTGCAATATTACTGGCGATGTGTTCGGCGGCTGGGTGATGTCGCAAGTGGATATTGCCGGAAGCATCCCCGCCATCTGCCGCGCGCGCGGCAGAGTCGCAACCGTGGCGGTGAATTCCTTCGTGTTCAAACAGCCGCTTTTTATGGGCGATGTGGTGAGCTTCTATGCGGACATCGTCAAAGTGGGACGCACCTCGATGACAGTGACCGTCGAAGTATATGCGCAGCGCGATCCGATCAAACCCACCTGTGTCAAAGTAACCGAAGCCACGCTGACCTATGTCGCGGTGGACGACGACCGCAAGCCGCGCGAAGTGCCGCCGGCGGATTAGAAAATAAATTGAAACACTAACCGTTGGCGTAGGAGCGGGCCCTGCCCGCGACATATTTAAATATCGCGGGCAGGGCCCGCTCCTACACGGTTATTTCTCTTCATTATGTAGAACTGGAGAAAGTAGATGAGCGCAAATTTTCAGATACGCAAAGTGGCCGTGCTCGGTGCCGGTGTCATGGGCGCACAGATCGCCGCACACATGGTGAATGCCAACGTCGAAACGCTGTTGTTCGAGCTGCCCGCGAAAGAAGGCGACCCGAATGGCAATGTGAACAAAGCGCTGGAAGGTTTGAAGAAGCTGGAGCCGTCACCTGTCGCCAGTCCCGCCAAGATCACTTTCATTCAGCCCGCCAACTACGAACAGCATCTGGAAAAATTGCGCGAATGCGACTTGGTGATCGAAGCCATCGCCGAGCGCATGGACTGGAAATCCGATCTGTACCGCAAGGTCGCGCCGTACCTGAATGAACGCGCCATCTTCGCCAGCAATACTTCCGGCCTCTCCATCAACCAATTGGCTCAGGCATTTCCCGAAAATTTGCGCCACCGTTTCTGCGGCATCCACTTTTTCAACCCGCCGCGCTACATGCACCTGGTCGAGCTGATCGCCTGTACCGGCACCGATGCGCCGCTGCTCGACCAACTGGAAACCTTCCTCGTCTCCACGCTGGGTAAAGGTGTGGTGCGCGCCAAAGATACGCCCAACTTCATCGCCAACCGCATCGGCGTGTTTTCCATGCTCGCCACCAAATATCACGCCGCCGCGTTCAACCTCGGCTTCGATATGGTGGATGCGCTTACCGGGCGTTACCTCGGTCGCCCCAAGAGCGCCACCTTCCGCACGCTGGATGTGGTCGGCCTCGACGTGTTCGCGCACGTGGTCAACACCATGCGCGAAAACCTCACGGAAGACCCGTGGCATAAGCATTTCGAGCTGCCGAGCTGGTTCGGCTATCTGGTGGATCAGGGCGCGCTTGGGCAGAAGACCAAGCGCGGCATCTACCAGAAAATCGGCAAAGAAATTCACGTGCTCGACCTTCACACCAAGGAATACCGCCTGTCTGACGCCAAGGTGGACGAAGAAGTGAAAGAAATATTGCGCGAACGCGACTGGGGCATGAAGCTTTCAGGTCTGCGCCGCAACCCGCATCCGCAAGCGCAATTCCTGTGGGCGACATTCCGCGACGTGTTCCACTACTGTGCCCTGCAACTGGAGTACATCGCCGACAACGCCAGAGATGTCGATCTCGCCGTGCGCTGGGGCTTCGGCTGGGACAACGGCCCGTTTGAAATCTGGCAAGCCGCAGGCTGGCAACAAGTGGCTGGCTGGATCGCCGCTGACATCGCCGCTGGCAAAGCGATGGCAAACGAACCGTTGCCCGCATGGGCGACTGAGCCATCGCGTACCGGCGTTCACACAGCGCATGGCTCCTATTCGCCAGCCACTCAAAGCGAACAAGCCCGCTCGATACTACCTGTCTATCGTCGCCAACTATTCCCCGACCATCTGCTAGGCGAAGAGCGTCACTACGGCGAAACTGTGTTCGAAACCGACGTGGTGCGCTTGTGGCACACGGGTGACAACATCGCCATCCTCAGTTTCAAGAGCAAGATGCACACAGTCAACAACGAAGTGCTGGATGGCATTCTGCGTGCGGTGGACGAAGCCGAAGCGCATTTCAGCGCGCTCATCCTGTGGCAAACCGAGCCGCCGTTCTCCGCCGGAGCCAACCTGCTGCAACTGATGCAGGGCGTGCAAGAGCCCGCGCAGGATGCGGGGCTGTTCGGCAAAATTAAAGGTGCGGTAAACCGCGTCAAATATACCGTTGCGGGCCACGACGGAATCGGCGACGTGCTCAACGCCGCCATCGGCAATGTGCCGCATGTCGAAGCCGTCGTCGCCAAATTCCAGCAAGCCTCGCAACGCCTCAAATATTCGCAAGTGCCCACCATCGCCGCAGTGGACGGTTTGGCGCTCGGCGGCGGCTGCGAGTTTTCCATCCACTGCACGCGTATCGTTGCCGCGCTGGAAAGC
>JBAZYW010000232.1:0-3734 GCA_041659125.1 Gallionellaceae bacterium | reverse complement strand
GGCACAGATGGTGCGGCCCGCGATGTTGTTGGACAGATCAAGCAGCAAATCCAAGTCTTCCGGACGCCCCTCTCCGTGTTCGATGCGATGCACGATACGATACAGCCAGCCCGTACCCTCGCGGCACGGAGTACATTGGCCGCAGGATTCTTCGTAATAGAAATAGGACAGGCGCTCAAGTGCCTTGACCATGCAGGTCGTTTCATCCATCACGATGATCGCGCCCGTACCCAGATACGAGCCCGCCTTCTGAATGGAGTCGAAATCCATGTTCAGATCCATCATGATTTCGCCGGGCAACACGGGCATGGATGAGCCGCCGGGGATCACCGCCTTCAGCTTGTTGCCGCCGCGCACACCGCCCGCCATTTGCAGCAACGTTTTGAACGGCGTACCCATCGGCACTTCAAAGTTACCCGGATTATTCACATGCCCGGACACCGAGAACAATTTGATACCGCCGCTATTCGGCACGCCCAAATCGGCGAATTGCTGACCGCCGTTATTGATGATATACGGGATGCTGGCAAAAGTTTCGGTGTTGTTGATCGTGGTCGGCTTGCCGTACAAACCGAAGCTCGCCGGGAACGGCGGCTTGAAGCGCGGCTGCCCTTTCTTGCCCTCGATAGATTCAAGCAAAGCGGTTTCTTCGCCGCAAACATACGCGCCGTAACCCAGATGGTTATGCAGATCGAACTCGAAATCCGAACCGAGAATATTCTTGCCCAGATAGCCCGCCACGCGCGCCTCTTCGCAAGCGGCTTCCATGCGTTCGTAAGCCTCGAATATCTCGCCGTGAATATAGTTGTAACCGGTCTTGACGCTCATGGTGTAGGCCGCGATAGCCATACCTTCGATAAGCATATGCGGGTTGTAGCGCAGGATGTCGCGATCCTTGCATGTGCCCGGCTCACCTTCATCCGAGTTGCACACCAGATATTTGTCGCCCTGATAATTGCGCGGCATGAAGCTCCACTTCAAACCAGTCGGGAAACCCGCACCGCCGCGACCGCGCAGACCCGATGCCTTGACCTCGGCAATGATCGCATCCGGTGTCATTTTTTCCGCAAGAATTTTGCGCAAGGCTTTATAGCCGCCAACCTTGAGGTAATTTTCCAGCGTCCAGGGCTGGTCGAAATGCAGCGTATTAAAAATGATTGGGGCGCTCATTGCTTACCTCCCTGACTAAGTTCAGCCAGAATCTGATCAATTTTTTCGCCCGTCAAACGCCCGCACAATTTCTTGTTGTTGATTGTGAACATCGGAGCATCCACGCACGCGCCCATGCACTCGCCTTCACGCAAACCAAATTTGCCATCGGCAGTGATTTCGCCCAAACCGATACCCAGTTTGTTTTTGAGATGCAACAAGGTCTCATTGACACCGCTGAGCTGACAGGAAAGATTGGTGCACACTGTCAAAGTGAACTCGCCCATCGGCTTGAGTTTGTACATGTGATAGAAGGTCGCCACTTCAAACACGGCCATCTGCGGCATGCCGATATATGCGGCGATGTCAGCCATGTCTTCCGGCGCGATCCAGCCCTTCTCATCCTGCACGAAACGCAATGCGGCCATGACCGCAGACTGCCGCTGATCCGCCGGATATTTCTTGAGCTCGCGCTCTATCTTTGCTTGAATTTGATCGGATAACATCAGCGGTCTATCTCTCCAAAAACGATGTCTTGTGTGCCGATGATCGCCACCACGTCGGCAAGCATGTGGCCGCGAGACATCTCGTTCAAACTTGCCAAGTGTGGATAACCCGGCGCACGGATCTTCATACGATAAGGTTTGTTCGCCCCATCCGAAACCAGATAGATGCCGAACTCGCCCTTGGGATGCTCCACCGCAGAATACGCTTCTCCCGCAGGCACATGCATACCCTCGGTAAACAGCTTGAAGTGGTGGATCAACTCTTCCATGTTTTGCTTCATCGCTTCGCGTCTCGGCGGTGCGAACTTGTGATTTTCAGTAATCACTGAACCCGGATTCTTGCGCAGCCAATCGATGCATTGCTTGATGATGCGATTGGATTGGCGCATCTCTTCAACGCGCACCAGATAACGGTCATAACAATCGCCTTCGACTCCAACCGGAATATCAAAATCCATGCGATCGTACACTTCGTAAGGCTGCTTTTTGCGCAGATCCCATGCCACACCGGAGCCGCGCAGCATCGGACCGGTAAAGCCCAGCGCCAAAGCACGTTCAGGCGACACGACACCGATACCGACAGTGCGCTGCTTCCAGATACGGTTGTCGGTCAACAACGTTTCATATTCATCCACACAGGCGGGGAAACGGTTGCAGAAATCCTCAAGAAAATCGAGCAGGGAACCCTGACGATTTTCGTTCATGCGTTTCACGGCGGATGCATTGTGAATCTTCGATGCTTCGTACTGCGGCATGCTATCCGGCAAATCGCGGTATACGCCGCCCGGACGGTAGTAAGCCGCATGCATACGCGCGCCGGATACCGCCTCGTACACGTCCATCAGGTCTTCGCGTTCGCGGAAGGTATAAAAGAACATCGTCATCGCACCGAGGTCGATGCCGGAAGCGCCCAACCACAGCAAGTGATTCAAGATGCGCGTGATCTCGTCGAACATCACGCGGATATATTGAGCGCGCAGCGGCACTTCAATGCCGGCCAACTTCTCGATCGCCATCACATAAGCGTGTTCGTTGCACATCATGGACACGTAATCCAAGCGGTCCATGTAGGGCACTGACTGCAAGAATGTCTTATGCTCGGCCAGCTTCTCGGTACCGCGATGCAGCAAGCCGATATGCGGGTCGGCACGTTCGACCACTTCGCCATCCAGCTCCAGCACTAGGCGCAATACGCCGTGGGCAGCCGGGTGTTGCGGCCCGAAGTTCATTGTGTAGTTTTTAATCTCAGCCATTGCGATTCCCTTGCTCGTATCTCAGTGACGACTGTAATTCTCTTCGCGAATGGTACGCGGAGTGATTTCACGAGGCTCCACGCTAACCGGCCTATATAGCACGCGTTTCTGCTCCAGATCGTAATGCATCTCGACATGCCCGGATAAGGGGAAATCCTTGCGGAACGGATTGCCTACAAAGCCATAATCAGTAAGGATACGGCGCAGATCGGGGTGACCCAAAAAGACGATTCCGAACATATCGAATGTTTCACGCTCAAACCAATTGGCGGAAGGCCACACATCAATGACGGAATTCAGCATGGGCATGGCGTCATCCTGAGCAAACACCTTCACACGCAAACGCGTGTTGCGCTCAACAGAAAGCAAGTGATAAACGACCGCAAAGCGCTGTTTGAAAGGGTTGGCACCCGCATCTTCCGAACGCAGATAGATCCCACCGTCGGAAAGTTCGCTACCGTAAGTCGAATAATCCACACCGCACAGATCGATCAATTGTTCAAAACGGAAATCCGTATCGTCGCGCAGACGCGTAAACACACCCAAGATATCTGCCGCATCGACCACCAAGGTCAATTCGCCCAGCTTGCTTTCCAAGCCCAACACCTTGTCCGTGAAAACTTCTTTCAATCTCTCGCCCAGCATATTCAAATCATCAGCCATGTTCATCCTAACGCGCGATAGTATTGGTTCGGTTGATCTTCTTTTGCAATTGAATCACACCATAAAGCAATGCTTCGGCAGTCGGAGGGCATCCGGGAACATAGATGTCGACCGGAATGATGCGATCACAGCCGCGCACGACCGAATAAGAATAGTGATAATA
>JBAZYW010000231.1:340-3797 GCA_041659125.1 Gallionellaceae bacterium | reverse complement strand
CACACCATCTGATACAAACTCGCCCCCAGGGAGAACAGATCGGACTGCCCCTCGATTTTGGTTCCTGCCAACTGTTCCGGCGACATGTACGATGGCGTACCCAGCACCATGCCTGTTTTGGTCTTGGACGAATCGGTGATGCGTGCAATACCGAAGTCCGTCACCTTCACCGTGTCGCTCTCAATGTCGTACATGATGTTGGCCGGCTTGATGTCGCGGTGTACCACATGCAGTCCATGTGCATAACCCAGCGCATCCGCCACGCGGGCGATGATGCTCAACACCTTGGGCAGCGGCAACAAATTATCGCGCTTGGTGTACGGCACCAGGTCTTTGCCCTTGAGGAATTCCATCGCGATATAGGCGAGGTCATGCTCCTCGCCGGCATCGTACATCGTAACAATGTTGGGGTGGTTCAAACGCCCCGCCGTTTCGGCTTCACGGAAGAAACGCGCCTTAACGTCTTCCAGCTCGTCCGCCTCAAACTCCTGCGACAGGTTCATGGTTTTAATCGCAACTACACGACCGATCTTCGGGTCTTTCCCCAGATAGACCACCCCCATCGCGCCTTTGCCCAATTCCTTCTCGATCTCATAACGTCCCAACATCGGTTTCGACATACCGGCCTTGTCCAACATCATCGTGCTGGCATTGCTCTTGCCTGATGCGCCGCCGAGCATGACCGTTTCCGACATCGCCTTGGCTTGATTCAAGCGCTGCTCCAAATCGCGGAATTTCGGGTTGTAGTCGGACATATATTTGAACACCGACTCCGCCTTATTGAACTGGCGCTTGCGCTCAAAATCCAATCCCAAGTTGTAGAGCACATCCATCAAACTATCGTCGATGGGAACTTTACGGAATTTATCGAACGCCATGTCCAGCTGGTTTTGTCCTTGAAAGGCCAAGCCCAACATGCGATTGCTCTCTGCCGAATCCGCATCGGATTTGATCTTGCCTTTCTCCGTCACCAGGAAGTGTTTGGTGGTCAACAACAAATGTCCCACCAACAACAAAGCCGCCGGCAACATCAATTCCAACCAAAGTGCCTGCGTGGTCATCAAGACAAAATGGCTCGCCAACAAAACGACAAACAGAGAACCTGTTATTAGCGCACCAATAACTGCACTCAAGCGCGGCAACAACAGGATCAGATAGAGAGCAATCGACAGAAAAACAGCTTTCTCAGCCCAAAATGCCCAGCTCGGGACCACAAAAAAATCTTGCTTCAGAATGCTGGAGACAGAGTGTGCCAAGGTCAGCACGGGAGACATCCCGGCAGAGATCGGTGTCACTTGCAGCGCCCCGACTCCGGCGGCCGTCGCACCGATCAGCACGATCTTGTCGCGATATTTATCCGCCGGAATTTTTCCGGTGAGTACGTCGTAAAACGAATCCACCTGAAAAGCCGGCTTGCCATCGCGGTCGTTATAAAAATAGGTGTGCATGCGCGACATCGGATCGGTGGCGATATTCAAATTTCCAACTTTGATGCTCTGCCCCAGGCTCACTTGAATATCCTTGGGTTCGAGATTCAAGCTTTTAGCCGCCAACATGAGCGACAAAGAAGGATAGAACTGATCGAAATAATTCAACACGAGCGGCTCGGTACGAATACCGCCATCCACATCAGGCGTCACGTTGAGATGCCCGATACCCAAGGCTAACGATCCCAAAATAGGGATCGGCACTTGCGTTCCATTGGTCAGAATAGGCGCCCCCCCCGCCTCGCCTTCTTTAACATTGCTCAACGCATTTCTTAACACATAATCCGGTAGCGGACTATCGGGTTTACCTTGCGGCTCACCCAGTTCGAATAGCATCCCCAGCAATACGGAGTTGGCCTTCGCCATGCTTTCGGCCAGCTTCAGGTCATTATCCAGATGCGACATAGCTTCTTGCAAAATGGCATTCAGCTGCCCCCACTCCGCAGGATTGCTTTGCTGCAGCGATGAACTCGCCACGAGGAGTGCAATTTTATTGACGTAATCCAAACCCGCATCGACCTGCGGCTCGGAAAACAAGGCCGTTTGACCAATGACTTTGGCATGTCCACTGGCCAATATATCCAGCACCTTGCCCTGAATTTCGCGCGGCCAAGGCCAGCGCCCCAAATTTGCGATACTTTCATCATCGATGGCAACGACGACAATTCTGTCACTCGGCGCACGGGAAGAGGCTTTTACTCCGATGTCGTATGCTTTGCGTTCCAGGCTTTGCATCAAATCAGTGTTGGCGCTGAATAAAAAACCCAGCGCGACCAGCAACCCGACAAACCAATCGGCTTTCAAGAACGTCACTTTTTTGATGTTAGCCATACCCCACCTTTTGCCATAAGGCTCAATTTGCCTGCGGATACTAAAACACTTTTCAGTGCCAGACCATACCTATCTGATTTATTGGAGGATATAAATAATTTATTTCACTAACAGAACGGGTATCTGCGCCAGATGTATAACCTTGCTGGCCACCG
This sequence comes from Gallionellaceae bacterium, assembly GCA_041659125.1. GTDB lineage: Bacteria > Pseudomonadota > Gammaproteobacteria > Burkholderiales > Gallionellaceae > PALSA-1006. The sequence continues at coordinate 1,324 of JBAZYW010000231.1, read as the reverse complement.
AACCCAGCAGCAAAGTGGATAACGTCGTCTGCCCGTGTGCGCTCATCACGATCTGATCGACCTCATGCTCTTGCGCATAGTGCACCACGGCCTCGGCGGGAGAACCGACGCTGATGTGATAAGTATAGGCCAGCCCCGCCGCATCCAGCTTTGCGCGCGCCTGCGCCAGTGCCGCAGCCCCCTGTTCGCGATAATAATCGTTGATCGTTTCCTGATTGATGAACAGCTTCACGTTGCCTGTGTCCAGCTTCCACTGCACATTTAGCAAGCACACTTGCGGTGCCATCTTCAGGTTAGCCGCATCGGCGATCACATAATCCACCGCATGATCGGCATTGGCGGAGCCATCTACTGGAATCAATATTTTCATTTCGTTATCCTCGATTATGATTTGTCGCTATGAGGGGCCGCTACTTGCTCGTCCACCAGATCGACCACTGCGGCAGACGCCACCATGCGCATTGCCAACCACTTGCCCACCGCCACCACCAGAATCGCGCACGCAGCCGGAACCAACCAGTGCAAAGCATGCTGCGCTTCCAGCAGGGGCTTGAACAGCGCCTCGCTGACCAGCATCTCGCCCGCCACGTAACCCAGCAAAGCGCCGCCCCCAAAAACGATGAACGGATAACGGTCGATCAATTTCAACACCAACTGACTGCTCCAGGCAATCATCGGAATGCTCACCAGCAGACCGAACACCAGCAGCCACACATTGCCGTGCGCAGCCGCAGCCACACCCAGCACATTATCTAAACTCATCACAAAGTCGGCGATGATGATGGTCTTCACCGCACCCCACAGATGCGTGTTGGCCTTGATGTTACCCTCGCCGTGTTCATCTTCCGGCAGCAACAGCTTGATGCCGATCCAGAGCAGCAGCAATGCGCCAACCAGTTTCAAATACGGCAAAGACAACAGACTGACGGCAAAGAAAGTCAGCACGATACGCAAACCGATCGCGCCTCCTACGCCGTATAGGAT
>JBAZYW010000231.1:0-330 GCA_041659125.1 Gallionellaceae bacterium | reverse complement strand
CGGCACGCCAATGCGATCACCACCGCGTTGTCACCTGACAGCAGCAAGTCGATCACGATAATTTTAAATACATCCACCCAGAACTGGGCGCTAGACAACATTTCCAACATCAACTTATCCTTTCAATATTTTCTGCATCACGCGCCCCATCTCCGCCGGATTGCGCGTGATATGTATACCGCATTCTTCCATCACAGCCAGCTTCTCGTTGGCTCCGCCCTGACCGCCGGAAATAATCGCTCCGGCATGCCCCATACGCTTGCCTTCGGGAGCGGTGACCCCCGCGATAAAACCGACCACCGGCTTCTGCATATTGGCCTTGATCCAGCG
>JBAZYW010000230.1:0-3799 GCA_041659125.1 Gallionellaceae bacterium | reverse complement strand
TGTGCTGGCACCGATCTACGACCTCATCGGCAAGGTGAAATTCTGATGAAGCGCCGCCTGCTGCTATTTTTAAGCACCGGACACTTGCAAGCCCAACTGATGGCGAATGGAAAAATCACCGCGCAACATCAGTTCCCGGACTCGCCGGAGGGGCGTGAAGATTTCACGGCCTTCCTGAAGACAGCGGAGTGTCCGGCTTATTTGCTGGTAGACCTGGTCGAAGAAGATTTTCGTCACGAAAGCGTTCCACACCTGACCGGCAACCATCGCCGTGCACTGCTGCAACGCAAGTTCGAACAATACTATCGCGGCACCTTGTTCCATTTGTCCACGCTGTTGCAGCGGCAAAAAACCGGGAGGCGCGATGATGACATGCTGCTCTCGGCGTTGACCAACCCTGCGCCTATCATGCCCTGGCTGGACACCATGCAGGCGCAGCAAACTCCGCTCGCCGGGATCTATTCGGTAGCGCAGATCAGCGCCCCGCTGGTCGAAGATCATCCATCCAGGCACCTGCTGCTGATCACCTGGGAAAAACTTGCCGGCCTTCGCCAAAGTTATTTCAGCGAGCGCCACCTGAAGATTTCCCGCCTGACTCCGGTACATGCCAGACTTAGCTATCAGGATGCCATCGTCAAAGAACTGGCCCGCACTTACCAATACCTGAAAAGCTTGAGCCTGCTGCCGGAGGGACAAATCCTCGATGTACGCATCCTGAGCCATGCAGACGAGCAAGACTTGCTGCAGGCAGCACTGCCGAACCATGCGGATATGCGCTATGAATTTGCGGATATTGCGCAGGTCGCCGGGCGGCGCAAAATAGCCTATCGCTTCATCGACTCGGATGCCAGCCAGATCTTTCTGCATGAGTTGGCCAGCAACCCGCCCAAGACCAGCTACGCAAATGCAGATCACCGCCATTACTTCAACCTGTTGCGGCTGCGCAACTCGCTCAACTGGTTCAGCGGACTCATTCTGCTTTTTAGCCTGCTGTGGAGTACGACAAACGCGATACAGAACACTGGGAAATCCAGCGCGTCGGATGAGCTGAGAATACAGGCGCAACACATATTCGACGAAGCTCTGCACATCACACAGCGCTTCCCGAACACCCATGCCCCTGCCGCGAACATGAAATCCGCCGTAACCATCTTGCGCAAACTCGAACAAGATACCGCTGATCCGCAAGACATCCTGCAACCCATCAGCGCCGTACTCGGCCAGTTCCCGCAAATCGAGCTGAACCATCTCGGTTGGCAAATCGATACAGCGGATATCCCTTCAGGAAACACCCCGACAGCCGATCCGATCCATGATCGAACCATCACTTTAGAGGGAAATCTGCAAGGCTTCGACAGCGACTACCGCACCGCGCTGGCGTATCTGGATCGTTTCCAGCGCGGATTGATCGCAATCGGTTATCAGGTCACCATCATTGCCGGGCCGCTGGATGTCAGCCCGGGCGGAGCCCTTAGCGACCGACGCGAAACCGGCGGCCAGACGCTCGATTTTCATTTGCACCTTGTCTGGAAATCCCGGACAGCATCAGGAGAACATAGCCATGAAACTCTCTAGCTCAGACCTGCTGCCGATGCGCTGGAGCCTCCTGTCAGTTTGCGCGTCGGTGCTGTTGAGCAGCGCCATGCTCTACGGCAGCAGCCGGTATGAAGCGCGGGTACAGCAAGAACACCTCAGCGCGCAAAGCCTGATGAATGACGCACGGAGTCGGTTGGCTGCCGCGCGCCAGGACCAACAAAACATGTCCGTGTATTCCGCCGAATATGGCGCATTGGAGCAACGCAAAATCATCGGCGATGAACAGCGTCTGGACTGGCTCGAAGGTCTGGATAAACTCCGATCACGAAATCTGGTCAGCGATTTCCGTTACACCATCGCTCCGCAAAAAAATCACGTCACGACAGCCGCATCGGGTAACGGCGATTTCGATATTCACTATAGCGAAATGAAATTGCAATTCGACTTGCTGCACGAGGCACAACTGTTGGATTTCTTTGCTGCGCTGCACAACCAGATCAGTGGCCGATACCAACTGGAAGGCTGCACACTGCAACGCGTTGCCGGCCCACTGCCGGATTCAGCGCAAATCAAAGCCGAATGCACCGGCGGCTGGATAACGCTGAAGAACCGGGACTCCACGCAATGAACTCGACACTCTTTACCGGCCGCTTCGCCAGGCTCAGGACAGGCCACTTCGACATGCTCAGGACAGGCTTGTTTGGCTTTACGCTCTACATAGCAACAGGAGCCAACGCGGAAGAATTAGGCCGTTTGTTTTTCACCCCGGAACAACGCGCTCAACTCGAATCCCTCCAACAGGAAAAATCTCCGGATAGCACTCACTCCATCACCGTCAACGGCATCGTGCAGAAACACGGCGGGGCGCGCACTGTCTGGATCAATGGCATACCGCAACCGGCGGGCAGGGGCGATGATCGCACACCGGAAAGCGTGCCCGTCGCGGTGCCCGGTCATGCGCAACCCGTGAAAATAAAAGTCGGGCAAAAGCTGCATATCGACCCGTCCGCTTCGGCTCCTCCCATGGCTGAACGACACCCTGCCCCTTCTGGACAATAGTACCTATATGCACCCAGTACGACAGCTTGGCAGAATAAAACAGCACGGTGCCGCATTGATGTTGATGCTGGCTATCATGGTGATCGGCTTCGCCTCGCTGCTGGTCAACTCGTTCAGTCGCGCCGATCTGAACAATCAGCGTCAGGCCAAGACCGCAGCTGCGCTGGCGCAAGCCAAAGAGGCGCTGATCGCTTACGCCGTCACCTATGGCGACAGCCATCCCGGCAAGGTGCACGGCTACCTGCCCTGTCCCAATCTATCGGGCGGAGCACTGGGGGCCACCGAAGGGAGTGCCGCCGGAAGTTGCGCCGGCAAGAACATCAGCCAGCTCGGTCGACTGCCGTGGAAAGAACTCAACCTGCCGCCGCTGCGCGATGGCAACGGCGAGTGCCTGTGGTACGCCGTTTCCGGCACCTACAAGAACAACACGCCTACCGACCTGATGAACTGGGATACCAACGGACAGTTACAGGTCTATGCGTCGGATGGCGCCACGCTGCTGACGCCAACAGACAATCAGGCGGTGGCCGTCATCTTCGCGCCGGGCGCCACACAAAACGGGCAAGATCGTTCGTCCGGTACCGGCACGCCGATCTGCGGCGGCAATTACACCGCCGGCAACTATCTCGACAGCGACGGCACGATCAACAATGCCGCGGTATCGGGTGCAGCCAATGCGGCCAGCAGATTCCGGCTCGGCACAGCCGCCGGAATCAACGACCAGCTGCTGTTCATCACCCGGCAGGACATCTGGAACGCGATGCAGAAACGCAACGACTTCCTCGCCACGCTCAACAACCTGACGCAACGGGCCGCCGAGTGCATCGCCGCTTTCGGCGCGGCCAATGGCAAGCCCGTCGCCAATCCGGGCTCCAACAAGAGCCTGCCCTGGGCAGCACCGCTCGTCCTTGCGGACTATGGCAAGAACACCAACTATGACGACCAGGCGGGTTTGTACGCCGGGCGTATCCCCTACAAGGTGAACGATTCCTATTCAACCACCGGCAGCACGATGAGCAACTTCAACCTGCTGGTCAACGCGATCAATTGCCCGAACGGCTGGGCAGCGGCTTTCCCCTGGTGGGAGAACTGGAAGGACCATCTGTTTTACGCGCTGTCCGGCGCATACCGTCCCGCCAGCATCGCGACCGCACCCTGCGGCAACTGCGTGACGGTGAACGGCGGCGCGCCCTATGCGGCAGTC
>JBAZYW010000229.1:0-3859 GCA_041659125.1 Gallionellaceae bacterium | reverse complement strand
TTCCGTAGAACGCGCCTTTGTTGGCCGCTTCCATAATGCCGGGCCCGCCGCCGGAGATCACCGAAAATCCGGCATCGGAAAGCATGCGCGAAATTTCTTCGGTGAGCTTGTAATAGGGGTGGTCGTGCGGTGTGCGCGCGCTGCCGAAGATGCTCACGGCAGGCTGGATGTCTTGCAGGCGTTCGGTGGCAGAGACGAATTCTGACATAATGCCGAACACGCGCCATGCCTCCTTCGACTGGGTCAACTCGGGTAAATGCGAGTGAGGTAATTTGGATTGGCTGTTCATCTCAATTTCTCAAAAAATAATGAAAACACTGCTGTTAGTCGATGGCTCATCTTACCTGTATCGCGCATTCCATGCGATGCCCGATTTACGCAGCCCGACCGGTTTGCCGACCGGTGCCATTCAAGGTGTGCTCAATATGTTGCGGCGCCTGCAGAAAGATTACCCGGCAGATTATAGCGCCTGCGTATTCGACGCCAAAGGCAAAACCTTCCGCGACGACTGGTATCCCGAGTACAAAGCCAACCGCCCCTCCATGCCGGATGACCTGCGCGCGCAAATCGAACCGCTGCACGAAGCCGTCGCCGCCTACGGCTGGAACATCCTGATGATAGACGGCGTGGAAGCCGACGACGTGATCGGCACGCTCTCGCACCAAGCTACACAGGGCGGCGCGCGCTGCATCGTTTCCACCGGCGACAAAGACCTCACGCAACTGGTCAATCCGCAGGTGCAACTCATCAACACCATGAGCAACGAAATCTTGGATGAAGCGGGCGTGCTGGCCAAATTTGGCGTGCCGCCCGAGCGCATCGTGGATTATCTGACGCTGGTCGGCGACACAGTGGACAACGTGCCCGGCGTCACCAAGTGTGGCCCGAAGACCGCCGTGAAGTGGCTCACCCAATACGGCACGCTGGACAACTTGGTAGCTCACGCCAATGAAGTCGGCGGCGTGGTCGGCGAAAATCTTCGTGCCTCGCTGGATTGGTTGCCGCAAGGTCGCCGTTTGGTCACGGTGAAATGTGATGTCGAATTGCCCGTGCGCTTCGATCAACTCGCCGCGCCAACGCAGGACACGGAAAAATTGTGCGGTCTGCTGGAACAGTTTGGTTTCAAAAGCTGGTTGCGCGAAATAGAGAGCGGAAAGGGCGCTACCAATGCTCCTTCCCCCTCACAGGGGGAAGGTTGGGATGGGGGTGAATCGCGCAAAGCTTCTACCCCCTCCCTAGCCCTCCCCCTGCAAGGGGGAGGGAATGGTGAGTTATTCAGCAACGACACCTCCAACTACGAAGCCATCCTCACCGATGCCCAGCTCGACGCATGGATAGAAAAAATCATGCACGCGCCGCTGGTGAGCATCGACACCGAGACCACCGGCCTCGACGTGATGAACGAGCAACTGGTGGGCATTTCTTTTTCCATCGAAACGCACCATGCAGTTTATCTGCCGCTGGCGCACCACTATCCCGGCGCACCCGATCAGTTGAACCGCGAACACGCGTTGCAAAAACTCAAGCCTTGGCTGGAAAGTGCGCAGCATAAAAAGCTCGGCCAGAATCTCAAATACGACCAGCACATTTTCGCCAACCACGGCATCGCGCTGGCCGGCGTCGCCGAAGACACGCTGCTGCAATCCTATGTGCTGGAAAGCCACAAGCCGCATGACATGGGCAATCTCGCGCTGCGCCATCTCGGCATGAACACCATCAGCTACGCCGAAGTGGTGGGCAAAGGCGCGAAGCAGATCGGTTTCGATCAGGTCGATCTCGACACCGCCACCAAATACGCCGCCGAAGATGCCGACATCACTTTGCAATTGCATCAGACCCTGTCGCCGCAATTGCTGGGGCGTTTGGCTTACGTGTATCGCGACATCGAAATGCCAGCGCGCGAGGCGCTGTTTAAGATGGAGCGCAATGGTGTGCTGATCGACAGCGGCAAGCTGTCGCGACAAAGCCACGAGCTGGGCGAGAAGCTGATGTCCATCGAAAAGCAGGCATTCGAGGCGGCGGGGCAACCATTCAATTTGAATTCGCCCAAACAGATTCAGGAAATCCTGTTCGACAAACTCGGCCTGCCAGTAAAAAAGAAAACGCCGAGCGGCACACCCTCCACCGACGAAGAAGTGCTGCAAGAATTGGCGCTGGATTACCCGCTGCCCAAGATACTGCTTGAGCATCGCGGCATCGCCAAACTTAAATCCACCTACACCGACAAACTGCCCAAGATGGTGAATGCCCGCACCGGGCGCGTGCACACCAGCTACTCGCAAGCCGTGGCGGTGACGGGGCGCTTGGCTTCCAGCGATCCCAACCTGCAAAATATTCCCGTGCGCACCGCCGAAGGCCGCCGCATCCGCGAAGCCTTCATCGCGCCGCATGGCAGCCGTATCGTCTCCGCCGACTATTCGCAAATCGAGCTGCGCATCATGGCGCACCTCTCCGGCGACGAAGGTTTGCTCAAGGCCTTCGCCAACGGCGAAGACATCCACCGCGCCACCGCCGCCGAAGTGTTCGGTGTGCCTCTCGATGGTGTGAGCAGCGAACAACGCCGCTACGCCAAAGTCATCAACTTCGGCCTCATCTACGGCATGTCCGCCTACGGCCTCGCCAGCCAACTCAACATCGAAAACAGTGCCGCCAAGCAATACATCGACCTCTACTTCGCCCGCTACCCCGGCGTGAAACGCTACATGGACGACACCCGCGAACAGGCGAGAAGTCATGGATACGTTGAAACGATATTTGGTCGCCGTCTATGGCTACCCGAGATCAACGGTGCAAACGGCATGCGCCGCCAAGCCGCAGAGCGCGCCGCTATCAACGCCCCGATGCAAGGAGCTAATGCAGACATAATTAAATTGGCGATGGTCGCTGTGCAAAATTGGCTGGAGTGCGAAAAGTTGCATACCCTTCTTATTATGCAAGTTCATGACGAACTGGTACTGGAAGTTCCTGATACTGAACTCGCCAGAGTGTGCGCCGAACTACCTCACCTCATGGGCGGGGTCGCCAAACTTGATGTACCGCTGGTGGTAGAAGTTGGGGTTGGAGCCAATTGGGGGGGCGCCCACTAAAACCATTGGCTGCGATTGCCACGCGGAGCGCTAATTGGCCCTGATATTTGCCGAGTTTTTAAAGGGTTATGTCTTTCATGAAAGAATGGCCTAAAAGATTTATTGCCGCAATATTTTCAATAACATGTGCAGCCTGTTGCGTCCCCGGAATCGTTAGAATTGATGGTGAGCGTTGTAGTAACCATCCAAGGGCAATTTGCGCGGGAGAAATCCCTAATTGACGCGCTAGTTCTGCTAGGTCGGTTCGTCCGCACAATACATTTCCTGCATCAAGTGGAGCATAAGAAACAAACGGTGTGCCAGTTGTTTCGCACCACTTAAGGACGGCATCCGATTCAACATAATCGTTGATATTCAATTTATTTTGAATGGCGGATATTTGAATCATGTCCTTTACTTTGTCAATCGTATCAATGTCCACCTTCGATAATCCAAAGCTTCGAATTTTTCCTTCGCGAATAAGATCGACAAACACGCCGACTTGTTCGCACATCGGTATGATTGGATCGACTCTGTGAAGATAATAAAGATCAATGCAGTCAGACTTTAAACGACGCAAACTCATCTCCACGCATTGCCTTAGATACGCCGGGTGACCACATGGAACCCATCGTCCAGGACCGTGCCGTGTCAACCCTCCTTTTGTTGCGATCAAGAGTTCTTTTTGGTAAGGATAGAGCGCGCGAGCAATCAACTCTTCCGCGATGAATGGGCCGTATGAGTCTGCTGTGTCGATTGATTCACACCATTCTCAACACCTACGCGCAAAGCAC
>JBAZYW010000228.1:0-3880 GCA_041659125.1 Gallionellaceae bacterium | reverse complement strand
ATCCTGAAGCCCCATTGCTGTCTCCAGTAAATAGGTTTTCGCTTCTGCCTGCTTGCCGTCTTTTTGCAGTTTAATAAATTGATCCTGTGCGGCGACATACTTGGTGCGCGTATCCAGCACTTTGCCCAGCGCAGCCTTACCTGATTCGGAGGCGACCGATTTTTCGAGTTTATCCAGATTATCCTTGATGACCTTGCGTTTCTCCTCAATAGCATCCAACTCCTTCTGGACGTCACTCTGACCTGTCACCAGCAGGGAATCGCGCATCAATATGCCGATGGAGTTGACACCATCCACCATGTTGTTTGCAAAAACCGTCTTGGGGAACTTGTCATTGATCAGCGTATCAACATCATGTTGCAAGGTGCGCATGTTCATAATGCCGAGGACGGCGACAACGATCATCAAAATGATCACTGCGCCGAAGCCCAAGCCCAATCGTTTCCCTACTGTCATGCTAGTCATGGTATTTCTCCCGATAGTTGATTTGGATGTTCTAAGCAGCAGCCTGTTCAACCAGATCCATGTCGCGACTGGTCATAAGCTTTTCAATATCTATCACGATGATCATGCGCTCACCTACCGTACCCATTCCAGTGATGTACTGGGTATCCATCGTCCCGCCGAAATGCGGTGCGGGCCGGATTTGCTCACCGCTCAGCGCGATCACATCGGATACACCATCCACCACAATCCCCATCACGCGGTTGGCAACGTTGAGAATAATGACTACGGTGAGTTCGTTGTAGGAAACATTACCGAGCTTGAACTTGATGCGCATATCCACGATCGGCACGATGATGCCGCGCAGATTAATGACGCCCTTGATGAATTCCGGTGCGTTGGCAATCGCAGTTACCGCGTCGTAGCCCCGTATTTCCTGCACCCGGAGGATGTCGATGCCGTATTCCTCGTGGCCCAGCGTGAATGTCAACAGTTCACGGGTTCCTCCGCTTGCCGCTTGCCCTTCGTTTGTTTGCATGACGCTCTCCTATGGGTTATGCGGCAGCTCTTAGCCGCGAATATTTATGAACCTCTTGCTTTTACGGGTACGTTTTATGTGCCTCCCGGTACAAATTGTCAGGACAACAACACTGCAAACTCTTCCGCCGACACAGGGCGACTGAACAAGTACCCCTGAATCACATCGCAACCGTTCTTAAGCAGGAAATTCTTTTGATTTTCCGTTTCGACTCCTTCGGCAACCACGCTCAAATTAAACTCTGAGGCCAACTGAATAATGGCGCGCGGAATAGCCGTTCTGGACAAATCGTCCGGCTGGCCTTCTTCCGGTATCCCGATAATGAAAGAACGGTCGATTTTCAATTCGCTGATGGGCAGATCCTTGAGATATTTCAGACTGGAATATCCCGTGCCAAAATCGTCTATGGAAAGATGAAAACCGAGTGCCTTCAAGCGCCCCAACACCTGCGAAGTATTTTCCGAGGTATCCATAACCACGCCTTCAGTCACCTCGATAGGCAGCATGGCCGGAAGGATGTCCCACTTTTGCAACGCACTCTGCAAACTCCCCACCAGGTCGCCGCGCCAGAAATGTACCGGTGAAATATTGATTGACACGGGCACTTGCGTTAGCCCGTTACTCCGCCACGCGGCGACTTGAGCGCAAACCGTAGCGATGATCCATTCGCTCATCTCGATCACGGCACCGCTGCTTTCGGCAATCGGAATGAATTCCACCGGAGAAATGAGTCCCAGCGTCGGGTGGTTCCAGCGCACCAGTGCCTCGGCACCCACCACGCGCTGCTGACTGAGTGAGTATTTCGGCTGGTACAGCATGTAGAACTCGTTTTTTTGCAGGCCGGCCCTGATGCTTTGCCGCAAGGTGACATGCCGCTCTTCGCGTTGGCCGATTAATTTATCGAAGAAGCAACTGGTATCCCCTCCGGTGCGCTGTGCCTGATTCATAGCGCTGCATGCGCTCTTGACCAGCTCTTCATAAGTTTTGCCGTCCGATGGAGATACACCGATACCGATGCTCACCCGCAGCTGTATCTCATGACCATTCACCTGAATGGGCTGGTTGATGACACGAGATAATTCGAGCACCGCTTGTCCTATCGATTCGTGCCCGCCGTCTCCCGGTAGCAGAATCGCGAATTCATCGCCGCCCATGCGGCATACCATATTCTCTCCGCCCGCGCTGGTCAGCAAGCGTTGACAGACGGTAAAAAGCACTTCGTCGCCAACTCGCACACCGAGTGCATTATTGATCTCGATGAAACGGTCGAGATTGATATAGACCAGCGCCAGACTTTCATTCCTGTACCCGGCTTGCACCAACAGCTCATTGACCTTGTCCGCGAACATCGCGCGGTTCGGCAGGTGTGTCAGGCCGTCATGCAGCGTCATTTGGCGCAACTTCTCCTCGTTCATTTTGCGCTCGGAGATATCGGAAAAAATAAAGTGATAACCTGTCACAACGTCATGCGCAGCTGTCACCGCATTGACGGTCAGCCATTCTAAAATCGTATCTCCGTTTTTATGCTGGCACTGCAACTCACCCGACCATGTGCCGGTCTCATCCAGCGCACGCCACATCTCCTGATAATGCACGGCATCGTATTTCCCCGAGCTCAGCAGCGTGGTGCTATGTCCTAACACTTCAGCCAGCGAGTAACCCGTGATGCGACAAAATGCCTGATTGACAGCGACGATGTGTTTGTCGCGATCAGCGGTGATAACAGCAAGCGATGAAGCCTGAAACGCCGAGGATGAAAGACGAAGCCCGTCAAGGGCAATTGATTGCCGGAGGCAAGATTGGATCGTGTTAGTCAGCTTGCCCGTATCCAGCGGCTTCATTTGGAAGCGTGAGATGCCCATCTCAAACATTCTTTCGGCATCCTCGGCATTGTCCGAACCGCTGATCACAATGATCGGCACATCCTTGTCCAGCTTTCTGATTTCCTCTGCCATCGTCAAGCCATCCATATTCGGCATCTTGATATCGGATAGCACGATTTGGGGACGATGCTTCCTGAACAGCGCCAAGCCCTCTTTGCCATCTTTGGCCACATGCACCATTCCCACACGGCGATTGAAATAGAGGGCCAGATAATCGCGCGTCACATCGTCGTCCTCCACATACAGCATGGTCACCTGATCCAGAGCCACAGGCATCTCTTCCTGCTGCGCCAGTTGCTCTGCAAAAGGAATTTCGATTTGCAGTGCCGACACTGCATCATGCTCGACGCGAATCTCCAGCAGCGTGACATCATCCACCTTGCAATGCGATGCGACTGCACGCACCTTGGCAGCAACGACATCGAACGCCTCCAGAGAGGAAACATTACCGAACATCGCCTGCAACTTATCCATATCAAAATCAGGCTCATTTGCTTGCAGCGTATCCGTCAGTCCGTCGCTAAACAGATAGATGCGCGCGTCCTGTTTCAGACTAAAGCGTTCCACATCCGCCGAGTATTCCCCCTCGCTCAGCATCCCCAATGCAGTTGATTTTGAATGACCGGAATAAAGCAATCCCCCCGCGTTATCGAATATCAATACCGGAGGGTTGCCGCAATTCAACACCTCGATAGATTGCTCGCCGACGTTAATGCGTATCAGCGTCGTTGCCACGAAATGCCCGGCAATGTTCTGTTGCCGCAGCGAACGGTTTAATTCGGCAGCAATGGTCAGTAAAGAAAAACCGCGTAAAGCTTGCTGCTGAAATATACGGGGCATCTGTAAAGCCGGTAATACAGCGGAAAGACCATGCCCTGCACCATCCGCCAGCATCACATATAAATCTTCGCGGTGTTTTGCCACACTGTAGAAATCGCCGCTAACGCCGAGCTTTGGAATGCTCAGATACCGGATGTTATCTATTTCTTCGTGATGACCTGACTCCAGATAACGT
>JBAZYW010000227.1:0-3893 GCA_041659125.1 Gallionellaceae bacterium | reverse complement strand
TCTTTGCCGCCGTCGTCGCCGCGCTCTCCTTTATATTCTTCCTCGTCTACACGCTCACCGGCAAGCATCATCCGCTGTTCGATCTGCGCATTTTCAAAGACCGCAATTTTCTGGTCGCCAGCCTGATCATGACTACCATCGGCGTCGGCTTTTTCGGCGGTATGGTGCTGCAATCACTGTTCCTGCAAAACTTCCTCGGCTACCCCACCTTCGACGCCGGGCTGTACATGGCACCGCGCGGATTGGCTTCGCTGCTGGTGATGATTTTCGTGGGCAAATTCTCCGGCAGATTTCCGCCGCGCAATTTTGTGCTGGTGGGCATTTTTTGCAGCATCGCGGGCAACTTCCTGATGACGTACTTCACCGGCGATATCACGGCCACCGAGTTGCTTCTGCCGATGATTTTGCAGGGTATGGGCATGGGGCTGATCTTCGTGCCCATCTCCACTCTGGCATTTTCCACCCTGCCCAAGGCGACCGCAGCCGAGGCTGCGGGCATCTACAGCCTGATCCGCACCGTCGGCTCCGCGCTGGGCATCTCGGTCATCGCCACATACTTTTCGCGTAGCGCCCAACAAAACTGGGGCATCCTGCGCGGCGAGATCACGCCGTATAGCGATGCGCTGCATGCCTATCTCGCCCCGTTACACCTCGGCACGCAGGATGCACAAGGCATCGCGCTCACGGCCAAAACCGTCATGCATCAAGCGCAGAACATCGCCTACATCGACAGCTTCTGGTTCGCCACCATGAACTTCGTGCTAATGCTGCCTCTGCTGCTGTTGGTGCGCACACCGAAACAAGGCGCGGCCGCCCCCGCACCTGTCATCGCGGACTGAGCACCCCTGCGCTATAATCGCGCCTCTTTTCGTTTCGCACTTCGGAGCTATTCGCCATGTCGCATAACCTGTTCAACACCCGCCAGCCCTTCAACCTCGCCAACAACAAACAAGCCACGCTGTATTCCCTGCCCGCGCTCGAAGCCGCAGGCATCGGCAAGATTTCGCGCCTGCCCGTTTCCATTCGCATCGTGCTGGAATCGGTGCTGCGCAACTGCGACGGCAAGAAGGTGACTGAAGCGCATGTGCGCGAACTGGCCAACTGGAAGCCGAACGCGGCACGCACCGAAGAGATTCCCTTCATCGTGGCACGCATCGTGTTGCAGGACTTCACCGGCGTGCCGCTGCTGGCCGACCTTGCCGCCATGCGCGATGCCGCCGCCGCACAAGGCTGCGATCCGAAGGTGATCGAACCGCTGGTTCCCGTCAATCTGGTGGTGGACCACTCGGTGCAGATCGACTATTTCAACCGCCCCGATGCGCTGAAGCTGAACATGGAACTGGAATTCGAGCGCAACACCGAGCGCTATCGCTTTATGAAATGGGGCATGCAGGCGTTCGACACATTCAAGGTCGTGCCGCCCGGCATCGGTATTGTGCATCAGGTGAATCTGGAATATCTGGCGCGCGGCGTACTGCAAAAGGATGGCGTAACTTATCCCGACACTTTGGTCGGGACGGACTCGCACACCACCATGATCAACGGCATCGGCGTGGTCGGCTGGGGCGTGGGCGGCATTGAAGCGGAAGCGGGCATGCTGGGGCAGCCTGTGTACTTCCTCACACCGGATGTGGTCGGCGTGCATCTCAAAGGCAAATTACGTGAAGGCGTTACCGCCACCGACCTGGTACTCACCGTCACCGAACTGATGCGCAAGCACAAGGTCGTGGGCAAGTTCGTCGAGTTCTTCGGCGCAGGCACTGCCGCGCTCACCCTGCCCGACCGCGCCACAATTGCCAACATGGCTCCCGAATACGGCGCGACCATGGGCTTTTTCCCGGTAGACGAAGTCACGGTAAATTTCATGCGCAACACCGGCCGCACGGATGATGAAGTGGATGCCTTCGAGTCTTACTTCAAGGCGCAAGGCTTGTTCGGCGTGCCGACTGCGGACAGCATCGACTACAGCAGCGTGGTGGAACTTGACCTCGCCAGCATCGAGCCTTCGCTGGCCGGGCCGAAGCGGCCGCAGGACCGCATCGCGATGTCCAAGATGAAAGAGACGTTCAACACCCTGTTCAGCAAACCCGTCGCGGAGAACGGCTTCAACAAACCTGCTGCCGAACTGAACAAACGCTACACCACCGCCATGCCCGACCGCAGCAACGCTGTGTGCGTTCCGGTCTCCGGTGGCGGCCGCCAAGATGGCGCACAGAACCGCAGCGAGATGGAGATGGCTGGCGACCATCCCAGTGCATCGGTGCGCTGCGAGACCACAGGCGAGATGCTGCCCCCCGTCGAGATCGGCAACGGCGATGTGCTGATTGCCGCGATTACCAGCTGCACCAACACCTCCAACCCCGGCGTATTGCTGGCCGCCGGATTGCTGGCGAAGAAGGCCGTGGCAAAAGGCCTCACCGTTGCGCCGCACATCAAGACCACACTGGCTCCCGGTTCGCGTGTGGTGACCGAATATTTGAGCAACGCCGGACTGCTGGAACCGTTGGCGCAACTGGGCTTCAGCGTGGCCGCTTACGGCTGCACCACCTGCATCGGCAACTCCGGCCCGCTGGATGCCAAGCTGGAAGAAACCATCGTCAAGAACGATCTGATCGCCGCAGCGGTACTGTCCGGCAACCGCAACTTCGAGGCGCGCATCCACGCCAACATCAAGGCCAACTTTCTGGCCAGCCCTCCGCTGGTAGTGGCTTACGCCATCGCGGGCAAGATGAACATCAACCTCGATACCGAAGCGCTGGGCACCGGCAAAGACGGTCAACCCGTTTTCCTGAAGGACATCTGGCCGAACAGCGCAGAGATTCAAACCGTGATGAAGTTTGCCGCCGATCCGGCGATGTATCGCCGCCTGTATTCCGATCTGACCAAAGACCTGCCGCTGTGGAATGCCATCGCGGCTCCCACCGGCGAGCGCTACCAATGGGACGATTCCACCTACATCGCGTGTCCGCCGTTTTTCGATGCCGCCACACCCGAGGTCGGCGACATCAAGAGCGCCAAAGCACTGGCGTTGTTCGGCGATTCCGTCACCACCGACCACATCAGCCCGGCGGGCAGCTTCAAATCCACCACGCCTGCCGGTAAATATCTGCAAGCGCACAAGGTTGAAGTAAAAGACTTCAACAGCTACGGCTCGCGTCGCGGCAACCACGAAGTGATGATGCGCGGCACCTTCGCCAACGTGCGCATCAAGAACCTCATGCTGCCGCTCAACGCAGACGGTAGCCGCACCGAAGGCGGCTACACTTTGTACAAGGGTGAACAGATGGCGATCTACGACGCCGCGATGAAACACATCGCCGACGGCACGCCGACGGTGATCTTCGCGGGCGAAGAATATGGCACCGGATCGAGCCGCGACTGGGCGGCGAAAGGCACGCAATTACTGGGGGTTAAGGCCGTCATCGCCAAGAGCTACGAACGCATCCACCGCAGCAACCTGGTGGGCATGGGCGTATTGCCTTTGCAGTTCAAAGGCAGCGATACCCTCGCGACGTTGAACCTGACCGGCGATGAGACTTTTGATTTGTTCGGCATCAAGGGCAATCTGCTTCCGCAACAAGATGTGACACTCACCATCACGCGCCGCGACGGCAGCAAACAGAATGTCGCCCTGCTGCTGCGCATCGACACGCCGATCGAAGTGGACTACTACCGCAGCGGCGGCATCCTGCCGTTTGTGTTGAAGGAGTTGGTAAGCCGTTAAGCAAGGCAGATTTTTTCTTTTTTTGGGAAGTCGATAAATTGATCGCTCAGCTTAATCAGTTACTAAAATCAACGCTAGGCGAAGCCTTGGGCATTGAGGCCACCGAGTGTACCGAAGGAAGATTCGTCGCCACCATGCCTGTGGATCGCAGAACACATCAGGTTGTGGG
>JBAZYW010000226.1:0-3898 GCA_041659125.1 Gallionellaceae bacterium | reverse complement strand
AGTCTCCTGCCAGGCAGCGCAGCAGCGTGGTTTTACCGATACCGTTCGGCCCGATAATGGCTACTTTTTCGCCTGCGTCGATGCGAAAGTTAACGTTGTTGTACAGCACCTTGTCGAAGCCCTTGGACAAATGCTGCACTTCCACCGCGACACGGTGCAGCTTTTCGCGCTCGTCGTATTCGAAACGGATGAACGGATACTGGCGGCTGGAAGGTTTGATATCTTCAATCTTGATCTTGTCGATCTGGCGCGCGCGCGAAGTGGCTTGCTTGGCTTTGGACGCATTGGCCGAGAAGCGCGCCACGAAGGCTTTCAGCTCGGCGACTTTTTCCTTGGCCTTGGTGTTGTCCGCAGACTGTTGCTCGCGCGCCTGCGTGGAAGCCATCATGTATTCGTCGTAGTTGCCCGGATACACGGTGATCTTGCCGTAGTCCAAATCGGCCATGTGCGTGCACACGCTGTTCAAGAAATGGCGGTCATGGGAGATGATCACCATGGTGCAGTCACGCGCGTTGAGCGTGTCTTCCACCCAGCGGATGGTGTTGATATCGAGGTTATTGGTTGGCTCGTCCAGCAGCATGATGTCAGGATTGGAGAACAGCACCTGTGCCAGCAACACGCGCAGCTTGAAGCCCGGAGCGACCGCGCTCATCAGGCCTTGATGTAACTCCTGCGCGATGCCCACGCCGTTCAGTAACTCTCCGGCGCGTGCTTCGGCGGTATAGCCATCGTATTCGGCAAAAGTCGCCTCCAAATCGGCGGCACGCATATAGTCTTCTTCGCTCGCATCGGGGTTAGCGTAGATCGCGTCGCGCTCGGTCATCACTTCCCACATCTCGGCGTGACCCATCATCACTACATCCAGCACACGCATGTCTTCAAACGCGAATTGATTCTGACTCAGCTTGCCGAGACGCTCGTTTCTATCCAGCATGACTTCGCCTGAAGTCTGAACCAGATCGCGACCCAGAATCTTCATAAAAGTGGATTTGCCGCAGCCGTTGGCGCCGATCAAGCCGTAGCGGTTACCGTCGCCGAATTTGACGGAAACGTTCTCAAACAGGGGCTTCGCCCCGAATTGCATAGTGATATTTGCGGTAGATAACATGATGTGCCTGACAAAATAAGGCGCGCATTCTACCACCAGCGCCCCTTACCTACTAAGCGTCAGCCGGTGCGAATTTCGTAAGCTATTTGACGCACAAGGAGAATTTCCGTTACAGTGCGCTCGCATCGTTGGTTTTAACATCAACGCCTGCAAGGGCAAACCCGTTGAAAAACGGGGGCGCAAAGCTTCCGGGCTAAGGGATATTCCTATTCGACAACAGTCGAGTGCCAGCGGGGTCGTCAGGTAACCTAACTTCCGTCGCGCAACATCCCCGGTTCTTTGCTTCAGTCCTCCCGCTATGGACAGCGATACGCATGACTTAAAAGGATTAATCATGGAACAAGAAGACATCAATTTTTCCGACTTTATTGCTTCGTCGACGCACGACATGAAGAACTCCCTGAATATCCAAATCGGATTCCTGGAGGAGTTGATGGGTGAGTGTCATGGCAAGATCGACGAATCGATGCTAAACCAGCTTGGGCGCACGATCTACGAGGCCAACCGGATGAATGTGAATCTGGTTCAGATATTGAGCCTTTACAAACTCGGCAAGTCTATCTATCCGATAGACATCGCGGAACAATCGGTCAATGAAGTTCTGGAAGAAGTGATGCTGCAGAACCAATCCATCATGGGCTACAAAGGAATAACCGTTTCCGTGGCATGCGATGAAAATTGTTACTGGTATTTTGACCGCGACTTGGTAACGGGTGTCTTGATCAACGCGCTCAACAATGCCTACAACTACACAAAAGATAAAATACGCATCGTGGCACTCACCCGGGACGGCATGCTGGAGATACGCGTGGAAGACAACGGCAGGGGCTACCCGGAAAGCCTGTTGCGGGAAAACATCACGGAAAATAAAGGCGTCAGCTTTGCCACCGGTAGCACCGGCTTGGGTTTCTACTTCTCCTCCAAAGTAGCCGGAATGCACAAAAATGCAGGGAAACAGGGTGCGCTATCCATAGAGAACGGCGGCACCTACAACGGCGGATGTTTCGTTCTGACGCTGCCCTAGTGTTCTCTTTTGCGCATACACCGAATAAATTAATCAGACCTAATCGTTTCACGGAAAAATCATGGCAACTTCATTAAAACAATCTACCACCCTAGTCATTGACGACTTTCAGAGCATGCGCGCCATGGTGGTGAGCTTCCTCAAAGCCATGGGCGTGACCAGCATAGACAATGTGGGTACCGCAAAGGAAGCTCTTGCCTTGTTGGCATCAAAAAAATACGACATCGTGATCTGTGACTACAACCTGGGGCACGGCCAGAACGGCCAGCAAATCCTCGAAGAGGCCAGATACAAAAATTTCATAGGTTACTCCACCATTTGGATCATGGTCACGGCGGAGAAGACCATGGATATGTTCATGGGCGCGGCGGAAACCAAGCCCGACGATTACCTGTTGAAGCCGATCACCGAATCCCTGCTTGAGGCGCGACTCAACAAACTGATCGAAAAGAAGCTATCGCTGGCACCCATCGAAAGAGCCTCCAAATCCAAAGACTACCTGCGCGCGGTCGCCCTGTGCGACGAACAACTCAAGACTCCCTCGACCAACGCGCAGGAACTCCAGCGCATCAAGGGCGAGCTGCTGATGACCTCCGGGGATTTTTCCGCAGCCAAGACCTTTTTTGAAAGTGTTCTAGCTGTACGCAGCATGCCCTGGGCAAAGACCGGTCTGGGTCGTGCGCACTTCATGACCAAGGATTTTATCCGTGCCAAGGAAATATTCCAGGAAGTTCTGGACGAGAACAAGATGTATCTGGAGGCGGCGGACTGGCTGTCGAAAACACACGATGAACTCGGCGATCTGGAGCAGGCCCAGACAGTGTTGGCCAAGGCTATGGAACTTTCTCCCAACGCATCGGCCAGACAAAAAAGCTTGGCGGATGCGGCGTACAAGAACGGCTCGCTCGATCTGGCGCATGCCTCATATGAAAAAGCAATCAAGCTCGGCGAACATTCCGTGCATAAGAGTGCCAGCACCTATGCCGGACTGGCCAAAGTATTGACCGCCAAGGATGATCCGCAGGAAGCGCTGAAGGTGTTGGGCCGCAGCCGGAACGAGTTCAAGGACAATGCCGAGGCCGATTTGCAAACGGCAGTGATCGAAGGCATGGCTTACCAGAAGATGGGACAGCCGGAGAAGGCAGCAGCGGCACTGGCAGTCGCCGAGGAACTACTGCGCAGCCAGCCCGCCAGCGTCAATCCGTCCACCGCGATGGACATGGCAAACGCGCTGTTCAGTCTCGGGCAAAAAGATAAAGCCTGCGCTCTGGTTGAAAGCATGGTCAAAAATAATCATGAAAATGCCGGCATCATCAAAATGGCCGAAGCTGTGTTCGATAAAGCGGGCATGGGCGCCGAGGGTAGCGAACGTATCAAAAAATCCACCCAGGAAGTTATCAACATCAACAATCAGGGCGTGATTCTCGCCAACGAAGGAAAATACGAGGAAGGCATTAAACTCATCCGGCAGGCATTGCAGGCCCTGCCGAACAGCGACCTCATGATCACCAATTTGTGCGGCATGATGATCGGCCTGATGAGCAAGAACGGTAAAGATGACCACCTGATATTCGAGGCTCGTGAGCTGCTTGACCGGGTGAGCAAACTCAATCCGTCCAATAAAAAATACAACACTTATCTGAACATTCTGAACAAGCTGTCTTCACCGTCAAATTGATGCAAATGTAGCGCTTCAATGCAGTACTAAGGGCAAACCCGTCGAAAGGCGGGGACGCAAAACTTCCGGGCTAAAGGACAAGTTCCTA
>JBAZYW010000225.1:0-3947 GCA_041659125.1 Gallionellaceae bacterium | reverse complement strand
CCCTTTCGTGAAGATACCGCATATCGCGGAACTCAATATCGGACATGCCGTGATTTCAGAAGCTGTGTTTATCGGTCTGGAGCAGGCGGTGAAAAAGATGAAGGCGTTGCTGGCCGACTGATCGTTGTAGTGACGATTTTTTAAGCTGGGCGAGCCGAAACTAAAATATGGAGCGAGCCTTGCTGCGTGTGTTGTTGGGGCGCATGCCCCGTACAACTACGGCGTACTCCTTGCGGGGGCACGCGATAGTCGCTTGTTTGCGTGCAAGGCTCGTTCCTGCAAAAACTCAAAATCTTGCTATGTGTTGAGTCAGTTGGCTTGAGGTTAAAGACCGAGTGACGCCAACAGGTCATCCACTTCGTCCTGGCCGTTGACGCTATCTTTGGTTTGGTGTCCCGGGCCTGCGGTTAAGCCCTCTTTGCTGATCAGCGAATCTTTGGTATCCGGCGCATATTCTTTGAGGATGTCGAGCAGGATGTTTTCGATCTCGACGGCGGCATCCACGATCTTGTTGACCATTTGTCCTGCCACATCGCGGAACTCCTGCGCTTCCATGATCTGCATAAGGTTGTGGCGCACGCTTTCCTCCGCCATCGCGATCTCGCCCAGTTTCGAGATGGTTTCCATCACGAGCGCCTCATTTTTTTTGCCGAAGTTGGCGTCTGCCAAGCGTATGGATAAGTCGCTGCAGGTGGCACGGTTGGCGCTGGTCAGCGGCAGCGAGGCCTCTACCGCGCTAATGGTTTTTTCCGAGGCTTCGTGCATGGATCTGTCGATAAAGGACAGGCGCTCGCGCGCATCCGGCATGGTCGAGGCCGATTTTTCCAGATGGCGGGTATGTCCGAGCTCTTTGAGTATGCGGTGCAGTCTGGCGGTGGCGAGGCCGATTTTCTCGACTTTGGCATCGGAGAGCTTAGTGCGTTTTTTGCGCGGGGTAGGTGTGGTCATGGCAGCACTCATTTCTGCATGGTTGCAAATACTTTCTTCAGCTTCTCGTCCAGTGTGGCAGCCGTGAAAGGCTTGACCACATAACCGGAAGCGCCTGCCTGTGCTGCCTCGATGATGTTTTCGCGCTTGGCCTCCGCCGTCACCATCAACACAGGGAGGTGCTTGAGCGCCGCATCCGCGCGTATGTTGCGCAGCAGTTCGATACCTGTCATGTTGGGCATGTTCCAGTCCGATACCACGAACTCGAAGTTGCCCTCGCTGCGCAATTTGTTCAGTGCATCCACGCCGTCTTCTGCCTCGGATACGTTGGCGAAACCCAGCTCCTTGAGCAGGTTGCGCACGATGCGGCGCATAGTGGAAAAATCGTCCACGACTAAAATCTTCATATTTGGATCTGCCATGCCTTGCTCCGGTTACGTTTGTTAACTGTGTAAGCTTACCTGATTTTTCATTTGTCGTTGAGTAGTCCCTGCATCGCGGCGACAGATTTGACCTGCGGAAAGTAGATGCCGGGGAAGCGGCTGGCCAATGCTTCCGACCACGGCAAGCCTTCGCTGCGCGCCACCTCTTTCCAGAAATACATGAGGGCTTCGTCGTAGGCGTCGATGGCGGCGGCATAGCCGGAGGCATCGTAATGCTCGTCGTGGCGGAAGGTCTTGATGTCCATGCGCGGTTTTTGCGGTGCGTCTTTTTCGATGTGACCGATGCACAGGCCGACCAGCGGGAAGGTGAGCGGTGGCAGGCCGAGCAGGTCGATTATGCCTTGCGGGTTGCGGCGGATGCTGCCGATGGGAACGATGCCCAGTCCCAGCGATTCGGCGGCGGTAATCAGCATGCCGAGCACGATGCCCGCATCCGTGGCGGCAACGCCGAAACCTTCCATACTTTCGTGGATGATTTGTGTCTTGCCTGCCTTGCGCACACCGAGGTCGGTTTTGTGAAAGTCAATCACGATGGTGATGAACACGGGGGCTTTAACAACCCATGCCTGCCCGCCGGAAAGTTCGGCGATCTTGGCGCGCGTGGCGGCATCGCGTACGACGACCAGTGAAATTTCCTGTGCGTTCATGGAAGTCGGAGCGCGATGGGCGGCGGCAATGATCTGGTCCAGCATCTCGTCGCTGACCGGATCGGCTTTGTAGTCGCGGATGCTGCGGTGAGCTTGTTGGATGCGTAGTGTTTCGTTCATTTCATTCCTCAATTGTTCAAGTGCATGGCTTTTTCCACCACGTCGCGCGTCAGATGGGGGGCAAAAAGCTCGATGAAGTCGTAAGTATAACCGCGCAGAAACTCGTTTTTGCGGATGGCGAGGCGTGTCGTGTTTGGCTTGAATAGGTGCTTCGCCTCGATCTTGCGCAAATGGCGGTCGCGCTCGGGAATGAAGGCGAGTTCGGCGAGAATACCGATACCCAAGCCAAGCTCGACATAAGTCTTGATCACGTCCGCGTCGATGGCGGTGAGCGCGATGTTCGGTTCAATGTTGGCAGCCGCGAACGCCTCGTCAATTTTGCCGCGCCCGCTAAAGGCGTAGTCGTAAGTGATGATGGGATACTGGGCAAGCTTGGCGAGGGTCAGTCGTTTCTCGTTCAGCAGGGGGTGTTTGGGCGGCACGACCACGCAATGATGCCATTCGTAGCAGGGCAGGGTGACCAGCCCGTCGTAGAGCAGCAGGCTCTCGGTGGCGATGGCCACATCGGCTTCGCCGTTCAACACCTGTTCCGCGACCTGTGTCGGATTGCCCTGATGCAGGCCGAGTTTCACTTTGGGATAGCGCTTGATGAACTGCTTGACCACCGGGGGCAGTGCGTAGCGTGCCTGCGTGTGCGTGGTGGCCAGAATGAGATGGCCGCTGTCCTGTTCCTGATATTCCTGTCCCACCTGTTTCAGGTTGTCCGATTCGTGCAGGATGCGCTGCGCAATATCGAGGATGGCTTTGCCCGGTTCGGTAAGGGAAACGATGCGCTTGCCGTTGCGCACGAAGATTTCGATGCCCAACTCTTCTTCCAATAGCTTGATTTGTTTGCTGATGCCTGGTTGCGAGGTGTACAGCGCGGCGGCGGCGTCAGAAATATTCAGGCCCCGGCGCACGATCTCATTCAGGTAGCGTAATTGCTGCAAATTCATAATTGCCTCTTATATGCTGTTTGGTTATAAAACTCTAACAAAAAAGTATTTAAAAGTATATATGTACTCAACTAGAATGCGCACCTGAATTGGGATGCGAGGTTATATGGATTGGTTGTATACGGTGTCGGGTTTCGTAGTCGGGCTGATCGTCGGGATCACCGGCGTGGGCGGCGGCTCGCTGATGACGCCGTTGCTGGTGTTGTTCTTCGGCGTATCTCCCGCGACGGCTGTGGGAACCGATCTGCTGTATGCCTCGCTCACCAAATCTCTGGGCGGCTGGGTGCATAGCCGTAACGGTTCGGTGGATTGGAAGGTGGTCGGGCTGTTGAGTTTGGGCAGCTTCCCGGCGGCGCTGGTGACCATTGTGTTGTTGAAATCTCTGGCATTGGATGAAAAGACGCTGCGCGGTTTGGTGACCAGTGTGTTAAGTGTGGCGCTGCTGGCTACCGCGACGGCTTTGTTGTTGAAGGATCAGATCAAGAAGCTGGCGCGGCGCCGTGACGGTTCGGTGTACGAATTGCACCATCGCTATTTGCCCGCAGCCACGATTGTGACGGGTGTGGTGGTCGGTTCGCTGGTGACTATCTCTTCCATCGGTGCCGGCGTGCTGGGTACGGTGGCGCTGCTGTTCCTGTATCCGCGCATGTCTCCGGTCAAAGTGGTAGGGACGGATATCGTGCATGCGGTGCCGCTGACGGCGGTGGCGGGTATGGGCCACATGGCGCTGGGCACAGTGGATTTTGTGTTGCTGGGAAGTTTGTTGCTGGGTTCGCTGCCGGGCATTTATATCGGCAGCCACTTGAGCGCGAAGGTTCCGGAAAAGGTATTGCGCCCGCTGTTGGCGACGATGTTGCTGATTATCGGTTTGAAGA
>JBAZYW010000224.1:0-3948 GCA_041659125.1 Gallionellaceae bacterium | reverse complement strand
TTCATTATATTTTCCTGATGATAATGATAAGACCGGGCGTTTCCGGGAATATCTTTTCATTTGTTTTTGTTTTCATATTGTTATATCGCAATTTTGGCGTGTATAAGCCTGTGGGTCTTTATTTATCCTTTGTGCACAGAATGGCGGGATCGGAAAAAAACCACTTAGTCCACAGGAAGCCACCGGGTTATACGCTACTGCATACCTCATCCTTTCAATACCTGCTCGAGTACGTGATAGTCATGATTGATCTCAGTGTGTTTCTCGCGCAGCGACGCTATTGTGCGACAGGCGTGCAGGACCGTGGTGTGATCGCGATTGCCAAATGCATCGCCGATGTCTGGAAGGCTGTGCTGCGTCAGGTCTTTTGCCAGTGCCATGGCCATTTGCCGCGGACGGGCAACGTTGCGGCTGCGCTTCTTGGAATGCATATCGGAAATTTTTATCTTGTAGAACTCCGCCACGGTTTTCTGAATGTTATCAATGGAGATCTGGCGATTTTGCACTGACAGAAGGTCCTTTAATGCTTCCTTCGCCAGGTCGAGCGAAATGTCCTTGCCGTTAAACCGGGAAAACGCGATGACACTCTTGAGTGCCCCTTCCAGTTCGCGCACGTTGGAGCGGATGTGTTTGGCGATAAAAAAAGCAACCTCTTCGTTCAGACGGACAGAAATGGCCTCCGCTTTTTTTAGAACGATGGCGACCCGCATCTCTTGTTCTGGGGGTTCGATGCCGACGGAAAGCCCCCAGGAGAAACGCGATTTGAGCCTTTCCTCTATGCCGCTTATGTCCTTCGGGTAAGTGTCGCAGGTGATGATCACCTGCTTGTGCGCTTCGATCAGCGCGTTAAAGGCGTAGAAAAATTCCTCCTGGGTACGATCCTTGCCGCTGAAGAACTGGATGTCGTCGATCAACAGCAGATCGAGCGAATGATAGTAGCGTTTGAATTCGTCGAAGGACTTTTGATGGTAGGCACGGACAACGTCCGAGATATATTGCGCCGCGTGCAGATAACGGACTTTGGCGGTCGGGTGTTGAGCCAGCACGTTGTTGCCTACCGCATGAATCAAATGCGTCTTACCCAGACCGACCCCGCCATAGACGAACAGCGGGTTGTAGGACGTGCCGGGATGTTCGGACACCTGTAGTCCTGCCGCTCGGGCAAGCTGGTTGGCTTTTCCAATGACGAAATTGTCGAAAGTGAACTCGGGAATCAGGCCCGCCTTCTCGTGTCCGCTGGATCGCCGGCGAGCGGGTTGGATAATTGAGACCGCATCCGCCGGTTTGTCCTTGGTCGCTTCGGCTTGGACCATCGTCAGGCTGACGCGTATGGGTGAGGAAAAGTATTCGGCCGCCATCGCCTCGATGCGGGCGAGGTAGCGGTTCTTGATCCAGTCCAAGACGAAGCGGTTTGGCGCGAGCAATGCAATCTGCCCTGAAGGCGTCTTGCTGTCGAGTCGGAGGGGCTTAATCCAGGTGTTGAACTGCTGTGCCGGGAGCTCATTTTCTAAGCGGCCCAGGCAGGAAAGCCAGAATCTTTCCATAGCCCTGTTTTGGTAATAAAGTAGCTTTGGTTTGAAGACAAGATAAGGCGCTATTTTAGCCTTTCGCCGAGAAGTTATCCACAGGCATATATTCACCCGCCCTTCATGATGTCATTGACAGAAAACAGCGTTTTGAGGTTAAATGCCGGGTTCTGTCGTAAGCAAGAAAGAATCCAAAGATGAAGCGCACTTATCAGCCCTCCGTAATCCGCAGAAAACGCACCCACGGCTTTCTTGTACGCATGCGCACTCGCGGCGGTCGCGCAGTTATTCGCGCGCGCCGGGCCCGTGGCCGGGCCCGCCTTTCGGTTTGAGGTCGAGCCCCCAGTTCGGCTTCTCCAGGGGGCAACGGCTGCGCCGGAAGGCGCAAATAACGTCAGTGCTCGCACGCGGCAGGTCCACAGGCGGTGGTGGCATGCAGTTGCACTCGATACCCTGCGATAGCGGTCCGCGCCTTGGTGTGATCGCGGGCAGGCAGGCGTGGCCCCGCGCGGTGGATCGCAATCGCTTCAGGCGCCTGGTGCGCGAAACGTTCCGCGTTTTGCAGCACCGCCTCCAGCCGCGCGACTATATCGTTCGGGCGCGCAATCCGCAGCGAGGCGACCCTAACGGGGTAGAGATAGAAAAGCTGTTTATTGCGTGGTGTACAACCGAAGGAGAGGAGCGAGCGTGAGCCGATTTCTACTCGCCCTGATCCACATCTACCGTTATAGCCTGAGCCCGCTGCTCGGGCCCAATTGCCGTTTTTTCCCTACCTGTTCGGATTATGCTCTGCAAGCCATCGACAAACATGGCGCGGGGTATGGAAGCTGGCTTGCGCTCAAGCGCATCGCTCGCTGTCATCCCTGGCATCCGGGCGGTTTTGACCCTGTTCCCTGAGCTCCAATGGATACGCAACGACTAATTCTTTTTTTCGTGTTTTCGTTCTCGCTGCTGTTGCTGTGGGATTCATGGCAAAAGGAGCAGCGGCCACCCGTCCAGGCGATCGCGCAAAGCGGGAAACAAAGCCCGGCGCAGGCGACGGTTCCCAGCCCCAGCGTGCCGACGCAGGCAACACCGGCGGCGCAGCAAAAACCCGGAGACGCCATCCCGCCGGCCCAAGCCGGCCAGGTAAAACACGAGAAGATTTCGGTCAAAACCGATAATTTCATTGCCGATATCGATTTGCAGGGCGGCGATATCGTACGCCTGGAGTTTCTAAAGCAAAAAGACACGCTGAACGAGAAACTGAATTTTGTGTTGCTTACCCCGGAGCACCATTATGTCGCGCAGAGCGGCTTGATCGGTCCCGGGCTGCCAACGCACAAGACCGTCTATGTTTCAGAAGCGCGAGAGCTGGCGCTTACAGACGGACAGGACAAGCTGCAGGTGCGGCTGGAGGCGCCCGGCCCGGAGGGTGTGAAGACGGTGAAGACGCTTACCTTCCATCGTGGGAGTTACCTCATCGACGTTAGCCATGAAATCGTCAACGGCAGCGCCGCACCGATTGCAGCACACGCCTACTTTCAGTTGCTGCGCGACGGCAAAGCGCCTCCCGGCGACAGCGCCATGGTCAGCACCTACACCGGGGCCGCGATTTACACGGAGCAGGAAAAATTCCAGAAACTCGCTTTTGGTGATCTGGACAAGGGCAAGGTCAGCGTCCCCAAGGCCACCGACAGCGGCTGGATTGCAATGCTGCAGCACTACTTCGTCAGCGCCTGGCTGCCCAAGGAAAAGAGCCCGCGCGAGTATTACGCCAAGCGTTTGGAGGAAAACCTGTACTCGGTCGGCGTGATTGTGCCGGTGGCGGCGATTGCGCCGAATTCCAGCGGCAGGGCATCGGTTTCGCTGTATGTAGGGCCGCAGGAGCAGGACGCGCTGAAGAGCGTCGCGCCCGGACTGGATCTGGTGGTCGATTACGGTTGGCTGACCGTGGTGGCGGCCCCGCTTTTCTGGCTGCTGCAGTTCTTCTATAAGTGGGTAGGCAACTGGGGCGTGGCCATCATCCTGCTCACCGTGCTGATCAAGGCGGTCTTCTTTCCCCTTTCGGCGGCAAGCTATAAGTCGATGGCCAAGATGAAACTGGTCACGCCGCGCATGACCAAATTGCGCGAGCAATTCGGCAACGACCGGGCGCGGCTGAATCAGGCGATGATGGAATTGTACAAGACCGAGAAGATCAATCCCCTGGGAGGCTGCCTGCCCATCGTGGTGCAGATCCCGGTATTCATTTCGCTCTACTGGGTGCTGCTCGCCAGCGTCGAGCTGCGCCACGCGCCGTTCTACCTGTGGATACACGACCTGTCGGTGCAGGACCCCTATTACGTGCTGCCTTTGCTGATGATGGGTTCGATGGTGATCCAGACCAAGCTCAACCCCGTGCCGCCGGATCCGGTGCAGGCCAAGGTGATGATGATCATGC
>JBAZYW010000223.1:0-3964 GCA_041659125.1 Gallionellaceae bacterium | reverse complement strand
CAACAAATCGCCCAGCCGGATATCCTTGAGCGCACGGGATTCGTAATCCGAAGCCAGTTCGCTGACGTCGCGGTACAGTCTGGCCTCGTCAATCTCGCTATCCTCGGTCCATTCCAGCAGCACTTCCAGCATGCCCTGTTCGTCATGCTGGGCGAGGGCGACGAGCAGGTTAACGATCTGGTTACGGCGCAGGTCGGAGAGTTTGCCCACCATGCCGAAATCGAGCAGCGCCAAACGGTTGCCGGCAAGATAGAACACATTGCCCGGATGCGGGTCGGCGTGAAAGTGGCCGTCGATCAGGATCATTTTCAATACCGCATCGGCACCTCGTTGCGCCAGCAGCTTGCGATCCAGACCTGCGGCCTCGATAGCGTCCATGTTGTTGCCCGCAATGCCGCTGATGTATTGCTGTACGTTCAATTCTTGCGAGGTCCACTCCCAGTAAATGCGCGGAATGACGATTCCAGAATCGGGGGCAAAGTTTTCGCGGAAGCGTTCCTGTGTACGCGCTTCCAGAGCAAGATCGAGTTCGCGCAGCAGGGAGTGGCCGAATTCATTGACGATCTGCACCGGCTGGTAACGGCGTGCTTCGGGTATCTCCGACTCGATCAAGGCCGCGATATGTTTGAGGAGGCGCAGGTCTGCTTCTATCTTGGGACGAATATCGGGACGGCGGATTTTTAGCACTACTTCCGTGCCGTCGAACAGTGTGGCGCGATGCACTTGGGCGATGGAGGCCGAGCCGCAGGGTTCCGTTTGCAAATCACGGAACAGTTCGAACGGCGAGTGTCCCAGTGCCTTTTCGAGCGAGGGCAACAGTCTGTCGAACGGCACCGGAGGCGCACTATCCTGTAATTTTTCGAACTCCGTGATCCATTCTGGCGCGAACACATCCACGCGAGTTGCCAGCAATTGGCTCAGCTTGACGAAGGTGGGCCCCAGTTCTTCGAAGGCGAGGCGGATGCGCTGCGGCGTTTCCAGTACCTCATGCCTTGCTTCGGCTTGCGGCAGATGCAGCACCTGTCCCGCACGTTCCAGCAGTGTGATTACGCCGAGGCGGCGCATCGCATCGCCGAAGCCATGACGGATCATCACTGTAGTGATCTCGTGCAGGCGCGGTAAATCGCGCATGGCGCTTACCGTTTCGAGCAGCATGGCTATTTTTTGTCGCGCAAGGCTTGGGCGATGCCTTCAAGAATGCCGGCGGCGAGCTGGGTGAAGCGTGTACTCAACTTGTGCGCAGCCCCTGAACTTGCCGACTGGGTGTCATGCACTACCCCGTGTATCTGCTGCGAGAACGCTGCCAGAGTGTCGGCCACCTGCCGCCCGGTGTCGGTTCCTGTGCGGCGCGCATGAGTGAGCAGTTCGTCAAACTCCGCCTTGACGTGACCGGAGGTCTTGCCGGCCACTTCGCCTACGGTGGTAAGGAAATCCTGTTCGACTTTCTTCAGGTTGTCGAGGGCTGTTTTGAGATCTTGCTTGCTGAAATCGTTGCTGCGTTCAGTGAGCTGCTGCAAGGCCAAATGGGTGGCTTCGGCCGATTTCATCAGCGCCGCGTCCAGCCCGGAAAAAGCTTGCGTCAGCGCCTGCTTGGAGTCGTGTGCGCGCTTGTCTAACCCCAACGTGATGCCCTCGGCCAGCGCCTTCACTACATTTTTTACTTCGCTGGCCTCCATGCGGCGTTGCTTGATGGCGGTGAGCGTGAGTGCGTGCATGCGCTCGCGGATGTCCTTGCCCTCGGAAACGGCAGTACTGGCGGCTTGTTTAATCCCTTCATCAGAAAAGTCGTTCATTTCACGCTCCTTGTAGTTGGGTTGCTAGGAGGCAAATGGTAGCGCGAAGCACAATTGTGTGCAGATTTTTTCATGCCGATTTTGCTCGTGGCGCGCAGAGGCTATTGCTGGTAGATTGCTCGGCTTCAATCTGATGTGCAAAACCGATTCAAATGGCCAAAGCAAAAACAATCTATAGCTGCACCGAATGCGGCGGGCAATCCCCCAAGTGGCAAGGCCAATGCCCGCATTGCGGCGAGTGGAACACGCTGGTGGAATCGGTGGCGGAAGCGCTGCCTGCGGCGGGCAAAAACCGCTACAGCGCGTTGGCGGCTTCCGGCAAATTGCAGCAAATCGCCGAGGTGGAAGCGAGTGAAGTGTCGCGCACGCCGACGGGTATTTCCGAGTTCGACCGCGTGCTGGGCGGCGGGCTGGTCGAAGGCGGCGTGGTGCTGATCGGCGGCGACCCTGGCATCGGCAAGTCCACCTTGTTGTTGCAGGCGTTGGCGCATCTCGCATTGTCGAAAAAAGTCCTGTATGTCAGCGGCGAAGAATCGGCACAGCAGATCGCGTTGCGTGCCAAGCGTCTGGCATTGGATGCGCGCGAGGTGAATTTGCTGCCCGAGATTCAACTCGAAAAAATCCAAGCCACCATCGCGCATGAAAAGCCGCATGTGGTGGTGATCGACTCCATCCAGACCGTATATTCCGAACAACTCACCTCCGCTCCCGGCTCGGTGGCGCAGGTGCGCGAATGCGCGGCGCAACTCACGCGCATGGCGAAGAGCAGCGGTGTGACCATCATCCTCGTCGGCCATGTCACCAAAGAGGGTGCACTGGCCGGGCCGCGCGTGCTGGAGCATATCGTCGATACCGTGCTGTATTTCGAGGGCGACACCCATTCCAGTTTTCGTCTCATCCGCGCATTCAAGAACCGCTTCGGTGCGGTGAATGAACTCGGCGTGTTCGCGATGACGGAAAAAGGTCTGCGCGAAGTGAGCAATCCGTCCGCTCTGTTCCTCTCGCAGCACGGCTCACAGGTGGCCGGTTCCTGTGTGATGGTCACGCAGGAAGGCACGCGCCCCTTGCTGGTGGAGATACAAGCATTGCTTGACGAAGCACACTCGCCCAGCCCGCGCCGTTTGTCGCTGGGCTTGGAGCAGAACCGGCTGGCGATGTTGCTCGCCGTGCTGCACCGTCACGCGGGCATCGCCTGCTTCGATCAGGACGTGTTCATCAACGCTGTGGGCGGCGTGAAGATCACCGAGCCGGGCGCCGACCTCGCCGTGCTGCTCGCCATCGTTTCAAGTTTGCGCAACAAACCGCTGCCGGAAAAACTTGTGGTGTTCGGCGAAGTCGGACTGGCCGGAGAATTACGCCCCGTGCAGCGCGGACAAGAACGCCTGAAAGAAGCCGCCAAGCTCGGCTTCACCCACGCCATCATCCCCAAAGCCAACGCCCCCAAGCAAAAGATCTCTGGCATGGAGATTATTGCGGTGGAGCGTGTAGAGGACGCAGTGGAGAAGATGCGCTAGGGACGTTTGATACAACCATGCTTGAGCGGACGAATGGCCTAATCGGCGCTTCTCTGGATATTTATGCTCTATATCTAGATATTTCGGTTGAATATCTAGATATTTTGTTTTGTTATCTAGATGAAAATTACGATTGACCTAGCCTTTCATGTGCTTTATAAAGTTCGCCAAAATCAACATGGTGGGGCGTCGTGGAATCAGTTGAGCTCATGAGGATAGATTTAGCAATCGAACCCGATTTGCAAAATTTCATCGGCTTTCTTATGGAAAGTGTCAGGCGTCTTCACGGGAATGCCTTTCGAGCCTCGCTCGCCAGTTTGGAGCTGATTCGACGTTTGCGTGCCGCTGGTGCGTGTTGCGGCCAGCCTTTTTCAGTCCGCGTGCAACTTCAAAAGCATAGTTTGCTGGTGCATTGGGATGAAAAGGAGTTTTCGCTCGCTCAAACCGGCGCTGTCGAACAATCCGTCATCGACCAATTGCGCGATTCTCTGCGCAAATCTACCGAATCCATCGATCCTGAAATATTGACTCAACGCAATGAAGCGATGGTGCGTCATTTGCATGAGACGCGCGAGCGCACCGAGCGCGAGTTGGCCGAGTTGCAAGTGAAGCTGTTAAGTCGTCAGGCGGAGTTGCAGATATCGATACGCGAGGCTG
>JBAZYW010000222.1:0-3974 GCA_041659125.1 Gallionellaceae bacterium | reverse complement strand
GTTAAAAACACGCCCAAAAAGTAACTACAACAATGGCCATGATCAGCCAACTGGGGCGGTATGAAATAATCTCCGAGATCGGTCAGGGGGCGATGGGGGTCGTGTATAAAGCGACGGATCCGCTGATCGACCGTACAGTCGCGATCAAGACCATCAATCTGGGATTGGCCCAGGAAGAAAAAGAAGAATACGAAGGCCGTTTCTATCAGGAGGCTAAAGCGGCAGGACGCTTGAGCCATCCCAATATCGTCACCATCTACGACGTGGGCAAAAGTGGTGAGGTTGCATACATTGCAATGGAGTTTTTGCAAGGCCGCGAGTTGCGCGACGTCCTCAACGATGAGCAAGTTCTTCCTGTCGCACAGGTTTTGGACATTGTGCTGCAAGTAGCACTAGGCTTGGCTTACGCGCATGAATATGGCATCGTGCATCGGGACGTGAAACCATCCAACATCATGGTGATTCGCGATGGACATGTAAAGATCACCGATTTCGGAATCGCACGTATGGAGTCTGCGTCCGTACGCACTCAGACGGGAATGGTGCTGGGCTCCCCCAAATACATGTCTCCCGAACAAGTCATGGGAAGACTCATCGATCAGCGTTCGGATATTTTCTCTCTGGGCGTGATGCTGTATGAGATGTTGACAGGCAAGGCCCCTTTTGCGGGCGAGAACGTCAACGCCATCATGTATCAAACGCTGAATGGTATCCCCCCTCCTCCCAGCACCTTGAATTCCGCCGTGCCGGACATGCTCAACTTCATCGTCGCCAAAGCGCTGGCGAAAAATCTGGACGACCGCTACCAAAATGCCAAGGATCTGGCGGATGACTTGCGCGCTTGTCGCGAAGCTTTGCCGCGTTCGAGCGCTGCAGCAGGTACGCCCACACCCGCATCGCCAAGCAAGGCGTTGCCTGACGCCACCCCTGTCGTGCCGCGCGTAGAGGAAAGTGAAGCGTCGAGTACCGTTCCGACACTGGGGCTGTCCACTGCATTTGACTCGTTTGATGCAACCATGCGCTTGGCGGCGATGACTGCGGCCAAGGAAGATATTGAAGAGCTGTCCAAGACATTTAAAATGGCTCGCCCCAGCATGGAAGACATCAATCGTGCCGCACCAAAACCATCGAAACCGACTACCCCCTCCCCTGTGGATTCCCCATCAACTCCGCCCCGCAAGAGCCTGCCTGACACGGTTCAAGCTGCGCCCGCCAAAGGAGGCGGAAATGGAGTGCTGATTGCCATCGTCGTGCTGGTGATCATCGGACTTGTCTTCGCCTTGTTAAACTAATTGCCAAGCTACCCGCTTTAAATATGCCATCCATGCAACGACACTTTACGTTGCGCCCCTCGAATTATTTGACTCTGACTATCTTTTTTACGCACGCGGTTGTGATGGCTGCGCTGCTCTTTTTGCCGTTTCCCAACGTAGCGTTAATCTTATTGCTCATCGTATTGTCGTGGAGCATGGCTTACTACATGCTACGCGATGCCCGATTAAAACTGGATAGCGCTTGTGTTGCGCTGCGGCTGGAAGATGACCGCATCGCGCTAACCGATGCGCAGGGCGAAGAAACGACGGGCTGGCTGCTACGCAGCAGCGTAGTCATGCCGCATCTTGTGGTGCTAAACATAGCACTGCACGGCCAGCACCGAAAACGCAATGTAGTACTCATGTCGGACAGCATGGAGGCGGAGTCTTTTCGGCGGCTGCGTGTCGCGTTGAAGTGGCGTATGAAGCCTACTGCTTGAAGTTGGGCGGCGTGAGAATAGTAGAAGTTGCTTGCGCAAGCATATCTGGAAAATCCTTGCTGAAATGCAAACCACGACTTTCGTGACGGGACAGCGCACTTTGTACGATCAAGTCGGCACTGAGCACCAGATTGCGCAGTTCCAGCAAATCCGAGGTGACGTGGAAATTGCGGTAATACTCGTTGATCTCCTCATGCAGCAACTTGATGCGATGTTGTGCACGCTCCAAGCGCTTGGTGGTGCGGACGATGCCGACATAGTCCCACATGAAACGTCGCAATTCATCCCAATTGTGCGAGATCACCACCGCCTCGTCCGCATCTGTCACTTGGCTTTCATCCCAATGCGGCAAGGCAAGAATGTCGCCGCGAGGTTTGCTCAAAATATCCTGAGCGGCAGATTCGGCATAGACCAAACATTCGAGCAGCGAATTGCTGGCCAAACGATTAGCCCCGTGCAAACCGGTGTATGAGGTCTCGCCTATCGCATAAAGGTTCGCAATATCAGTGCGCCCCCGTTGATCCACCAGCACCCCGCCGCAGGTAAAATGCACCGCAGGAACCACCGGGATAGGCTGGCGCGCGATATTGATTCCCAGCGCCATGCAGCGGCGATAGATGTTGGGGAAATGCTCCAGCAAAAACTCCACGGGCTGGTGGGAAATATCCAGATAGACACAATCCAAGCCGCGTTTTTTCATTTCAAAGTCGATGGCGCGCGCGACCACATCGCGTGGAGCCAGTTCGGCGCGCTCATCGTGCCAAGGCATAAAGCGTGTGC
Source organism: Gallionellaceae bacterium (assembly GCA_041659125.1). GTDB lineage: Bacteria > Pseudomonadota > Gammaproteobacteria > Burkholderiales > Gallionellaceae > PALSA-1006. Next base: position 1,441 of record JBAZYW010000222.1, on the reverse strand, counting down.
CATCGGGTAATTTCAAGATACCGCCCTCGCCCCGCACGGCTTCGCTGATCAGGTAAGATTTCTCATGCGGGTGGTAAAGACAGGTCGGATGGAATTGGATGAACTCCATGTTGGCAACGCGGCAACCGGCGCGCCAGCCCATCGCGATACCATCTCCCGTGGCGGTATCGGGATTGGTGGTGTACAGATACACCTTGCCGGCTCCGCCTGTAGCCAGAATGGTGTCACGCGCCGCAATCGTAATGATTTCGCCGCTCAAGCTGTTAAGTGCATAAGCTCCATAGCAATGATTGTCATCGCGACCTAATTTTTGCCCGGTGATGAGATCGATTGCTATGTAGCGTTCCAAAATCGTGATATTCGGATGCGCAAGCACCTTGTTCGCGATCGTTTCCTGCACGGCCAAACCGGTAGCGTCGGCGGCATGGATGATACGGCGCTGGCTGTGCCCCCCTTCGCGCGTAAGGTGGTAACCCTTGTCAGCCTGAGAGTCGCGCGTAAATGGCACCCCCTGCTGGATGAGCCAGTCGATTGCTGCCGCGCCATGCTCCACCACGAAACGCGTGGTTTGCGGATCGCATAAACCGGCCCCGGCAATGTGGGTATCCTGAATATGCTTATCGAATGAGTCGTCCGGCGACAGAACGGCGGCAATCCCCCCTTGCGCCCATGCGCTGGCTCCTTCAAGCAGGGATTTTTTGGTGATGATGGCGACCTTTTTCTGGTCTGCGAGTTTCAGCGCCAGTGATAGTCCGGCCAGGCCACTACCGATAATGAGTGTATCGAATTGCAACACGTCGACTAAGTTGAATAGTTATGCATTGGGCGAACTATAACAAATCTAAGCTACTCAATCCCGACAAACAGAGTGTATTTATCTGAACTAAATTTGCATTGCATTGTCCATGCAACAGTTACGGTCAAAGCTGCCGCTTATGGTGTAGTCCGGTTATACTAGCCCGCCACGTTGCGTGGTAAGGAATAAGGGCTAGGAAATGGGTGACAGGGAAGTCGATCAACAGTTGGTAGAGCGTGCGCAAAGTGGCGATAAGCATGCGTTTGAACTGTTGGTGGCTAAATATCAGCGCAGGTTGGGACGCTTGATTTCGCGCTTTGTGCGCGATGCTGCCGAAGCTGAAGATGTGACCCAGGATGCCTTCATCAAGGCATACCGGGCATTGCCGGCTTTTCGCGGGGATAGTGCGTTCTATACCTGGCTGTACAGAATCGGCATCAATACGGCAAAGAATCACTTGCTGGCTTTGGGGCGACGCGCACCGACGAGTACTCATTTCGATTCCGAGGAATCGGAAGAATTTGAAGACGCGTCATTGCTGCACGAAGTAGCGACGCCGGAAAACGAGCTGATGAGCAAGCAGGTGATCGAGGTGGTGAATACCTCGTTGCAACAACTGCCTGATGATTTGCGTATGGCATTGAC
>JBAZYW010000221.1:0-3989 GCA_041659125.1 Gallionellaceae bacterium | reverse complement strand
CGCCCGCTGGCCACTCGCTAAAAGGAAAGGGTATTTCTTCCGTTGCGAAAGTCAGGAAATCGACGATCTGCCGAAAATAGATCCCCATGCTGCGACCGAATGCAACCAGTCGGGTGTTGGGCGCGTCGTTCAACAGCACGATCACAAACTGGATGACGGCCACGACGAATAGCACCGTTCCACACACATGCAACACGAAGCCCATCAACAGCATAAACAATGCGCGCATCCAGATATTGCGCTTGTTGCCTGATGCAGCAGAAATATTATTCATCGTTAGCGCCCCTTATTAAAACTGGCCGAGTTTGGCCGAACAAACTCCACCGGATCACTTCAATCCGGTATCTCCGGTTCGACCAGATTCGCCAGTTGCGCCAGCGATTCCTGCCAGCCGAGATAGCACATCTCGGGCGGGATCACTTCGGGCACGCCTTCCTGCACGATGGTGATCTCGGTTCCGCACGACACTGGCGTCAGGGTCACTGTCGTTTTCATAACCCCGGGCAGATTCGGATCGTCGAATTTATCCGAATAACAAATCGTTTTAAAAGGCACTAGCTCAAGATACTCGCCGCCGAACGATTCGCCGTTGCCAGTGGTGAAGTTGGTGAACGACATCCTGAATGTGCCGCCAACTCTAGCGTCCAAGTGATGGACAGTGCAGGTAAAGCCATAAGGGGGAAGCCACTTTGCCATTGCCTCCGCGTTCAAAAAGGCCTTGTAGATACGCTCCGGTTTTGCGCGAAGCACGCGATGAAGACGGATAGTACTTGTAGTCATGATCTATTCTCCTTTCGATTCACCGTTCAATGAAGTTGGGAACCTCATGCAGAAACCATTCGAGCCAGACGCTTTAATTTTACATTAGCTAGAAATTTTTTCGAGCCTACCCCTTTAATTGCTTTTAACTCCCTATGCCATCACGCAATTCCGCCCATGCTCTTTCGCCCGATACAGAGCCTGGTCTGCGCGTATCAGCCAGTCGTCCGCATCTTCACCGCATTCGAACTGGGCGACACCGAAGGAGGCGGTTACGGTGATTTCCCCGGACTTGAGAGGCACCGGGCTGTCCGCCAGAGCGCAGCGTATGCGTTCGGCGAGGTGTAATGCCTCGTTCAGGTCGATCATCGGCAGCAACAGCAGAAACTCTTCGCCGCCGTATCGGCCGAGTACATCTCCCTGCCGCAACAATACCTCGACGCGGCGGCTGAAAGCCACGAGGACATCGTCTCCCACCGCATGGCCGTAGCGGTCGTTGATCTGCTTGAAATGGTCGATATCGAACAGCACGATGCAGCAAACATTGTCATGGCGCGCGAACAACTCGCGCTGACGCTCGATCTGCTCCACCATGAAATGGCGGTTGTACAGCCCAGTGAGTTGGTCGTGGATGGCGATGACCCTGAGCTTCTGGTTGAGTTCATCGAGTTCGACGTTGCGCATCTCCAGTTGCTTGCGAATTTTCAGGTTCAGCACCAACTGATGCACGCCACCGGAGAACTGGCGGTAAGCATCCCAGCTGAACCGTATCTCGACCAACAGCAAGAGGATCAGCGCGACCGCGATCTTGAGGTGAATCGCGTCGCCCAGCCAGATGGAATAGAGGATGGGGACGAGCAGCGTGGAGATACAGAAGCCCGCCAGAGTGCGGAACGAGGGCGCCATGCTGACCACGTTGGTCGCCGTGACTGCGGCCAACACGGCGAGGATAGCGATGTCGTTGAACGCAGTGGGATCGTCCGGGACGTGGAAGACCACCATTGCGGAGCCCCAGCACAATCCCTGCAGGATGCGCAGGGCGATCTGCCAGTTGTGGCTAGCGGCGATGCGCTCAGCAGGCGGCGGGTTCTTTTGGTACCAAGTGCTCAGCGCGAAGGTGAGCGCATCGGGCAACGAGTTGACGATCATCCAGCCGATGGCGAGTGGCAGGCTCACCGTGGCATACACGATCCAAAAGATGAACAGTGTCCCCAGCGGGGCGAGCAGCGTCGCCTGACGCGCGCGTGCGAACAAGGTAGTCACGCAATGCGTCTCGACCTCGGCGCGGTTTTCAGGGGTGATCTGATCAAATAATTCTGTGGACATCGGCGATTCTAAATGTGAAAAATTTATTCGAGACCATCGGTGAAGCACACCCGAATGGCATATTCATCCAGCAATTCAACTTCAGTGATTCTCCAGTAGGCGACCATGATGTGTTAGCGCTTATTTGCACCATCCCGATTGAAGCGATAGCCACAAGTAGTTAGGGATACAGCTTGGAACAATTGGGCGATTTCATTCTTCCCCATCTGGTCAAAGTCATCAGGAACAGCAAACTCCCCCTGTATAAAACCGAGACGACGAGAGGTATCTCGCTCTGCGTCTGTATGGTTGCAACTCAACTCTTGTTTAGAAGATTTGCTCATTTCTCTTGCCTATCAGAACTATTGTGATGCACGTCCACTGGCTCGGTTGATTTTGCAAGCAAAGACGCTCGCAGTGAATCAAATACTTTTTCTTGCGCAGTAAGCCGGTTATTTTTTACATCCGACTCGCTTTGAGCCAAGTGTTGCAGACAGAGCTTGTCGAATTCGCTCATTGTCACATCAGTAATTGCCTCGGATTTACGCAGACCAGCGGCTGTTTGATGCACCACCTCAAGGATTGAATTTTTCATGTCAACATCTCAAGCCGCCAGCGGCTCAAAGCGATGTATCTGCGCCAGCACGCCGGACAATTCCTTTGCCGCTTCTTCGGTATCGTAATCCGACTGCAAGCCCAGCCAGAAACCGCTCGACGTGCCAAAAAACGCAGCTAGGCGCAACGCAGTATCCGCCGTGATTGCCCGCTTGCCGGAGCAAATCGCCGAGATGCGCGCTTCGGTCACGCCGATCTCTTTTGCCAAACGATATTGGGTAACGCCCAGCGGGATCAGAAATTCTTCGCGCAGCACTTCGCCGGGATGGATATTGCGCAGTTTGGTTGTTTTGCTCATAGCCTTTACTCCTCAGTGATAGTCGCAGATTTCCACGCGACTAACTTGCCCCTCATTCCATTCAAAGCACACGCGCCATTGGTCGTTGATCCGTATGCTCCACTGACCGGCGCGATTGCCTTTCAATGCTTCCAAGCGATTGTTCGGCGGAATACGCAAATCCTCGATGCGCTGCGCGTTGTGCAACATACGCAACTTGCGCCGCGCCACGTCCTGAATCTGGTTAGGCAAACGGCGAGAAAATTCGCCGCGCCAGACCTTGAGAGTTTCTTCGTCGTGGAAATCCGTAATCATGAAAGCAATACTGTCGCAGCACGACAGTATTGTCAAGAGGATTTGGAGGGCAGGGTTTGAGGGCTAGGAAAAACCGCAGTCTGTCGCCGAATGTTTCAGCCACCTTGAAAAACTATTGCGATGCAGGCCCCCTTTGATTGGAGGTTTCTCATGCAACGCCCCCTATTGCGATACGAACACCAGCCCCCGCGCCTTGTTGCTGGTGGTGTCCAGCGTGTCTATCGCCTTGCGCAGCGTAGCGATGGTGACCCACTCCGGGGAATACATATACTTCGACACATCGAGGATCAGCGCCCGATCCGATTGCGCATCATAGGCCGCCAGCACCGACCAATGTCCCCCGCCTGCCTGCCCCAACGACTCGCGCAAAAAGTTCACCAGCACAAACTGCCCGTCATCGCCCATCGCCTTCTGCACCAGGGCACGCAGCGCAGACTCATCCACGCTATCGCCCGCCACAGTCGTCGCCCTGACTCCATGCCGCATCAGCGTCTTCACCATCTCGTCGCGGGTCATGCCCTGATTGCGCACCGTCTGCGGACTGATGACCTTCACCACCTCCGGCGTAAAGAAATTGCGTTGCGTGAAATAGGCATACGGCGCATAGACGTGATCGACCGGCTTCCTGATCGGCATCGCATTCAGCACCGTCACCGCGCTGGCCACACCGCAATAGGTCTGGTTCACCTGCTCCGTGAACCAGGGAATGAGCTGCCAG
>JBAZYW010000220.1:0-4003 GCA_041659125.1 Gallionellaceae bacterium | reverse complement strand
ATCTTCGCGCTGGCGCAATTTATTCAGGAACAACACACGGTCACCCTCGGCACGAACCAGCTGCACCTCCGCCCCCTTGCCAGCCACGGACTGACTCTCGATCACCGGAAACAAATAAGTCGAAGGGTTCTCCGAAAAATAAATTGCCCCGATAGATTTTTCGCCCACACTTAACGCGCTCATAAAACCCAAGCCCACGGGCAAATCGGGATCGGCATGGCGATGCAAGTCGATCATGCTCATCTGCCGGAAACTCATGGCGTGACGCGCATACTCGGTCATATTCTCTTCATGATCGACATGCTTCCCGGCATGCAATACGAGCAGACCCTGCGCATCGTAGAGCGAAATGGAATGGTAGTGATGGGAGTCTATGAATGCGTCCAACCGCTTCGCAATGCGTTCGCGCTGAAGCCCGTTTCTTTTACCCGACAATATCCATTGCTCGACATCTCGCGGAAAATAGGGATCGTCGGAAAGTGTTTTGATGTCCGAGTGGCGGTCATCCAGCCAATCTTTTATCTGATTGACTTTGAGTTTACCGATGGCAACGATCTGCTCTTTCTGATCTTTTTTTACAGCGTCGCGCAGATTCAAAAAAACAAGGTTGCCTGCCACCAGCAATGCGGTTGCAACTGCCAGCAATGCCAACAACGGCTTGAAGCGAAGTTGTTCGGTGATGATATTGGAATCCATGTGAGGCGGCAGGCTGTTTGTTCGAAATATTTTTTTATTCGCTCGCAACCCTACACCTGCCAGCAAATATTTCAAGCGATATAAATACAAAACCCGCTTGAAAAGCGGGTTTTGTATTACTCGAAAAGGAGATCAGCCCTTTGCGGCCATCAATTTTTCATATTTAGCTTGCAGCTGTTCTTTGCTTTCCACATGGGCAGGGTCGAGGGGAATGCAATCCACCGGGCAGACTTCCACGCATTGCGGCGTATCGTAGTGTCCAACGCATTCGGTGCATTTGTTCGGGTCGATCACGTAAATAGTCTCACCTTGCGAGATAGCGTCGTTCGGGCATTCCGGCTCGCATACGTCGCAATTGATACATTCATCGGTAATTATCAGTGCCATTTTTACTCTCCTCTAAGTTAATTTTTTATCTTTCAATTTTGCCGCCACCGACGGCGAAACAAATTTGCTCACATCACCGCCGAAGCGGGAAATCTCACGCACCATGCTGGCGGAGATGAAAGTATATTTCTCTGCCGGTGTCAGAAACACGGTTTCGACATCGGGATGCAGACTCCGGTTCATGCCCGCCATTTGGAACTCGTATTCAAAATCCGACACGGCACGCAATCCGCGCAGCACAACGCGCGCCTCTTTCGCCCGCACATAATTCATCAGCAAATCGTTAAAACCTTCCACACGCACATTGGTGAAATCAGCGAACACTTCCTGCGCCATCGCCACCCGCTCGTCCAACGAGAACAGCGTACCGCTGCGGCTTTCCGCCACGGCAACAATCACCTCGCCGAACAATCCGGCCGCACGGCGCACCACGTCCTCGTGCCCCTTGGTAATGGGATCGAACGTGCCGGGGTACACAACTCTTATCATGGCTTTTCATACTGCAATAATTGATAGAACACTGCACCTGCCCTTGCTTGTTTAAGCACTTGCCATGCCGCACCCGGCTCGAACGGTTCGCCGCTTTCCACGTACACCATCCCGTCCTGTGCCAATTTATCCACCAACAACGGCATCAGTTTGGGGAGGTAATCGCTTTGAAACGGGGGGTCGAGAAAGATGACATCGAACGGCCTGTTCTGCTGCTTTACGAATTCTAGCCCATCCTCGCCACGTAAGGCTACATTGAAAAACCCCAACTTTTTAAGGTTATTTTGCAAGCTATGATAAACCGCACGATTGCGCTCGACCATCACCACCTCGGTCGCACCGCGCGATGCGGCCTCGAACCCCAAAGCACCGCTGCCCGCAAACAGATCCAAACAGCGTCGCCCATCCAACGTCTGCCCGAGCCAGTTAAACAGCGTCTCGCGCACCCGATCCGGCGTCGGGCGCAGCCCTTCCGCATCGGGAAACTCAATCAGGCGGCGGCGATGACTGCCGCCGATAATGCGAACTTTGTTAATTCTCTAACTCCTCATCCGTGGCCGATTATTTCTTTTCTTCCGGCGCGCCGACGATTACAGTCGCCATCGCATCGGGATGAATGCGCCGTTTAAACGCATCGCGTATCTGTGCAGTCGTTACCCTGTCCACCTTGGCGGTAAAGTCGTCCAGATAGGTCAGCGGCAAGTTATAGAAGCCGATCACGCCCAGGTAATCGAGTATCTTTCTGTTGCTGTCGATACGCAGCGGAAAGCCGCCGATAATGTTGTCTTTGGCGGCCTTGAGCTCTTTCTCCGTCACGCCTTTGTCCACGAAGTCGCGCAGGGTGGCGCGCGTCAACTTGAGCGCTTCATCGGCCTGTTCTTTTTTGGTTTGCAAGCCGACTTGAAATGCGCCCGGCTGCTGCATCGGCATGAAATAACTATAGACGCTGTAGGCCATGCCGCGCTGCTCGCGTATCTCGTGCATCAAACGCGACACGAAGCCGCCCCCGCCCAGAATATAGTTGCCGACATACAGCGGAAAATAATCCGCATCGTTGCGCGCAACCCCCGGCGTACCGATGAGGATATGGCTCTGGCTGGCAGGATGCGCAATGCGCTGTTCGCTGGTTTGAATCAGCACCGTCACCGGAGCTATGCGGGTGCTCGCTCCGCCAGTGGGCAAACTCGAAGTGAGCTGCTGTGCGATGGCTTCGGCTTGGGCGCGCGTGATGTCACCCATCAACGCCACGACCGCTGCACTCGCGCCGTAATGCGCCCGGTAAAAACTCTCCAAATCGGCACGCTGGATTTTTTCCACATCGGCAACTTCCAGAGAAGATCCATACGGATGCGTGCCGAACACCGCCTTGCCGAATGCCTTGGCGGCAATGCTTTCCGGCTTGGTCTCGGCCTCCTTCAGCGCAGCGATCATGCGCACCTTCTCGCGTGCCAGCACCGCTTCGGGAAACAAGGGATGCTGCAACACGCGCGCCAGAATATCCAATGCCACATCGCGCTGCGCCGCATTGCTCAAGGTGCGCAGACTCAAACCTGAACGATCCGCATCGAAGTGTCCGCCCAGTTGCGCGCCGATGTCGGCCAACTTGCGCGCGATATCGTCCTCGTTCATGCCTTCGACACCGAGGCTGAGCAAGCCGTGCATCATTCCCGCCACGCCCGGTTTCGCCGCGTCGTCAAAACCGCTTCCTGCGGCGAAATCCACCGCCACGTCCAGCATCGGCAGGTCATGGTCTTCCACGAAATATACTTGCGTGCCGCTGGGCGCTTGCCAGTGTTGTATCTTCGGCGTTGCAAAAGCATTGCCGGCCAGACAGCACATTGCCGCAAAGAGCCATAATTTAGTGCGCATGGAAATTTCCTCCCGCATGTTTGGGTTTATCAGCGAGCGGCTGCGGGTCAAGCACCGCCACGGTGAGGTTGTCATCCTTCAGGATATCGCGCGCCACATCCTGCACTTGTTGCGCGCTGACCTCCTGGATTTTTCTCAACATCACGGGTATCGCCTGATGACCCAGCCCGATGCTTTCCAACTGCCCGATCTGCATGGCCTGGTAAAACACCGAGTCGCGTTTGTAAACCTCGTTTGCGGTGACTTGCGCCTTGACCCGTTGCAACTCTTCCGCACTCACTCCATCGCGTACCAGTCTGGTTAACTGCCCGCGCAAGGCGGCTTCCAGATCGGCAACCGTCTTGCCTTCCGAGGGAGTGCCTTCCAGCGTAAACATACCCGGCCCGCGCGCAGTGTCGTCATACCCCGCCCCTACCTCGCTCGCGATCTGCTGTTCGCGCACCAGCGCCTTGTTCAGTCGCGCCGATTCATTGCCATCCAAAATACCTGCCAATACTTCGAGTGCATACGGCACGCTGTCTTTTTCCGCATCGCGCAGCGTCGGCGCGTGATACGCCATTAA
>JBAZYW010000219.1:0-4006 GCA_041659125.1 Gallionellaceae bacterium | reverse complement strand
CAGGTGGCGCATCGCGCGCATGTCATCAACATGGCGGATGGCGCAGCTTTGCGTGCGTTGATCGAACAGGAAAAACCGGATCTGATCGTGCCGGAGATCGAAGCCATTGCCACCGATATGCTGGTGCAGATAGAGCAAGAGGGATTGGCGCGGGTCATTCCGACAGCGCGTGCCGCGCAGCTCACCATGAACCGCGAAGGCATACGCCGTCTTGCCGCCGAGACGTTGTGGCTGCCGACCTCTGCGTACAAATTCGCTGACAGCTTGGAAGAGTTGCGTGCCGCTATTGCGGTAATCGGCTACCCGTGCATTATCAAGCCGGTGATGTCGTCTTCCGGCAAGGGGCAATCGAAAGTAGACAGCGCCGCAGAGATAGATGCTGCCTGGAAATATGCCGCCAGCGGCTCGCGCGTGGATCAGGGGCGGGTGATCGTCGAGGGCTTTGTCGCCTTCGATTACGAGATCACGCAACTCACGCTGCGCGCCATCGGTGCGAACGGAGAAACCGAAACACATTTCTGCGAACCTATCGGGCACGTTCAAATTCGTGGCGATTACGTCGAAAGCTGGCAGCCGATGGCGATGTCGCCACTGGCGCTACAGCGTTCACGCGACATCGCCAAGAAGGTGACCGACAACCTCGGCGGCTTGGGTATTTTCGGCGTGGAGCTGTTTGTTAAAGGCGACCAAGTTTGGTTTTCGGAAGTCAGTCCGCGTCCGCACGACACCGGTATGGTGACAATGTGCAGTCAGCGTTTTAACGAATTCGAGTTGCATGCCCGTGCCATTTTGGGTTTGCCTGTCGACACCGCCTTGCGCGCGCCGGGGGCGAGTGCCGTGATCTACGGTCAACTTGAAGAGAAGGGCATCACTTTCGGCGGTGTGGACGAAGCGCTGCGTGTACCAGAATCCGACGTGCGCCTGTTTGGCAAACCGGAGTCGTTCACGAAGCGTCGCATGGGAGTGGCGCTGGCAAATGGCCGCGATACAGATGAGGCGAGGGCGCGCGCCAAACTTTGCGCGAGCAAAGTGCATCCGGTCAAGGTGTAATGATCACAGGTATTCACCACGCTACCTTTATCACCGGCGACCTTGCCAAATCGCGTGCCTTTTACGAGGACATCCTCGGTTTACAACCTGACCCGAACCGTCCGCAGATGGGCTTCGACGGAGTGTGGTACGACATCGCGCCAAATCAGCAGATACATCTGATGTCGCTGCCGAATCCTGAAGCGGGATTGCAACGCCCAGCGCACGGCGGACGCGATCATCATGTGGCGCTGTTGGTTGCAGATTTTGCGAAATTGATTGAACGGTTAAATAGTGCCGGGATTGCATATACCTTGAGTCGATCCGGTCGTAGTGCTTTGTTTTGCCGCGACCCGGATCACAACGCGCTGGAATTTGTCGAGTCCACTAACGCGGGGTGATGGATTTAAATAATTTCTAACCATTTGATATAAAAATGAATATTGTCGCGCCGAATAGGGGATTTAAATCCACTCAGTGTTAAATCCGGGGCGCAATTTCCGCGCATTCATTTTTCGTTTGATGTACTACTAGGAAAATCCCTAGCACTCCTTTCTCTTTCCTGATAAGAAAATCAGCATCGACTGATAGCTTTGTCACGAGCCTGTTGTGCATAATCAAACACGTTGAAAAAGTTCACAAATCAATGCCGCCAACAGATACAAACAGCGAGTCTGTTGACCTGAGTAGTCCTTACCACATTTGAAAGGAAATACGATGAGCCACACTCTTTCTCAGCCCGAGGAAATTGATTGCGTTCTGATGGAAATGGCGAAGAACGGTATAGAAATTGATACGCCTGTTACAGACAAAGGGCATTTTAACAGTGCGCCGAAGGAGAGTTGCTCTGGCCGCTACATTACGCCATACCGTGCAGCCTTGTTGCGCTCGATATCTAACTTGTCCCATCCGTGACCATCGTTTTAAGCCATCTTAAAAAGCACTGCTGCCCAGCTGGTTGATTCGCTATATCGAGGAGAATTTTTGTGAAAGTCGAACAGATACGCACTATTGCCAAGTCTCGGGGTGTTCACCCCGGCAAGCTTTCAAAAGCCGAGTTGATCAAATTAATTCAGGCAGCAGAGGGGAATGTCGAATGTTTTTCCACCGCCGTCAATGGCGAATGCGATCAAGTAAGTTGTCTTTGGCGCGAGGACTGTTTTGATGCTGCTCGCCGGGGAGTGGTGCCATGAATTCAGTTGTTTCAATTAAATACAACAAGGCTTGCGGGAGCCGCTCCCGTTTTCGAATAAGGAACAATTCACATGGCAATCGGTACAGTTAAATGGTTCAACGATGCGAAGGGTTTTGGCTTCATTACGCCGGAGGATGGGAGTGGCGACTTGTTCGTACACTTTTCAGCCATCAACATGAGTGGATTCAAAACGCTCAAAGAAGGCCAAAAAATCAGCTTTGAAACAATACAAGGCCCCAAGGGTAAACAGGCTTCCAACATTCAAGCTGGCTGAGTAATTTTTGACGATTCATGCATCACTATTTTTCATATCCTTAAGGAGAAATATTATGAATGACATTACTCGTTTTTCCCCTTTCAGTGAACTCGCCCGCTTTGACCCTTTTGGGGATATGGACGATGTTTTCAACAGGTTTACGATGCGTCCGTTTTCACGCAAAGCAATGGAAATCGAGCCTCAGATCAAAATGGATGTGAAGGAGGCGGATGGAAAATATATAGTCAAGGCGGAAATTCCCGGGGTGAACAAAGATGACATCCATGTGACCGTCGATGGAAACATGGTTTGCATCAGCGCCGAAGTCAAGCAGGAAAAGGAAGAAAAAGAAGGCGAACGCGTGATCCGTAGCGAGCGCAGTTACGGTATGGCCTCGCGCAGTTTCACACTGGCCGACGAGGTCGATCAAAGCAAGGTTGAGGCTAAATACAACAATGGTGTGCTTGAGCTGACGCTGCCTAAAAAGCCAGGGTCGACCAGCAAGAAAATCGCTATTTCATAAACGCTGCCTGTGCAGGAACGACACGCCATAGGAAAGGACGTTATGAAGCTCATTCCATTGCATAACTTCGTTCTGGTAAAGCGGCATGAAAGCGAGCAAACCGCATCCGGAATTTTAATTCCGGATGCGGCAGCAGAAAAGCCCGATCAAGGCGAGGTCATCGCGGCAAGCGCAGGAAATAGGTTGAAAGACGGCAAGCTGCATCCGCTCGAAGTGAAGGTCGGTGACAGGGTGTTGTTCGGCAAGTATGCAGGTCATCCCGTGAAAATCGATGGAGAAGGATTTCTCGTCATGCGGGAAGACGACCTCATCGCTGTGCTGGAAAGCTGATTAAGCCGGAGCAACATTCGTTACAGGGGATTCCAAAATACCGGCAAAACAGGTTTTATTCCATGATGCCGCTCGCGCCAAAATCATTACGGGGGTGAGTATTCTGGCCGATGCGGTCAATGTGACACTGGGACCCCGGGGCCCCGGGGCGCAACGTTATTCTGGATCGATCCTATGAGCCGTCTCTGGTGGCCAACTCGGGTGTCATAGTGGCGAAGGAAATTGAGTTCAAAGACAAGTTCGAGAACATGGGCGTGCAAATGGTGGAGGAGGTGCCCAGTAAGACCTCTGATGTGGCGGGCGATGGTGCTGCCACTGTGCTGGTGCAGGTATTGTGCGCGAAGGCATGAAGTTTGTTGCCGCAGGGATGAATCCGATGGATATGAAGCGCGGCATCGACAAAGCGGTTGCCGCTACTGTTGAAGAGTTGCGAAAGATTTCCAAACCCTGCACGACCAACAAGGAAATATCTAAAGTCGGTGCTATTTCCGCCAAAAAACATCTTGGCAGCGATGTATTTAATCCAGGTAATTCATTGTGCCAAGCATCCCTTGTAGGCGTTTTAAATAAAAGGAGAATTTATCATGAGTCACTCAAATGCTTCTGACGGTTTCCGTCAAATTCAACGACACGATAATCTTTTTCAAGAGCAAGTGCATGATGCCTACAAAGC
>JBAZYW010000218.1:0-4009 GCA_041659125.1 Gallionellaceae bacterium | reverse complement strand
CAACACTTCACCGCGCACCACCATGGTGGGCTTGCCCGAGATCAACTGCTGCCCTTCCGGCGTCACCGACATGATTTCGCGCACCATCGACAGCGGCACGGCAAACGGCTGATCACTGAGTTTCAGCAACAGCACCGGCAAGATCGCCAGCGTGAGCGGCAAGGAAATAGTGAACGTCGAACCTTTGCCCGGCTCGGAATCAATCGTGATCGTGCCGTTCAGCTTGTTAATATTGGTCTTTACCACATCCATGCCGACACCGCGACCGGACACGCTGGAGATTTCATCTTTGGTGGAGAATCCCGGCAGCAAAATCAGATTTAAACTTTCGTTCTCATCCAGCGCACTGGCGGCCTCCAACGTGATCAAACCTTTTTCGATGGCTTTGCTGCGTATCACTTCGGGGCGCATACCTTTGCCATCGTCGGCGATGCTGATCAAAATATGATCGCCCTCCTGACGCGCACTCAGATACACCACGCTCTTGGCCGGTTTGCCCGCTGCGGCACGTTGTTCGGCACTTTCCACACCGTGATCCACCGAGTTACGCACCAAGTGAACCAGCGGGTCGTTCAAGTCCTCGATCATGGTCTTGTCGATCTCGGTCTCTTCACCCGACAACACCAGCTCGACATCTTTGCCCAACTGACGCGCGAGATCGCGCGCCAAGCGCGGATATTTTTTGAACAAACGGCCAATGGGTTGCATGCGCGTATTCATCGCCGCGTTTTGCAAACTCACCACCAGCATATCGAGCTGGCTCACCGATTCGTCTAAAGACTTGAGCGTCTCCGCATCGGAACGGCCTTGCAAAATATCGCTGCGCAAATGCGTCAGCCGGTTTTTGGTCAGACCGATTTCGCCCGACAAGTTGAGCACCTGGTCGAGGCGGTCGGTATCCACGCGTATCGTATTGTCTTTTGCGGCAGGCTCTGCCTCGCGCCGACTTGCGGAAGGCGCTGCGGTGCGCCCGGGCACATCCTCCGTGCGGCGACCGAAAGCGCTCTGCTTGAGTTTTTCTTCATCGATTTCCGCAGCGCTGGGACTCGCTACGGGAGCGGAAACAGGCTCAGCTGCAACTGGGGCTACTGCAACAGGAACTGCTGGCGCACCTCCTACTATGGTTTGATACAACGCATTCCAATCCGGGCCGTTCTGCGCAGCCGCTTGCAATGCCGCTGAAACCGGCGGCGCAGCGGGTGCGGGGGCGGAGACAGGTGCCTTTGCCGCGCCATTCATTGACACTTCCTTGCCTTTCAGCGCGGCTTCCAATGCATCCAACACGGCTTGCGGTGCGCGCTGTGGCTGCACGCCTCTGCCCAGATCGTTGAACATCAGACGCACATCGCCCGTTGCAGCCAGAATGACATCCAGCAACCCGGGATTGAGATGTAATTCTGCATTGCGCAATTTATCGAAGAGATTCTCGGTCAAGTGACACAGCGTCACCAGCTCGGTCGCATTCAAGAATCCGGCACCGCCTTTGATGGTGTGGAAACCGCGAAAAATCACATTGAGCGTATTTTTATCGTTTGGATTTTTTTCCAGTTCCATCAATTTGCTGTCCACATCGGCCAGCAGATCGGATGCCTCCAGAAGAAAATCCTGCAACAACTCTTCCATACCCGTGAAGTCGTTCATTTTAGAACTCCAATATTTCTAGCGATTCGCCCCTCGCGCCCTTGCGGGAGATGCTCTTAAAACCGCTGTTGCAATTACAAACCTAAAAATCTACCTGCCACAGATAAACACTGATTTTCACTGATAAAACACAAACAAATTCATCAACCATCTGTGTGCATCTGTGGCTAAATTGTCTTGCCTTTAAAATCCCAAACTATCCAGCAGATCGTCCACCTGTTTCTGGCTGGTGACCACATCGCTGCGCCCTTGCCCATTGATGACCGGCCCGTTCAACAGCCCGGAGTCGATCTTCACCGAAGGCGGCGCGTTTTCGATCAGCAGAGACACCAATTGCTGCTCCATGTTTTGCGTGACTTCGATGATCTTCTTGATGACCTGCCCGGTCAGATCCTGGAAGTCTTGCGCCATCATGATCTCTGTCAGATAGGCGTTGGTCGCCTTGGTCTGTTTTGGAACTTCCACCAAATAGGCATGGGTGCGCGTCGCTAATTGTTTGAACTGCTCTGCATCCAACTTCTGCTCGAATAATTTTTGCCATTCGCCGGACAGATACTTGGCTTCGCCTTCAATCTTCTCCACTACCGGTTGCGCCGCCTCCGTGGCGTTTAACACGCGCTCCGCCGCCTGCTGCGTCATGGTCGCGATGTAGGTGAGGCGATCTTGCGCATCCGGGATGGCATTGGCCGCTTTTTCCAGATTTTTGTCGTAACCGAGCTCGCGCAGACTGTCGTGCAAAGCACGCGTCATGTGGCCGATCTTGTTGATCACTTGCGGATTTGCCGCTTGCACATCCGTTGCCGCAGCCACAGATTTTTCTACTACTGCCGCCGCAGGCGCTTCGTTGCCGCTGGCCGCGATGCTGTCGAACAGGGCTTCCAGATCATCCGAATCATTATTAGCTGTACTCATGGCATCTCTCACTTCTGCATAGTTGAAAATACTTTTTTCAATTTCTCATCCAGCGTGGCGGCCGTGAACGGCTTCACCACATAACCGGATGCTCCCGCCTGCGCCGCTTCGATGATGTTCTCGCGCTTCGCTTCCGCCGTAACCATCAATACCGGCAAGTGCTTGAGCGCGGCATCGGCGCGGATATTCCGCAACAACTCGATGCCCGTCATGTTCGGCATGTTCCAATCCGACACCACGAATTCGAAATTTCCTTCAGTGCGCAATTTGTTCAGCGCATCCACGCCGTCTTCCGCCTCGGACACATTGGCGAAACCCAATTCCTTGAGCAGATTGCGCACGATTCTTCGCATCGTCGAGAAATCATCCACTACCAGAATTTTCATATTTGGATCAGCCACGGTGTCCTCCCTCTACTACTTATAATTTTTACAGCAACGGCCTGAGCGTCTCAGACAACATCAATCCGTCGAATTTCGGCACGTAGTAATCAACTCCCACACGCGTTCCCATCGTCCGGTTCGCCTCCGAAGACAAGGACGAATGCATCACCACCGGGATGTTGTCAAAACGCCGGTCGGCTTTGATGTGCTGTGTCAGCACATAGCCATCCATCTCCGGCATTTCCGCATCCACCAATATCACCTGAATCTGTTCGTGCAAATCATGTCCGGAGTTTGTCGCCGATTCCGCCAGCCCTTGCAGGCGCTGCCAACCTTCGAGTCCGTTATGTGCCTGAACATGCTTCACACCCATCTTGTCTAACAGTTCGGCTATTTTCTTACGCGCGACCGCAGAGTCATCCACGAAAAAGACGGACTTTTCATGGCCTCCTTCGACTTTCTCCACCGCGCCGACCACCGCTTCGCCGAATGCCGTCGCCATGATCTGCTCCACATCGAGGATGGAAACGAGGCTGCCATTGGGCAATTCGGTAATTGCCGTGATCAAATGCGAGTTGCCGCTCATCATGCCTTCAGCAGCGCGCACCTTGTTCCAATCCACGCGGATGATGCGATCCACATCGCGCACCAGAAAGCCCAGAACGTGGCGGCTGTATTCCGCCACCATCATCACCTGCTGCTCTTCGGGATCACCCAAGCCCATGAACGAAGCCAGATTGAGCACCGGCATCACATGGCCGCGCAAACTCACGATGCCATCCACGCCATGCGGCATGTTGGGCGTTTTGGTAATGCGTATGTTGCGGGTGACTTCTTTCACCTTGAACACGTTAATCCCGAACACCTCATTCGAGCCAATGGAGAACAACAGGATTTCCATCTTGTTGGAACCGGCCAAGCTGGCGCGCGCATCTACCGAGTCGAACACGCTGCTACCTTCGTTTTGTGTAATTTCTGTGAAAGACATGATCGGCTCCTATTTAGTAAGCAAACGTGTCAACGTCTGCGCCAATTTCTGGGGTTCAAATTTCGGCACGTACTCGTCCACACCG
>JBAZYW010000217.1:0-4011 GCA_041659125.1 Gallionellaceae bacterium | reverse complement strand
TACAAAAGCAATGACCGTTTTCTGGCTTGGCGCTGGACTGCGCTCTATCCTCAGCGCAAACATTTCTTGCTCCGCCTCAATGCTCATCCGGGCGAGCTGCTCGACGAAGCAACGACGCCTCTGCTTGATCTGCTATCCAACCACGGAACGGAACTCGGTCTCGCAAATAAAACTCTGCGCGATACAGGAACAAGCACAACCGTTTCGCTGGATCAGTTGCGCATAAATCTCGCTCGCTAAAGAAAGCTTCTAGAATTTGATTTTAACTTACCGCGTTTCCGCTCATTTGCTCCCGACAACCTGTTCACAGCACGGCTGACAGCAAATCCCCAATGGTGAACCAGCCCGATAAAAATACCTCATGGCTGCATTACTTCGCGAATAAAGCGGCCGATCCAACCGATTGCGAACACTCAACCTGCACACTGCCGGATAAACGCCGACATCCGCATATCTATCCCCTGCGCCGAAATATATAGAACCGTCCATAGGCCATTTGGCATATATGCCCTGCATGCATTTGACTGTAATCTTGGACCCACTTAATCCAAACGCAGGAAAATTGCACATGGGAAATATCACACCGCATAGCCTGCAAGCTCGGCTTATCCGGCAAATGCAGGCCGCAGACGGGCAGACTGTCTGTTACGCTGCGGCGTCCAGCGAACACTGTCTCAATAAGACATGTTGCTGGCGCCATGACTGCTTTGATGAAACTCTCGATATTCGATTTCAAAGGGAAAGGGGGAGCGCAAATGGTAATGAACGCTTCGTTTAATCTCCACGCTCAGCCTATTCGATTGGTACAAATTGATGGGGGTCGAATAGCCTGTCCCTCTGCCAAGCCAAACGAGGATTGTTCCAATATTGAATGCCCCCAGCGGCGTGAGTGCTTCGGCGACTTTCTGGATTCACTTGCGGAGAGCACAAGTCTAAATTTGGATTGCCCTTCAGACGGTTCGTGGTAAGTCCGTAGATCGCATATCAATCCCTAAAAATAGAGAATTCGCCCATGGAAATCGATATCTCGCTTAGCCTGCAAGCCAAGCTCATTCAACAGATGCAGACTGCTGACGGACAGGCGGCGTGTTACGCCACTCCGGCTGGTCATGATTGTTATAACAAAGAATGTAAATGGCGTCGTGATTGCATCTCTGAAGCTCTCAATGCAAAAAGAAAGAGTTTAAATAAAAGCCAGAAATGGCGCTCCTTTCACTTTAAATAAGGCTGCTTTCTCCACCCCGCCAATCTTGATTGATTGCCCGCTAACTTAGTCGGATGGCGATAAACCACAAATTACCCAGCATTTTTTCTGGGTTAGTCTGAGGGCTAGTCGTTTCACAAACTACAACTTAAGGCTGCAAGCTCGTTAGCTACCTTGCTATGGCGCTACGATACGACGTATCTCGGGCACGCAGGAACCACACCCTGTCCCGGCCTTCAGCACTTGCCCAACTTCCTCAACGCTGTTCAGTCCATGTTTTTTTATGGCCTGTCGTATCGTCTTTTCACCGATGCTAAAACAGGCGCACACAGTGCGTCCAGTATCAGACACCGCTCCTTTGTGAGGGCGCGCCGCCAGCAACGCGCTCATATCCGCCGTATCCAAAACAGCCTTTCCGAATAAATTGCCGACCCACTCCCGTTCCGGCAGACGCTGATCCGAAGCAATAAAAAAAACGGCGTCTAATTTGCCTTCGTTAAGACAAGCCGCACGGTAACGCCCCATCGCCGCGTCTTGATACTCCTGCCAATCTCCTGATCCATGCCATGCTTTTTGTACCCAACTGCGCCAGTTATCCGGCAATGTTTCGCCAGCGATCTCGTGCCGCCAATAACCGACACCCAGTGAGCCAACGCAATAACTCGCATCGACCAAATCCAACCGTGTACGGCTCAATACGAATCCCTGCCAAAGCGGTTTATATGGATCAATGCGTACTGGCGTATGTTTCGATTCCGGCTGGCCGGAGATTGGATCGGTGATCGGTGCGATCAGTGCGTCCACCCGTGCCGACTTGGCAAAAGCATCACTCCAGTGCATCGGTACAAACACAGAACCGGGACGCTGATCTTCGCTGATCTGTACCCGTGCCAGCATGCTGCCGTGGCGGCTGGTCAGGCGCGCCAATCCGCCATCTTGCAGTTGATGAACTTGCGCATCGGATGCTTGTACCTGCACGAATGGTTCAAACACATGGGTATTCAGGCGCGGCACTTTGCCAGTGCGCGTCATGGTGTGCCACTGATCGCGGATGCGGCCGGTGTTCAGCACCAGCGGGAAATTGGCATCGGTCGCCACGGCAGGCAGTTGCGGTGTAACCGCGACCATGCGCGCTTTGCCGCTAGAGGAATAAAACTTGCCGTCGGCAAACAATCGTTGTGTACCGTTCGGCGCAACGCTGCTGACCGGCCATTGCATCGGCTGCAATGCTTCGTATTCCCTGTCGTTCAACTCGGTCAATGCGCTTATATCGAAAGCACGTTTCCCCGCATTTTCAAAACCGGACAGTCGTGCATGCTCACGAAATATCTGTGCAGGTTTTGTATACGAAAACGCTTCGGCAAAGCCCATGCGCTGCGCCACCTGAGTGATGATCCACCAGTCCGGTTTTGCTTCGTCGGCTACAGGGAGGAATGGCCGTTGCCGCGAAATGCGCCGTTCGGAATTGGTCACCGTGCCGTCTTTTTCTCCCCATCCTGCGGCAGGCAACAGGATGTCGGCACAAGCCGTGGTGTCGGTGTGTTGCACGCAATCGGACACCACCACCAGTTCGCAACCCAGCAGGGCGGCGCGCACACGGTCTGCATCCGGCATGCTCACCACGGGGTTGGTGCCCATGATCCACACCGCCCTGATTTTTTTATCTGCGATGGCTTGGAACATGTCCACCGCCTTCAATCCGGGCGCTTGTGCAATGCCGGGTGCATTCCAGAATCTCGCCACCAGATCAATGCTCGCCGCATCGGAAAAGTCCAGATGTGCTGCCAGTTGATTGGCAAGACCGCCCACTTCGCGCCCGCCCATCGCATTCGGTTGTCCCGTGACAGAAAACGGCCCCATGCCGGGACGTCCGATGCGACCTGTCGCCAGATGCACGTTGATGATCGCGTTGGCCTTGTCCACGCCGCTGGAGGATTGATTGATACCTTGCGAAAAGATCGTCACCGTGCGTTCAGTGCGCGCGAACATGCGAAAGAATTCGCTAAGCTGAGTTTCAGCAACTCCGCAAACCTGCGCTACTTTGGGAATCGAGCTCACTGTCCGCGCCGCTTCAAACGCTGCCGCAAAACCTTCCACATGCGCCTCGACGTAGGCCAGATCAAGCGCGTCTTCGCGCCGCAGAAAGTGCAGCAAGCCGTTGAATAAATATGCGTCCGCTCCCGGTGCGACGGCCAGATGCAGATCGGCGATGTCGCAAGTCGCCGTGCGCCGTGGATCTATGACCACTACCTGCATGCTTGGACGGGCTTTTTTCGCCGCAGCCAAACGCTGGTAAAGCACCGGGTGCGCCCACGCATAGTTGGAACCGGCGATGACCACCAGATCGGCGGCCTCTATATCCTCATAACAAACCGGCACGGCATCAGCACCGAAAGCGCGTTTGTGCGCTGCCACTGCGGTCGACATGCACAAGCGGGAATTGGTGTCGATGTTCGCGCTGCCGATGAAGCCTTTCATCAGCTTGTTGGCGACGTAATAGTCTTCGGTCAACAGCTGCCCTGAGACATAGAAGGCCACGGCATCCGGCCCGTGTTCGGCGATGATTTTTTTGAAGCCATCGGCAACACGATCCAGCGCCTCATCCCACGAAGCGCGTTGCCCATTGACCAAGGGATGCAACAAGCGCCCTTCGTGATCCAATGTGTCAGCCAATGCAGCACCTTTGGAGCATAGTCGCCCGAGGTTTGCCGGATGTTGTTGATCGCCGCACAACGTGATGCCATCCGCCGCAACGCTCACCTCCACGCCGCAGCCCACCCCGCAATAAGGGCAGGTGCTGCGAGTCG
>JBAZYW010000216.1:0-4029 GCA_041659125.1 Gallionellaceae bacterium | reverse complement strand
GCGCGTGGAGATCATGAAGTCCGATGCAGTGCTGCTGAATTTTTCGCGCGACGCCATCGTCAGCGAAGATGCTGTCATTGCCGGGCTGGCAAGCAAGCATCTGCGTTGCTACGTGTGCGATTTTCCGGGCAACAAGACCATCGGCAACGACAAGATCATCGCGTTGCCGCATCTGGGGGCGTCCACCGCAGAAGCGGAAGAGAACTGTGCGGTGATGGTGGCGGAGCAACTGCGCGAATATCTGGAGCACGGCAACATCACCAACACGGTGAACTTCCCCAATGTGGTTATGCCGCGCGAATCGGTATTCCGTCTGGCGATCGCGAATGCCAATGTGCCGAATATGCTGGGACAGATATCCACTACCTTGGCGGAGGCGGGCATCAACATCCACAACATGATGAACAAATCGCGCGGTGAGATGGCCTACACATTGGTGGACACCGACACGGTGCTGCCGGATACGTTGATCGCGCAGATCGCCGCCATTCCCGGCGTGCTGATGGTGCGGGCTTTGCCGTTGGAGGCGGATGCATGACTGTTGAATTAAAAAAATTTCGCGGGCAGATTGACCGCATCGACGATGAGCTGCTCAAGTTGTTCAATCAGCGTGCCGCACTCGCGCAGCAGATCGGTCATGCCAAAGGTAACGGTGCGGTATTGCGTCCCGAGCGCGAAGCGCAGGTGTTGCAGCGTATGGTGCAAGCGAACAGCGGGCCGCTGCCGAACCAAGGCGTGACCCAGTTGTTCACCGAGATCATGTCGCAGTGCCGCGCATTGGAAGCGCCGCTGCGTGTGGCTTATCTGGGGCCGCATGGCACGTTCAGCGAGGCGGCGATGTTCCAGCGCTTCGGGCAAGCGAGCGCTGGATTGCCCGCCGATTCCATCGACGGCGTGTTCGCTGCGGTGGAAAACGGTGCGGCGAATTACGGTCTGGTGCCGGTGGAAAATTCCACCGAAGGCGCGGTGGGGCGCACGCTCGATCTGTTGCTCAACAGCAATCTGAAGATATGCGGCGAAGTTTTGTTGCAGGTGCATCAGTGTTTGTTGTCGAAAGAAAACGATCTGTCGCTGATACGTAAAGTGTATTCGCATCCGCAATCGTTCGGGCAATGTCAGGGCTGGTTGAATGCGCATCTGCCGCATGTTGAACGTATCACCGCATCGAGCAATGCCGATGCGGCGCGTCTGGCTGCGGAAGAGTCATTCGCCGCTGCCGTCGCCGGTGCGCAGGCGGCGGAGCATTTTCAGTTGAAGGTGTTGGCGAAGAACATCGAGGATGATGCGCGCAATACCACGCGTTTTCTCGTTATCGGCAAGCAGGATGTGGCGCCGTCCGGCAAGGATAAAACCTCGCTGGCGATGTCTGCGGCGAATCGTCCGGGCGCGGTGCATGACTTGTTGGTTCCTCTGGCGCAGAACGGGGTTTCCATGACCAAGCTGGAATCGCGTCCAGCGCGAGCCGGGCTGTGGGAATACGTTTTTTATGTGGATATCGAAGGCCATCAATCCGATGCCAAGGTTGCCGCCGCGTTGGCACAACTCAAGCAGATCGCCGCGTTCGTCAAGGTGCTGGGCTCTTATCCGGTGGCCGTTTAGCCGAGGTGATGTGGCGTTCATGTAGGGGCGGGCCTTGCCCGCGACATTGAATGATTCGCGGGCAAGGCCCGCTCCTACATTAGGTTTCTAATAATATTTAAGCAAGCAAGGTAACAATTGAATTACTGTGATTTAGCACCCTCCTATATACGCTCCATCGCGCCGTATCAGCCGGGCAAGCCGATCTCCGAGCTGGAGCGCGAGCTGGGCATCACCGGCATCGTGAAGCTGGCCTCCAACGAAAATCCGCTGGGTGCAAGCTCGGCTGCTATCGCCGCGATGCAAGAGGCGATCAAGACCATTGCGCTGTATCCCGATGGCAACGGTTTCGAGTTGAAAGACGCGCTGGTGAAGCGCTATGGCGTGAAGCATGCCAATGTGACCTTGGGCAATGGCAGCAACGATCTGCTGGAGCTGGCGGCACGCGCCTTTCTCACGCCCGGCGACAAGGTGGTGTACTCGGCGCATGCCTTTGCCGTGTACGCATTGGCGACACAGGCGGTCGGTGCGACAGGTATCAGTGTGCCGGCAGTCAAAGGCTACGGCCATGACCTGAAGGCGATGCAGAAAGCCGCCAAGGACAATAAAGCCAAGATCGTCTTTATTGCCAATCCGAATAATCCGACCGGAACTTTCCTGAGTGCAGATGAGTTGCAGGCATTCATGCGCGGACTGCCGCCTGAGATTCTGGTGGTGCTGGACGAGGCGTACAACGAGTATCTGCCGGAAGATAAGCGCTACGATTCTGTGGCCTGGATGAAGCAGTTCCCCAACCTCATCATCTCGCGCACCTTCTCCAAGGCTTATGGTCTGGCCGGTTTGCGCGTGGGCTACGCGCTGGCGCACGAGCAGGTGACGGACATGATCAATCGTGTGCGCCAACCGTTCAACGTGAACAGTGTGGCGCAGGCGGCGGCAGTGGCGGCGTTGCGCGATGTGTCCTTTGTTAAGAAAACCTTCGAGCTGAACCAGCGCGGTATGGCGCAGATCACCGAGGGTTTGACCAAGCTGGGTCTGGAATACATCCCGTCGTTCGGTAACTTCGTGGCGTTCCGCATCGGCGGGGCGACGGCGATGTACCGGCGCTTACTTGAGCTGGGCGTGATCGTGCGCCCGATAGCCAATTACGACATGCCGGACTGGTTGCGTGTGAGCATCGGTCTGGAAAGTGAGAATGCAAAATTTTTGAGTGCGCTGGAAAAGGCAATCAGTCAGCAGGTCAATGGAGAGAGCAAATGATTATCGTAATGGGTAGAGAAGTGTCCGATGAGCAAATCGGAGTGGTGGTTAAAAAGCTGGAAACGGCTGGATTGAAGGCCAATATTTCGCGCGGTGTCGAGCGTACAGTGATCGGTGCCATCGGCGATGAAAGCAAGCTGGATGCGGATATGTTTACTTCGCTGCCGGGTGTGGAATCGGCGATGCACATCGCCAAGCAATACAAGATCGTGTCGCGCGAATCGCACAAACAAAACACCGTCATCGACATCGGCGGCATCCAGTTGGGCGGCAATCAGATTCAGATTATCGCCGGGCCGTGTTCGGTGGAGACGCAGTCGCAGATGGATCTGTCGGCGCAGTTCACGCATGAGGCCGGATGCCGTCTGATGCGCGGCGGTGCATTCAAGCCGCGCACCAGTCCTTACGCTTTTCAGGGCAAGGGGGTGGAAGGCTTGGATATGTTCCGCAAGGCGGCGAGCCGCTACAAGCTGCCTATCGTCACCGAGTTGATGGACGTGCGTCAGATCGACGCCTTCCTCGAATACGATGTGGACGTGATCCAGATCGGCACGCGCAATATGCAGAACTTCGACCTGCTGAAAGAAGTCGGGCGTCTCAACAAGCCTGTCATCCTCAAGCGCGGCATGTCGGCCACCATCAGCGAATGGCTGATGTCGGCGGAATACATCGCGGCGGGCGGCAACCACAACATCATCTTCTGCGAGCGCGGCATCCGCACTTTCGAAACAGCGTACCGCAATGTGCTGGACGTGACCGCCATCCCCGTGCTGAAAAAAGAGACTCACCTTCCCGTGATCGTCGATCCTTCGCACGCGGGCGGCAAGGCGTGGATGGTTCCTGCATTGTCGCAAGCGGCCATCGCGGCGGGCGCGGACGGCCTGCTGGTCGAGATGCACCCGAGCCCGTGCGACGCATGGTGCGATGCCGATCAGGCGCTGACACCGGAAGAGTTGAAGAAGCTCATGGGCACGTTGGGTGCTATCGCCAAGGCAATCGGACGCACGCTGTAAACCATGCAACCCGCCTTTCGCAAAATCGTCATCTTCGGCGTCGGACTGATCGGCGGCTCGTTCGCATTAGCGTTGCGCAAGGCCAACGCGGTAGGGGAGATTGTTGGTTTCGGACGCAGTCAAGCGACGTTAGATCAGGCACTGCAACTTGGTATCATTGATCGTAAGGGTGAATATA
>JBAZYW010000215.1:0-4080 GCA_041659125.1 Gallionellaceae bacterium | reverse complement strand
CATCACTCGCTGCGCAGCTGCAAGAACATGCGGGCGATCTGGAGCGACAAATGGATGTGTTGCGGCATTTCAAACAAGCGCAGACCTTCCAATTGCTGGCGATGGATCTACAAGGCTTATTACCGCTGGAAACACTCAGCGATCACCTCAGCGATCTGGCTGACCTGATCCTGCAACACGTGCTCAAACTATGCTGGGGAGACGCGCGCAAAAAGCATCGGGAACAGGCACAGTTCGCCATCATCGCTTACGGCAAGCTGGGAGGACGCGAACTGGGCTACGACTCCGATCTCGATCTGATCTTTTTGTTCGACGATGAACATGCGGATGCGGGTGAGAACTACGCCAGATTGGCACAGCGTATCAACACGGTACTGAGCAGTTACACCTCCGCCGGACGCCTGTACGAAACCGACCTGCGTTTGCGTCCGAATGGAGCGAGCGGATTGCTGGTCAGCAGCACCGTCGCTTTTGCGGATTATCAGAAAAATCAGGCTTGGGTATGGGAACATCAGGCCCTCACCCGCGCACGCTTCTCTGCGGGCGACGCCCATGTGGGCAAACAGTTCGACGCGATCCGTGAGCAGGTGCTGCGCCAACCGCGCGACATTACAGCACTGCGCCGCGAAGTCATCACCATGCGCCAGAAGATGCACGACGGCCACCCGAACAAAAGCGCCCTGTTCGACATCAAACACGACAGCGGCGGCATGGTGGACATCGAATTCATGGTGCAGTTTTTAGTGCTCGCCCACGCGGCAGCACACCCCGAGCTCACCGCCAACAGCGGCAACCTCGCGCTATTGAAAGTAGCCGCCAGCCTGCATTTGATCGAACAGGAAAGCAGTGATGCCGTACGCGACATCTATCGCAACCTGCGCCGCTTGCAGCATCAAATGCGCTTAAATAACCAAGCCTTATGCCGTGTCGAACAAGGCACCATTGACATCGCACCCGTCCAAGCTTTATGGAAAAAACTGCTGGGGGCTGCTGAAAACGGGGTTGAATAGACTACCGAAAATATTCAAAGAACAGTCCTTCCGCTTCATAAAACATCCGGGACAGGCTAGAATCACATCCTTCATGACGCTCAATAATTTTTAAGGAATCTTCACCATGTCCATGTCCGACCGCGACGGCTTTATCTGGCACGACGGCAAGCTCGTCCCCTGGCGCGAAGCTACCACCCACGTGCTCACCCATACTTTGCATTACGGCATGGGGGTATTCGAGGGGGTGCGGGCATACAAGACGACGCAAGGCACGGCGATTTTCCGCCTGAAGGAACACACCGACCGCCTGTTTAATTCGGCGTACATCTTCAAGATGAAGATGCCGTACGACAAGGAAACGCTGATGGAAGCGCAGCGCGAAGTGGTGCGCGCCAACAAATTGGAATCCTGCTATATCCGCCCTATCGTGTTCTACGGTTCCGAGGCGATGGGTATCGCGGCGACGGCTCTCAGCACCCATGTGGCTGTGGCCGCATGGCCGTGGGGCGCGTATCTGGGCGAAGAAGGCATGGCTAAGGGTATTCGCGTGAAGACATCGAGCTTCACCCGCCATCACGTGAACGTCAATATGTGCCGTTCCAAATCGGTGGGCACTTATACCAACTCTATCCTCGCGCATCAGGAAGTGGCACACGACGGTTACGATGAGGCGCTGTTGCTGGATGTGGACGGCTACGTGGCAGAAGGCGCGGGCGAAAATATTTTCATCGTGAAGAAGGGCAAGCTGTATACACCTGACCTGACTTCGTGTCTGGAAGGCATCACGCGCGATTCCATCATCACGCTGGCAAAAGATTTGGGTATCGAATTGATCGAGAAGCGCATTACGCGCGACGAAGTGTACTGTGCGGAAGAAGCCTTCTTCACCGGCACAGCCGCCGAGGTGACGCCGATCCGCGAATTGGACAACCGCGTTATCGGCAGCGGTTCGCGCGGGCCGGTCACCACCAAGTTGCAAGCAGCCTTCTTCGACATCGTCGGCGGCAAGAATCCAAAATACGCCGGCTGGCTGGATCACGTTTAATCAGTTCTTGTAGGAGCGGGCCTTGCCCGCGATATTTGATGAATCGCGGGCAAGGCCCGCTCCTACATTCCACCTCCGTTTTTATGGTCTATCAAAGACAAACGCTCAGGAGACAACATGAAAGCCGAACATAAAGTACGTTATATCGAAGTCACAGCCGAAGCGCTGCCGCTATTTTGCCCGCCGCCCAACCAAGAGTTGTGGAGCGCGCACCCCAGAGTGGCTATTCCGGTCGAAAAACTGGGTACGGCAAGCTGCCCCTATTGCGGCACGACGTACAAGCTCAAAGGCGAACTTCCCCAAGGCCATCACTGAGCCACCCGCTTACCTCATGCCAAATATCTTAGTAGTCGCTCCCAGTTGGGTGGGCGACTGCATGTTGATGCAGCCGATGTTGCTGCGCCTCAAGCAGCGTTTCCCCGACTGCGCCATTGATGTGCTCGCCCCCCCATGGACGGTATCGCTGCTCAAGCAGATGCCGGAAGTACACGAAGTCATCGTCAATCCTTTTCCGCATGGCGCGTTGCAATTGCTCGCGCGCTACCGTCTCGGCAAACAGTTGCGCGCAAAACATTACGATGCCGCATACATATTGCCCAACTCGCTCAAGTCGGCGCTGACTCCCTTCTTCGCCAACATTCCCCAGCGCATCGGTTTCGTCGGCGAGATGCGCTACGGCCTACTCAACGATGCGCGCAGGCTGGACAAAGAAAAACTACCGCTGATGGTGCAGCGTTTTTCGCAACTCGCCGAAGCGATGCCCGATGAAATGCCGCGCGCTATCCCGCAACCGCGCTTGAGCGTCACGTACGAACAGCGCCAACAAGTGTTGAACAAGCACGGACTGACATTGGATCAACCCGTGGCGATATTTTGTCCCGGTGCGGAATATGGCCCCGCCAAGCGCTGGCCGATTCCGTACTTTGCCGAGCTGGCGCAACGCTTGCGCGAACAGGGTTATGTCGTGTGGCTACTCGGCTCCTCCAAGGATAAAGAAGTCAGCGAAAAAATCGTCGCGCTGGGCAACGGAAGCAGCCGCAATCTGTGCGGCGAAACCGAGTTGGCCGAGGCTATTGCGCTGCTGTCTTGTGCATCGCTGGTGGTGAGCAACGACTCCGGCTTGATGCACATCGCCGCCGCACTGGATCGGCCTTTGATCGCCATATTCGGTTCCAGCAGCCCGCAGTTCACCCCGCCGCTGTCGGACAAGGCGCAGGTACTCAAACTCGATCTGCCGTGCAGCCCCTGCTTCAAACGCGAATGCCCGCTGGGCCACTTCAATTGCATGATGCAATTAACCCCGAGCACCGTCGCACGACACATTCCTATCATTCCGGAGAAACAACCATGAGCGCATTACCCAAAGAGATTTTTAAGGCTTACGACATCCGTGGCATCGTCGGCAAAACACTGACGGATGAGATCGTCGAGCAGATCGGCCACGCTATCGGCTCGGAAGCGGTCGCACGCAAACAGCATACGATTGCCATCGGGCGCGACGGGCGTTTATCTGGCGAAGGTTTTGCCAAAGCATTGGCGCGCGGCATCCAGAAAAGCGGCATCAACGTCATCGACGTGGGACGCGTCGCTACGCCGATGGTGTATTACGCCGCCTTCCAGTTAAACACCGACTGCGGCGTGATGATTACCGGTAGCCACAACCCGCCGGACTACAATGGTTTGAAAATGGTACTGGCAGGCGAAACGCTGTCCGGCGACACTATCCAGTCCTTGCGCACACGCATCGAAAGCGGAAACCTGACGCACGGCGCGGGCAGTTATTCCCAATACAACATCGCCCCGGAATACATCGCGCGCATCGTCGCCGACATCAAACTCGCCAAGCCGCTCAACATCACGGTGGATTGCGGCAACGGCGTGGCGGGCGACTTTGCCGCCGACCTGTACCGCCAATTGGGCTGCACGGTCACCGAGATGTTTTGCGAAGTGGACGGCAATTTCCCCAACCACCATCCCGACCCTTCCGACCCGCACAATCTGCAAGACCTTATCGCCGCACTGGCAAAAAACGACAGCGAAATC
>JBAZYW010000214.1:0-4093 GCA_041659125.1 Gallionellaceae bacterium | reverse complement strand
CACATCCGGAACGAATATTAAGCGCTTCAGAGGAAACATCTTACCAAGCGCTTTTGCAGCGTCGCCTGCATGGAGAACCCATCGCTTACATTCTTGGCACGCGCGAATTCTTCGGATTAACTTTCGGTGTTACGCCTGCCACATTGATTCCGCGCTCCGATACCGAGTTGTTGGTGGAGTTGGCGTTAGAGCGCATCGCGCGCCCGAAAGCACGCGTACTTGACATGGGTACCGGCAGCGGCGCGATTGCGCTGGCCATTGCGCATCAACGCCCCGATGCTGAAGTCTGGGCTTGCGATGCGTCTGCTGCGGCTTTGGTGGTGGCGCGTGACAACGCGCATCGGCTGGGTATCGCCAATGCGCATTTTATCGAAAGCAACTGGTTCTCGGCCCTACGCGAACAGCGCTTCGATGTGATCGTATCCAATCCGCCCTACATCGCCGCAGATGACCGCCACCTGTCGCTGGGCGATGTGCGCTTTGAGCCCATTACAGCTTTGGCATCCGGCGCTGACGGCTTGGATGATATTCGCCGCATCGTCGGACAAGCGGGCGTTCACCTCGAAAAAAACGGTTGGCTATTACTAGAGCACGGTTATGACCAAGCTGCGCTGGTGCGCGAGCTGTTGCAGGCTGCCGGGCTTACAGCAGTATTCTCGGCGCGGGATTTGTCGGGGATAGAACGCTGTAGCGGCGGACAGCAGTCGTTGTAAAATGCGCCACTCAACAAACAGGAGCCCGCCATGTCCAACAAAACCGTGATTCAAACTCCCGACGCCCCCGCTGCCATCGGTACCTACTCGCAAGCAGTGCGCGTCGATCACACCGTATACCTCTCCGGCCAGATCGGCCTCGACCCTAACACCATGCAGATGGTCGAGGGCATCGAAGCGCAGGTTCACCGCGTGTTTCAAAATCTGCGCGCCGTCGCCGACGCTGCGGGCGGTAGCCTGAACGACGTGGTGAAGCTCAATATATTCCTCACGGATCTCGCGCATTTCGCCAAAGTGAACGAGGTGATGGCGACTTATTTCCATCAGCCTTATCCGGCACGTGCCGCCGTCGGCGTTGCTTCCTTGCCGCGCAATGCGCTGGTGGAGGCGGACGGTGTGATGTACCTTCAGGATTGAGCAAACCCTTTTATCCGCAGATTACCTCGAAGAGGTTCTTGTGCCCTTGGGTACGCAGACCCACGCAGATTTTGGTCTGGTTTTTAATCTGTGAAATCTGCGGACAAAGGTTTTAGGTTTTCAGTTTGTGAACCACTCCATCAAAATCCCCCCCGCAGTCCAAAGCAAGCTCACCAAGCTCGGCATCCACACGCCGTTCGACTTGGTGTTGCACTTGCCCTTGCGCTACGAGGACGAGACGCAGATCACGCGCATCGACGACCTGCTGGCGGGCGAAACGGCGCAGGCGGAGGGCGAGATCATTCACAGCGAGGTGGCGTATCGCCCGCGCCGCAGTCTGATCTGCCAGTTGCAGGACGACAGCGGTATTTTGTTTTTGCGCTTCCTGAATTTCTATCCGAGCCAGCAGAAACAACTCGCCATCGGCAAAAAGATTCGCGCGCTGGGCGAAGCGCGCGAGGGATATTTCGGCATGGAGATGGTGCATCCAAAGTGCCATGCCGGGGGCGAGAACAAGGCGCTCAAGCAGGCGCTCACGCCGGTCTATCCGACCACTGCCGGGCTGCCGCAGCCCACGTTGCGCAAGCACATCCTCGCCGCACTGAACTCGGTGGAACTGAATGACACCTTGCCCGCCGATCTGCTACGGAAATTGTGTCTGCCCGCTTTCGACGCTAGCGTGAAGTTGCTGCACAACCCGCCGCCGCAAATCGACGAAGCCGCGTTGCTGGAACGCGCGCATCCCGCATGGCGGCGTATCAAGTTCGACGAGTTATTGGCACAGCAGCTTTCCATGCGCGTGCATTACCGCAAACGCCACGAGCGCCTCGCACCGCAATTGATCGCTCACGATTTTCATTCATCGGCATTGCTCAAAGCACTGCCGTTTGCGCTGACGCGCGCACAGCAAAAAGTGCTGCAAGAAATTCGTCATGATCTCGCGCAAGCCCATCCCATGCAGCGGCTGCTGCAAGGCGATGTCGGCAGCGGCAAGACCGTCGTTGCAGCCCTCGCCGCTTTGCAGGCTATCGAAAATGGCTATCAGGTCGCGTTCATGGCACCCACCGAGATACTTGCCGAACAGCATTATCTGAAGCTGCGCGACTGGCTGGAGCCGCTGGGCATCAGCCCGGTGTGGCTCTCCGGCAGTTTGAAGAAAAAAGACAAGATAGCCGCCGCCGAGCGCATCGCGCAGGGCGAGACGCAGATCGCCGTCGGCACGCACGCGCTGTTTCAGGCTTCGGTCGAATTCAGCAAACTCGGTTTGGTCATCGTCGATGAGCAGCATAAGTTCGGGGTACAGCAGCGCTTGGCGTTGCGCAATAAAGGAAAAACTTCCAAAGCCGTTCGCCCTGAGCCCTTCGGCTCTGCTCAGGACAGGCTTGTCGAAGGGCAAGAGTTCGCAGAGCAGGTGGTTCGACAAGCTCACCACGAACGGCTTGGTGAGTTCACCGAGCCGCACCAGTTGATGATGAGCGCCACCCCTATCCCGCGCACGCTGGCGATGAGCTATTACGCCGACCTCGATGTGTCGGTGATCGACGAGCTGCCGCCGGGACGCACACCCATTGTCACCAAACTCATCAACGATACGCGCCGCGAAGAAGTGTTCGCGCGCGTGCGCACCGCCTGTTTGCAGCAGCGCCAAGCCTATTGGGTGTGTCCGCTGATCGACGAATCGGAAGCGCTTCAATTGCAGACTGCCATCGAAACTCACGAAACGCTCACGCAAATTTTCCCCGAGTTCAGCGTGGGGCTGGTGCACGGCAAAATGGACAACGCCGAAAAGGCGCGCGTGATGGCCGCGTTCAAAGCGGGCGAGGTGCATCTGCTGGTCGCCACCACTGTCATCGAAGTCGGCGTCGATGTGCCCAACGCCAGCCTGATGGTTATCGAGCACGCCGAACGCATGGGGTTGGCGCAACTGCACCAGCTGCGCGGACGCGTGGGGCGTGGTGCGGCGGAGAGCCTGTGCGTGTTATTGTTCCAGCAACCGTTGTCTGAACTGGCGCGGGCGCGTTTGAAGATCATTTTTGAAAACACCGACGGCTTCGAGATCGCGCAGCAGGATCTGCGCCTGCGCGGCCCCGGCGAATTGCTGGGCGCGCGCCAAAGCGGCGTGGCCATGCTGCGCTTCGCCGATATCAACGAAGATGCGAAACTATTGGAAACCGCCCGCACCTTGGCCGACGAACTTTTACGCGATGCGCCCGCCGTGGCGCACGCACATTTGCAACGCTGGATGGCGAACAAACCGGATTTTCTGCATGCGTGATCATTACTGGCAAAGCCTGTTGCTTGGCGCGGCGGGCTACACACCTTGGCTGCGCGATGAAGGTTCGCTCACGCGCCGCATCCAGCAGCGCTGCAAACTTTTCACCGTGCGCCCCTTGCACAGCGGGCTGGCACGCGTGGCTTACGACGAAGCCACGCTCTTGGGTATTCCATATGACCGCTACGCATTTTCGCGCGAAGTGTTTCTGTACGCCGATGGCAAGCCGGTGGTGTTCGCGCACAGCACTTGTGCTCATGCCGATCTGCACGGCGCTTGGAGGGCGATGCGCGGCTTGGGCAACCGTTCGCTCGGCACGCTGCTGTTCACACATCCTTTGGTGGTACGCCAACCATTGCGTTACAAGGCATTGCATTTCAATCATCCGCTCTACCAGAGTGCCGCCGCCGTGCTGGGCAATGCGCCGGATAGATTGTGGGCGCGACGTTCATTGTTCCAGCTGCACGGCGCACCGCTGCTGGTGACGGAAGTTTTTTTGCCGGAGATTTTGCGACTCAAGTAACAACCGTCATTGATGGAGCAGGTAAAATAGCAAGATGAACCTCACCGAACGCCTGCACCTCTACATCCAACTCACCCGCCTGCACCGCCCCATCGGCATTCTCTTGCTGCTATGGCCGACGTTATGGGGCGTGTGGATCGCCAGCGCCGGACATCCTTCCTGGCTCAT
>JBAZYW010000213.1:0-4094 GCA_041659125.1 Gallionellaceae bacterium | reverse complement strand
ATCTGTTGAGCGACATCGGGCTGCTTGTCCAAGCCTTTCTTGAGTGCTTCCTGCGAGATGACTTCGAGGTTGATCAGGTCGTCGCGTATCGCTTTACGCATCTCCGGGCTGTCGGGCTGGCCTTGTTGGGCT
Organism: Gallionellaceae bacterium; assembly: GCA_041659125.1. Classification (GTDB taxonomy): domain Bacteria; phylum Pseudomonadota; class Gammaproteobacteria; order Burkholderiales; family Gallionellaceae; genus PALSA-1006. Next base: position 3,962 of record JBAZYW010000213.1, on the reverse strand, counting down.
GCCACCTTGATGCGCATGTCGATACGCGATTGAGGAATAGCGACACCGTTAACAGTGGCGACGGTATTTTTTTCCTGCTCGGCTACTTTTTCAGCTGCATTGACTGTGTTAGCGGCGATCGCTGCCAGTAAAGCCAAGGCTGCAATGTTGGAAGGTTTCAGCATCATATTCGTCCTTGTAAAATAAGTTATTAAATTTGGTCTGGCGTTAAAGCTTGGATGTTCAGCGCATGAATCTCTAGCCGCATCATTTCTCCGAGCGCGGAATATATCACACGATGCCGTGCCAATGTGTTAAGGCCGACGAAGCGGGGTGAAACAATGTGCAGTTTGTAATGCCCTCCGCCGGAACGGCTACCCGCATGCCCGGCATGGAGATGGCTCTCGTCAATGATGTCGATGTGTTCGGGTTGCAATGCGGCGAGGTATTTGTGCATTTGCTCGATGGTGTTCATGCGGGAAATGTTTTCACGAAGGGCTGTACGGAGACATGCTGATAAACGCCACCGCTCACATACGGATCAGCATTTGCCCAGGCTTGGGCGTCGCTCAGGGTGGCAAACTCCGCCACGATTAAGCTGCCCGTAAAGCCGGCGGCTCCGGGATCGTTCGCATCCACGGCAGGAAAAGGGCCTGCGAGAATTAAGCGTCCCGCATCTTGCAAGGCTTGCAGACGCGCCACATGCGCGGGACGCGCTACTTTGCGTTTTTCCATGCTATCGGGAAAAATTTGTCCGATGATGGCGTAGAGCATTACTTATCTTCCTTATGGTCTTTTTCCACGTATTTTGCCAACATCGCGGCTTGCAACAGGATGAACACCAGCATCATGCTGGTTGCGCCGAACAGTTTGAAGTTGACCCATGCATCCAGCGAATAGTTGAAGGCCACATAAAGATTGACGATGCCCAGCACGGCGAAGAAGCCGCTCCACGCGAGGTTGAGGTAGTGCCATACCGGGTCGGGCAGGGTCATTTTTTCCTGTAGCAGCGAGCGCATGAGATTCTTGCCGAACAAAGCCCGCGAAAACAGCAAGGCCGAAGCGAAGAACCAGTAGAGCACGGTGGGTTTCCATTTGATGAAAGTCTCATCGTGCAGAAACAGGGTTGCGCCGCCGAAGACCACGATGATGCCCAAACTCACCCACAGCATGGTGTCCACTTTGCCGTGGCGATATTTGACCCAGCCGACTTGCGCGAACGTCGCGGCAATGGCGGTCGCCGTTGCCGCGTATACGCCGAACAGTTTAAAGACGAGGAAAAAGAGAATAACGGGAAACAGGTCGAATAAGATTTTCATAGGGGGCGGATTATCCGTATTGGGAATACGGCTGTCTAATTTCTGTCGAGAGCGAGCGAGGCGGAGTTGATGCAGTAGCGCAGTCCGGTGGGGTTGGGGCCGTCTTGGAATACATGGCCCAGATGCGCGTCGCACTTGGCGCAGGAGACCGCGACGCGATCCATACCGAGCGGGTCGTCCTCGCTGAATATCAGCGCTTCTTCGGCGATGGGTTGCCAGAAACTCGGCCAGCCGGTGCCCGATTCGTACTTGGTTTCCGAATCGAAAAGCGGTGCGCCGCAGCAAACACAGCGGTAGATGCCGATGTCGTGGCAATCCCAGTATTCGCCGGAAAAAGCCGGTTCGGTGCCGCATTTGCGGCAAATCTCAAACTGGTCTGGCGTCAGTTCTTCACGCCATTCGGCATCGCTCTTGTTTAGCGGGTCGGTCATAGAACTTCAGCCGCATGATCTGCCAAGCGCGAACGTTCGCCGCGTTGCAGGGTGACGTGACCGCTGTGCGCCCAACCTTTGAATCGATCCACCACGTAAGTCAGGCCGGAACTGCCCTCGGTGAGGTAAGGGGTGTCGATCTGCGCGATGTTGCCCATGCACACCACCTTGGTACCGGGGCCGGCGCGGGTGATGAGCGTTTTCATCTGCTTGGGTGTCAGGTTTTGCGCCTCGTCGATGATCAGATATTTGTTGAGGAAGGTGCGGCCGCGCATGAAGTTGAGCGATTTGATTTTGATACGCGAGCGGATCAAATCGCGCGTCGCGGCACGTCCCCACTCGCCGCCTTCTTCGTCGGCTTTGTTCAATACATCGAGGTTGTCATCCAGCGCGCCCATCCACGGCGACATCTTCTCTTCTTCCGTTCCCGGCAAAAAGCCGATATCTTCGCCCACCGGCACGGTGACGCGGGTCATGATGATCTCGGAATAGAGCTTGCTCTCCAGTGTTTGCATCAAGCCCGCAGCCAAGGTGAGCAGGGTCTTGCCGGTACCGGCTTGGCCGAGCAGGGTGACGAAATCGATCTCGGGGTTCATCAGCAGATTGAGCACGAAATTCTGCTCGCGGTTGCGCGCGGTAATGCCCCAGATAGAATTTTTGGTGTGGGTGTAATCGGTGAGCGTGCGCAAGGTGGCGGCATTGCCTTCCTGCGCGGCGACGACGGCGTAAAAAGGCGGAGTGCTAGCCTCTTGGTACACGAACTCGTTTACCAGCATGTCGCGGCACAGCGGCCCCGTTAAATTATAGAACGTGTGGGTACCTTGCAGGCCGGACTGCATATCTTTGCCGTGGGTGTCCCAAAAGTCGGCCGGCAAGGGCAGCATGCCGGTGTAGAGCAGGTCGGTGTCTTCCAGTACTTTGTCGTTGAAGTAATCCTGCGCATTCAGACCCAGCGCACGCGCTTTGATGCGCATGTTGATGTCTTTGCTGACCAGAGTGACTTCACGCTTCGGCTGCTGTTTGTGCAGGAATGCGACCACGCCCAAGATGGCGTTATCGGCTTTGCCGTTGGCCAGATTCTTCGGCAATTCGTGTTCGATGAATTGTGTTTGCAGGAATAAACGGCCTGTCGCGTTCTTGTTGCCCAGTGCCTGCAACGACACGCCGTCCTCAATGTTGACGCCCTCGGTGACCAAGCCATCCATAAAACGGCTGGCCTGACGTGCATTACGCGCCACTTCGGTCATGCCTTTTTTGTTATTGTCCAGCTCCTCCAGCACGAACATCGGCAGGTAGATATCGTGCTCTTCGAAACGAAACAGGCTGGTCGGGTCGTGCATCAGCACGTTGGTATCCAGTACAAACAGTTTTGTGTCGGTACTTCTTTTACTGGGGACTGCTTTGCGAGTTACCATAATGTTCCTTACCGAGATTGTACGAACGAGAGAACTTCCTGGGCGTGACCATCGGCTTTGAGGCCGCGCCATTCTTTGCAAATCTTGCCATGCTTATCCAGCACGAACGTACTGCGTTCAATGCCGCGAACCTGTTTACCGTACATCATTTTTTGCTTTATCACACCGAACAGATTGCATGCCGTCTCGTTCGCATCGGAGAGCAGTGCGAAGGGGAGCGTAAATTTGGCTTTAAAGTTTTCGTGCGACTTGATGCTGTCGCGCGAGACGCCGACGACTTCGCTGTCCGCCTTTTGGTATTCGGCATACAGGTCGCGGAACTGCTGCGCCTCGGTGGTGCAACCCGGCGTGTTGTCCTTGGGATAGAAATAAATCACCAACGATTTGTTGCGGATGGGGTAAAGCGTGAAATCGACACCGCCAGTGGCGGGCAGAGTGAAATCCGGTACAGCCTGATTCGACATCAAATGAACTCCTGTTAGGTGCGCCATTGTTGACAAAATATCCCTGCATGGCAAGCGCTTCCTTGCCTCGCCAAACAACGGCACTTGTGCTACGGTTGCCGCCCCTGAACGTTATCGGAAACAACTTCATGCAGTTAGCTCAGCACGCCGCCACTTTGAGCGACGAAGATTTTATGCGCGAAGCCTTGCGGCTGGCCGAGCAGGCGGCGCAGGCCGGAGAAGTGCCGGTCGGTGCGGTAGTGGTGAAGGCGGGGCAGATCATCGGGCGCGGCAGCAACGCGCCCATTTCGCGCCACGATCCTTCCGCTCACGCCGAGATGATGGCGTTGCGCGATGCGGCGCAACGTATTGGAA
>JBAZYW010000212.1:1312-4095 GCA_041659125.1 Gallionellaceae bacterium | reverse complement strand
CACGGCGGGAGTGATGATCCTTGCTGTGCTCTTTGAAATGATCTGTCAGATAATTAATTCTCGCAGTGACCAATGCCACTTGAACCTCAGGGGAACCTGTGTCGCCCTTTGCTCGTTGATAATCGGCCACGATTTGCGATTTTTGTGCCGTAGTAATAGACATTTACTTCCTCTCCAATAAAAAAGTGCGGCATTTTACCCTTTTATGGGCCGCCTGCTCAAGTTAATTCAACAGTTTAAATTCAGCGGGGCGGCGGCGCTTTTAGCCACACTGGCTAAAAGCCTGCTTGGTGCCAAACGCGTACCGAGCAAATCCCCCACCCCGACAAATTTTCCTGCGGAATACAAACGTACTTTGCCATCCGGCAAACCCAAATTTTTACCTAGACGCTGACCTTGCGCCATGCGCTGCAACTCTGTGGCATCCAGTTCGATGCTCGGAAAATCTTGCAACATGCAATCCAGCGGCAACAAGCATGCTTCCCGTTGCGGATCGTCCATCGCCTCGAGTTGCGCCAAGGTATAGGCATTCTCTAGGCTGAAGCCGGCAATCGCCGTGCGGCGCAAAGCCGTGAGGTGTCCGCCGCAACCCAATGCCTCGCCGATGTCCTCGCCCAGCGTGCGCACATAGGTGCCTTTGCTGCAACGCACGATGATGTCCAACTCGCTCCCCTCCAAGCGCTCCATGCGCAAGTCATGAATAAACACATCGCGCAATGCTCGTTCGATAGTCTCGCCATTGCGAATATATTCGTATAGCGGCTTGCCCTGATGCTTGAGCGCGCTGTACATAGGGGGGAGTTGCTGAATCGCGCCGCTAAAACGTTGCAGCACCTCGCCTACCTGCTCTGCACTTACACTCACCGGACGAGTTTGAATGACCTCGCCTTCGGCATCTCCCGTGGTGGTGGTTTGCCCCAAGCATATGGTTGCCCGGTAAGTCTTATCGGCCTCCAGCAAGCCCATAGAATATTTGGTGGCCTCGCCGAAACAAACAGGCAACAAGCCGCTGGCGAGCGGATCGAGCGTGCCGGTGTGCCCCGCCTTTTCGGCCTGATACAAACGGCGGACTTTTTGCAGTGCGGTGTTGGAGCTTAATTCGAGGGGTTTGTCGAACAGCAGAACGCCGTCGAGCGGACGCCAAGTGCGAACCATTGCGCTACTCTTTCAACAGTTTTGTATCGCTGGCAACCGCTTGGTCGATGAGTTGAGAAAGATGCGAACCGCGCTCGATGGAAACATCGTAAACGAAGTGCAGTTGCGGGATGATGCGCAGCTTCATGGCGTGAGCCAGTTGGCTGCGCAAAAAACCTGCCGCACGATCCAAGCCCTCCTGCAATTGCTTGCTGGTGCCATCCAGTGTGGTGTAAAACACCTTGGCATGGGAGTAATCGCTCGTCACTTCCACGCCGGTGACCGTCACCTTTTGCACGCGCGGATCTTTAACTTCCAGCCGGATCAACCCGGCCAGTTCGCGCTGAATCTGCTCGGCGATACGGTCTGTTCTGGCGTAATCTTTAGCCATTACAACGCGCGTGCGACCTCAACGATTTCGAATACCTCAAGCTGGTCGCCCACTTCCAGATCGTTAAATCCGCGCAAGGACAAACCGCACTCGAAGTTCGACTTCACTTCTTTCACATCATCTTTGAAGCGCTTGAGCGAATCGAGCTCGCCCGTGTGGATAACCACATTGTTGCGCAACACGCGTACTTGCGAGCCGCGCTTGACGATACCTTCGGTGACATAACATCCGGCAATCGTACCCACCTTGGAGATGGTGAACACTTGGCGAATCTCCACCATACCGATGACGCTTTCCTTCTTTTCCGGCGCCAGCATGCCCGACAAGGCCGCTTTAATCTCATCCACCATGGCATAGATGATGTTGTAGTAACGTACATCAACGCCTGACGACTCGGCCAAACGGCGCGCCGCCGCATCGGCTCTGGAGTTAAAGCCGATCACAATCGCTTTGGAGGCCAGCGCCAAGTTGATGTCGGATTCGGTAATACCGCCGACCGCACTGTGGATCAAATTAACTTTAACCTCAGCAGTAGAAAGCTTTTGCAACGAACTGGCGATGGCTTCGCATGAACCCTGCACGTCAGCCTTGACGATGAGCGACAAGGTGCGCACTTCGCCTTCCGACATTTGCTCGAACATGTTTTCCAATTTTGCCGCCTGTTGCTTCGCCAGCTTCACATCGCGGAACTTGCCTTGACGGAACAGTGCGATTTCGCGCGCCTTCTTTTCATCTGCCAACACGATGAAATCGGCACCTGCCACCGGCACTTCTGACAGACCTTGAATTTCGACAGGAATGGATGGGCCGGCCTGATGAATGGCTTTGCCGTTCTCATCCAACATGGCGCGTACACGTCCCGACACGGCACCAACCAGCACCGCATCGCCGCGTTTCAGCGTGCCGGATTGCACCAGCATGGTCGCCACCGCGCCCTTGCCTTTATCCAGACGGGCTTCGATCACAATACCCTTGGCCGCAGCCTCTTTCGGCGCTTTCAGCTCCAACACTTCAGCTTGTAGCAGAATACCTTCCAACAAGGCATCAATGCCCTGCCCTGTTTTCGCGGAAACTTCGACGAACATTGCATCGCCGCCCCAATCTTCGGGGACTACGCCTTCCGCCACCAACTCTTGGCGCACGCGCTCCGAATTCGCATCCGGTTTGTCGATCTTGGTAACAGCCACCACAATAGGCACCCCCGCCGCTTTGGCGTGGTGAATCGCTTCTTTGGTTTGCGGCATCACGCCGTCGTCCG
>JBAZYW010000212.1:0-1302 GCA_041659125.1 Gallionellaceae bacterium | reverse complement strand
ACCACCAGAATAACGATATCGGTGACTTTTGCACCACGGGCACGCATCGCCGTAAAGGCTTCGTGACCCGGGGTGTCGAGGAAGGTAATCATGCCGCGCGGTGTATCAACGTGATACGCGCCGATATGCTGCGTGATACCACCGGCTTCGCCGGAAGCCACACGCGTACGGCGGATGTAATCCAGCAACGAAGTTTTACCGTGGTCAACGTGCCCCATCACCGTTACCACCGGAGCGCGGGGTTCCAATACAACATCTTTGTGATCGGGCGCTTCAGTCAGATAAGCATCCGGATCATCCGGTTTGGCCGGTTTGGCGACGTGACCGAACTCTTCCACCACGATCATCGCTGTCTCTTGATCCAGCACCTGATTGATGGTGACCATGCTGCCCATCTTCATCAGCGCCTTAATAATTTCCACCGCTTTGACGGACATCTTTTGCGCCAACTCGGACACGCTGATCGTTTCAGGAACCATCACCTCTTGCACAATAGGCTCGGTTGGCAGAGAGAAAGCGTGTTGAGCCTGAGCCGAGTCATCATGCTTGGCGTGCTTATCATGGCGTCCGGCGCGTAACGATCCGCCAGAACGGACTCCCACTCCGGCTCTTACATCCACACTGCGAGACGGAGGGCGCTTCTTGTGTCCAGCCTGATCCCATGGACTGTCTTTATCTGCGGCCTTTTCTACTTTTTTGGGCTTGACCACCTTATCACCGGGCTTCAGTGTAGGCTTATGCAACGTACCACCTGGCGCTGCGGCCTCGGCCACGACAGCAACAACTGGCACTTCTGCGGCTGGCGCAGCTGGAGTTGCAATCGGCTCTACTACGACAGGAGCAGGCTCGACGACTGGTGCAGCTTTACGTTTATTGCGTTCCTGCTTGGCCTGTACCTCTGCTGCTTGGCGTGCAGCCAACTCTGCTTGCGCGCGCGCCTCTTCGTTGCGCGAACTCATTTCCTGCTCATCAAGCACCTTTACAGGCTGCGGCGCTGCCACTGCTGCAACAGAGACGGGTTCTTTAGGCGTTTCTGTTGGGGCTGAAGCAACCGTGCGCTTCTTGCGCACTTCTACCTGAATCGTGCGCGACTTACCCGTGCTGTCGGCTTTTTTGATCGCGGTCGTTTCACGTCGCACTAGTGTGATCTTATTTTTGCTAGTGCCATGCGCGCTACGCAAATGTTCCAACAATTGCGATTTATCTTGTTCAGACACGGGGTCAGCCTCCTGCTTTTTGGCGACCCCAGCCGCCTGCAGTTGCTCCAGCAGCAGCTCAACCGGCAGACCCAGCTCACCGGCG
>JBAZYW010000211.1:0-4154 GCA_041659125.1 Gallionellaceae bacterium | reverse complement strand
TGGTGGCATTGCAGCGCGACTCCGCGACGGCAACGGAAGCAGCGATGAAATACTTCATTCTGGGCGCGCTGGCATCCGGTCTGCTGCTGTACGGCATGTCCATGCTGTACGGCGCGACAGGCACGCTGGATGTGAACGCGGTCTCCGCCGCTATTCAGCAAGGCGTTCCTAACAAAGCCTTGCTGGTGTTCGGCTTGGTGTTCATCGTTTCCGGTCTGGCCTTCAAGCTGGGCGCGGTACCTTTTCACATGTGGGTTCCCGACGTGTACCACGGTGCGCCCACCGCGATGACCATGCTCATCGGTACAGCGCCTAAGCTCGCAGCGTTCGCCTTCGTCATGCGCATTCTGGTCGAGGGCATGCAGCCGCTGATGATCCACTGGTCGGGCATGCTGGCGATACTGGCCGTGCTGTCGATGGCGGTAGGTAACATCAGCGCTATCGCGCAAACCAACATCAAACGCATGTTCGCGTATTCGACCATCGCCCACATGGGCTTCCTGCTGGTCGGCGTGCTGAGCGGTGGTATCGAGGGCTATGGCTCGGCCATGTTCTATGCCGTGATCTATGTGCTGATGAGCTTGGGCGGCTTCGGCATGATCATGCTGCTATCGCGCGAAGGTTTTGAGGCGGACACATTGAACGATTTCAAGGGGCTCAACCAACGCAGCCCGTGGCTCGCATTCATGATGATGTTGCTGATGTTCTCCATGGCAGGCGTGCCGCCGACAGTGGGTTTTTATGCCAAGTTTTCGGTGTTGAACGCAGCAGTGCAGGCCGGACATATCCCGCTGGTCATCATGGCGGTGATGTTCTCGCTGATCGGCGCGTTCTACTATCTGCGCATTGTGAAGCTGATGTATTTCGACGCGCCGGAGAGCCATGAGCGCATCTACATGCAGCCCGACAGCACGCTGCTGATCTCGATCAACGGGCTTGCTGTATTGGCCTTGGGGATATTGCCGGGTACCCTGATGTCGGTGTGTGCCGTTTCAGTTCAGCAATCGCTGTTGCTGCACTAGTCATACACGCAGTTTGATGCAGAACACTCCCGCTACGGCGGGAGTGTTCGTTTAAGGCGCAAGATTTGGAGATTGAAATGGATTTAACCGAAACGCAAGTCGATACCGCATTGGTATATGAGGGAAATTTCATTCAGGTCCATAAAGACCATGCGCGCTTACCCGACGGCAGCATCGGCACCCGCGAGTACATCAAGCACCCCGGCGCAGTCGCCATCATCGCCTTGCTGGATAACGGCAATCTGGTGATGGAGCGCCAATTTCGCTACGCGCCGCAGCAGGAGTTCATCGAGTTGCCCGCCGGTAAGATCGATCACGGCGAAGATGCGTTGCTGACCGCGCAGCGCGAATTGCTGGAAGAGACGGGTTATGTGGCGCGCGAATGGACGCATATTTCTACGGCCTGGCCGTGCATTGGTTTTTCTGACGAACGCATGGAATACTTTTTTGCGCGCGGCTTGACACATAAGGGATGCCAGCTCGACGAGGGTGAGTTTCTGGAAGTGTTCGAGCTGTCGCCGCAAGATGCTATCGAATGGATACGCTCAGGAAAAATCACCGACAGCAAAACCATCGTCGGTCTGTTCTGGATGGAAAAAATGCTCAAAGAGTGGGCATGATGGATGTTGCATATGCGCATCATCGCGGTGCGCGCTGGCATGTGGCGCACCGAATTGGTGAATACGGACGGCGATATTGTCCGTGGTGCCCATATAAAACTCTTTTAAATCAGTTCTAATATGAGCTGGAACGGAACTTGCATTCCTGCACGCGATTCGCACTTATTGAGGGAAATATGGAAAACCTAAAAGTGGGCAGCGATGCCCTGTTTATTCTTCTTGGCGCCATCATGGTGCTGGCTATGCACGCGGGATTCGCCTTTCGGGAGTTGGGCACTGGGCGCAAAAAAAATCAGGTCAACGCACTGGTGAAGATTCTCGCCGATTTTGCCATCTCCACCCTGGCGTATTTTTTCATCGGTTACAGCATCGCCTACGGGGTCAATTTTTTCTCCGGCGCGGAAGAGCTGGCGCAGAAGAACGGCTATGAGCTGGTGAAATTCTTTTTCCTGCTCACTTTCGCGGCGGCGATTCCCGCCATCGTCTCCGGCGGCATCGCTGAACGCGCCAGATTCAATCCACAGCTGGCAGCGACCTTCATGCTGGTCGGCTTCGTCTATCCGTTCTTTGAAGGCATCGCATGGAACCATCGCTTCGGCATACAAGACTGGTTGAATGCTTCATTCGGTGCGGAGTTCCATGACTTTGCCGGCTCTGTCGTCGTGCATGCGGTCGGCGGCTGGATCGCGCTCGCTGCCGTGTTGCTGCTCGGCGCACGACGCGGGCGTTACAACAAAGAGGGGCGCATTTCCGCGCATCCCCCGTCCAGTATTCCTTTTCTGGCGCTCGGTGCGTGGATACTCACGGTTGGCTGGTTCGGTTTCAACGTCATGTCCGCACAAGAGATCGGCAAGATCAGCGGACTGGTTGCCGTCAACTCGCTGATGGCGATGGTCGGCGGCACGCTGGTCGCATTGTGGGTCGGCAAGAACGATCCCGGCTTCGTGCATAACGGTCCCTTGGCCGGGCTGGTCGCGGTGTGTGCCGGTTCCGACCTGATGCACCCGCTGGGAGCCTTGATCGTCGGCGGTGTGGCAGGGGGGCTGTTCGTATGGATGTTTACCCTCACGCAGAACCGCTGGAAGATCGACGATGTGCTCGGAGTCTGGCCGTTGCACGGGCTGTGCGGTGCGTGGGGCGGTGTCGCTGCGGGCATCTTCGGCGCAAAAGCATTGGGCGGCATCGGCGGTGTCAGCTTCATGTCGCAACTCATCGGTACATTGCTTGGCGTCAGCATCGCTCTAGCCGGCGGCTTAATCGTCTATGGAGTGATTAAAAAGACCGTCGGTATTCGTCTGGATGCAGAAGAGGAATTCAACGGCGCGGACCTTAGTATCCACAAAATCACTGCGACACCGGAGCGTGAATCGGGTTGGTGAAATGCGCAATTGTTGTTTCGTGTGTTGAATTGCGTGTAAATCTGACCCAGCAATTGCATTGAATTTTGACCCAGTTTAAGAAAGCCGCATAATGAGCGCGTTAAGAAATATGGATTACAGGGGCAATGTCACTGGATGAAGTGCAGAACTTTGCTACACAGTGGCTATGGCAATACAATCACAAACGTCCCAATATGGCCTTGAGTGGCATTACACCAAAACAAAAATTGGCCTTGGCGGCTTAACCTCTACTTCTGGCTCTGGGGGGATTACCTATTGCGTGTCAATAAATTGACTATAGATAAGGCTTATCGATAGGGAGTGTTGGTCGTTCATTCTCACCAAGACCGAAAAACGCTTGCAATTCGTCTTTTGTTAGAACCTTCGCGTATTCATCAACTAGATATTCCGCTAACTTGTTGGCGCGGGCGTAGAGCCATTTGTAGGTGATGAAGTGGAACAGCCAGTAAAAGATCAGGCGGAAACGTTTCTTCTCGACGCGTTGCTGGACGGCCCATAATGCTTCGCGGCGTTGTTGCGGGAAGTCCTGTCCTAGTCGGTGATCTATGGTCAGATTTAATTCGCGGCGGCGGAGCTTTGTCTCTTCTTCTTTAGTGAGTGAGGGCGGCAGTCCGCTATGGAGTGCGACGATCCGCTTTTCGTACTCCCGGTCGGAGAGTCGCGAACCGTGCCCCAAGTGTGCCAGACTGCCTTCGCTCATTGGTCTCCCTTTTTAGAGTTTGCCGTAGACTGCCTTCACGGTCGCTTCGCCGTATAGCGACTTGATGATGTCCGGATCTGCCAGCACGATCTTCTCATCCCGATCCAGATCCAGCAGTTTTTTGTACTGTACTTTATTCAGGGCGGTGGCTACATCATCCTGAAACTTCAGCGTCATTTTGTTGAACGACTTGATGAACTCGGCGGGCAGTGCCCTCTTCTGCTTGAACTCTTCTACCATGTGGCGGTGATCTAGTTCAAATGCCTCTTTCGCCAGATGCAGGTTGCGGGTTTCCTTGCGCAAGTCTTCACCCAGCCGGAATTTTACCTGACGATCAAACAGATCAATGTTGAATTTCATGGCGTCAAGCTGGGAGAACTCTTCAATCCCAAGTTTTGCGTAGGCGCGTTTG
>JBAZYW010000210.1:2468-4208 GCA_041659125.1 Gallionellaceae bacterium | reverse complement strand
TATTTGATCGACGCACAGGGGCGTATACGCCATCAGCACTTTGGCGAAGGCGCGTATCAGGAAACCGAGCAGATGATCCGCAGCCTGCTCAAGGAAGCGCATCGTGACTTGGCGTTGAACGAGGACTTGGTGCAGGTCGCGGGAGCGGGCGTGACAGCGGCGGCGGCAGGTGTACAAAAATCGCCCGAAACCTATCTGGGATATGCGCGTCAGGAAAATCTGGCCTCACCCGAGGCGATCAAACAGGACATGCCCGCCCGCTACAGCGCTCCGCGCAAACTCAAACCGGACCAATGGGCGCTGAGCGGGGATTGGCAAGTCTCCAAAGAAGCTGCGCGGCTGCAAGCCCCCGGCGGGGCCATCAGCTATCGCTTTCAGGGGCGAGACTTGCATCTGGTGTTGGGCTCAAAGAGCGGCAAGCCGGTGCGCTTCAAGGTCACGCTGGACGGGAAACAACCAGGTGCAGATCACGGTGTAGACATTGACGCGCAAGGTAATGGCGAGGTTCGCGGGCAGCGTTTATATCAGCTTGTCCGCCAAAGCGGCGCGATCAGAGATCGAACTTTCCGCATCGAGTTTTTAGATGCGGATGCCGAGGCGTTCGCCTTCACTTTCGGTTAACCATAAGGAGCACACCATGCAGACTTACAGCCGTATCACACGTAATTTACTCGGCAGCCTGTGCTTCATACTCGGCATGGGCGCTCTATCAAACGCTATGGCGGCTCCCGCCGGGCAAACTGCCGTATTCGCCGGAGGCTGTTTCTGGGGAGTGGATGCGGTGTTCAAACATGTCAAAGGCGTGTCGGAAGTGGTTTCAGGTTATGCGGGAGGCAGCGCGGCCACGGCGCATTACGATCAGGTGAGCGATGGCAACACCGGACATGCCGAAGCGGTGCGCGTGCGCTTCGATCCGGCGCAGGTCAGCTATCAGCAATTGCTGCAAGTATTTTTCAGCGTGGCACATGACCCTACCCAACTCAACCGCCAAGGCCCGGATACCGGCAGCCAATATCGCTCGGCGATCTTTTACACCAGCCTTGAACAGCAGACGATTGCCAATAACGCTATTCGGCAGCTCACGGTTGCGCGTACTTTTTCTTCCGCCATCGTCACGCAAGTCGTGCCGCTGCAACAGTTTTATCCCGCCGAAGATTATCACCAGAACTATCTGGCACTGCATCCCAATCAGCCCTACATCATTTTCAACGACAAGCCCAAGGTGGAACAACTGCGCAAGCAATTTCCGGCGCTGTACCGCTAATTCGGAGAGACAAGCGCGCAGTTCTGCGCGGGCGACAAACATGCTCGATCTAATGCGTCCATTAGGTTTATTATTTGCCTATCTGGTGACTCAATTCTATAGAGAGAGCGGCAATCATGACCGACATCGAAACATTGACCTATCCGACAGTGCTGGATAAAGAAGCGCTGCATGAATTTTCTGACGCGTTGACGGATCGCGCGCACGACATCGAGCGCGACATGGCTCGCCTGAGTAAAGATCCGGGAAACCGGGTGCTGATCGCCGACATCTTCCGCGCGCTGCACAATATCAAGGGGGATGCCGCGCTATGCAGCGTGCCGATGGCAGGGCTGATCGCACATCCGCTCGAATCGCTTTTGACCCGTTTGCGCTCGGGCGAAGTGCACTACACGCAACTGCTCGGAGAGGTGATTCTGCTTGCGCTGGATCGGTTGGAGTTGGCGATAGATGCACTGATGGCGGGCAGGCCGGTA
>JBAZYW010000210.1:1220-2458 GCA_041659125.1 Gallionellaceae bacterium | reverse complement strand
AACTCAAGCTGGCGGCCTTGGTGGAAGGTCTGGAGCGAATGAGCAATGCCCCCCAGAGCGAAATCGATCTGGGGGCGGCACAACTGATTAAAACCGTTACCGGGTTTCAACCTCAGGTAACTTCGCGGGCTTTGGTCGGCAAGCTTTCCAGCAAGGGCGCAGCTAAGGGCAGTGTGGCAGACGACCTGCGGTTTTTTCGCTCTCTGGCCTTGCAGTTCGAAACTCGCTCTGCGTTGTTCGCCGGTCGCACTGACCGCCTGCATCAATTGGCGCTGGACACCAACCGGATAGCCGGTTCCCCGGTGGACGAGGTGCAGCTGGAAGCGGCGCTTTATCTTCATGATCTGGGCATGATGTTTTTGCCGGAATCGGTATGGCTCAAGCTCGAAAAGATGAGCAAGGTAGAGCGCGCCGTTTTGCATGCGCATCCGGGCTTTGCGGCCGGATTGCTGGAGCGCATGGAAGGATGGAAAGGTGCGGCAGAGATGGTGCAGCAACACCATGAAACATGGGACGGGAAAGGTTATCCGGCCAAATTGGACGGTACGGAGATATGCACGGGTGCCAAAATCATCGCCATCGTGGATGCCTTCGAGGCTGTCATGCTGAAGCACGGCGCGCGCAGTCATGGCAGCTCGGTTCTGCGCGCCATCGCCGAGGTCAACGCCTGCGACAAGCAGTTCGCGCCGGAGTGGATCGAGCCTTTCAACGCGGTTATCCGCACGATGCTCGAACACTAATGATCGTTTTGTTTCCCATTTTTTAGATCGTGAAAATTTTCATGTAACCTTTTTTCAGCCCGTTCCGAATGTACGGGTGCGTGGGCGAAAGGTCGCGAGACTCTCTGTCGGGTAAGTGGATCAAGCGCTTTAATCCGCGTGTAAGGAGCCGGATATTTCCGGCCGACGATTTGGGGATGACCCCCTCAGTTTTTTCAACCAAAGAGGAGTTTTAAAATGGAAAAGCATCAAGTCTTGGCAGTTGCAATCGGTGGTTTGTTGGCGTTGGGACTTGCAGGCAATGCAAGCGCTGCCGATAAGAAAATGGAAATGGAAAAGTGTTACGGCGTGGCCAAGGCAGGCATGAACGACTGCGGCAGCAAGAAGTCAGGTCACTCCTGTGCAGGGCAAGCCACTAAAAACAGCGACGTAAATGATTTCGTCGCGTTGCCCAAGGGGACTTGCAACAAGATCGCAGGCGGCATGTTGTCCGACGGCGGCGATATGATGATGAAGAAG
>JBAZYW010000210.1:0-1210 GCA_041659125.1 Gallionellaceae bacterium | reverse complement strand
CCATGCCCGCAAGCAATACATTGCCGTGTGTCGCAGGTATCGGCTTGCGGGCGCCTCATTACAGTGAGGTGCTGGACACCTTGCCCGATCTGGGCTGGGTAGAAGTACACAACGAGAATTTTTTTGGCGGCGGTGCGCCGCTGCGCACCTTGCTCAAGGTGCGCGAACATTATCCCGTCAGTCTGCATGGAGTGGGCATGGGCTTGGCATCGACGATGCCGCTTGATCATGAACATTTAGCCGCATTGCAGCATTTGTGCGAGGTCGTGCAGCCCGCCGTGGTGTCGGAACATCTGTGCTGGAATGCTGCCGAGGGGATGGTGGTCAACGACCTGTTGCCGTTTCCTTATACCGTTGAGGCGCTGGCGCATGTGGCGCGCAGGGTGGAGCAGGTGCAGGAAAAATTGGGACGCCAGTTGCTGGTGGAAAATCTTTCCAGCTATCTGTCTTTTTCGCACAGCGAAATGACCGAGGGCGAGTTCCTCGCCGAACTGACGCGGCGTACCGGCTGCGGCATTTTGTTCGATGTGGAGAATCTGTATGTGAACGTGCGCAATCTCGGCGTGGATGCTGCAGCGTTTATCAAGGCTATACCCGCTGACGCGGTGAAGGAATATCACCTAGCGGGATACAGCGTGCGCGACGGTTGTCTGGTGGATACGCATAATCATCCGGTCTATCCCGAGGTGTGGGAGTTATACGAATATGTATTGCAACAGATCGGGCCGCGCCCCACGCTAATCGAATGGGATACCGATATTCCAGCTTTGCCGGTGTTGATGGGCGAAGCGGCAAAGGCGCAGCAGCGCATGGAAAGCTGTCATGGATAATTTGAATGACGAGTTGGCCAGTTTTGCGCGCGCCATCATTCGCGGCGAGGAGCCTTCATCGCAGATCGACGCGAACTATCCGAATTATTCCGACGCAGTCGCAATGGAGGTTTACCGCAACAATTATCGCGGCAATCTGCACGATGCTTTGGCGGGCGCGTATCCCGTCGTCAAGCAGCTGGTCGGCGACGATTTTTTCCGCTTCATGGCACGGAAATTTATCGAGCAATACCCTTCACACAGCGCGAACCTGCATCACTACGGCACCGAGCTGCCCGACTTCCTGGCGACTTTCGCGCCCGCACAAGAGTTGGTTTATCTGGCGGATGTGGCCGCGCTGGAGTGGGCTTATCACCTTGCGTATTTTGTGGCGGACGAGC
>JBAZYW010000209.1:0-4213 GCA_041659125.1 Gallionellaceae bacterium | reverse complement strand
GGAAGCGCCTCACCCTCGGCGGCGAAATTCGTCTGCGCCACAGCTATGTGATGCGCTGCGACGAAGCCGTGAAAGACGCCTCCGGAAAAGTGATCGAACTTAAATGCAGCATCGACCACAACACACTAGGCAAAAATCCGGAAGGCCGCAAAGTGAAAGGCGTGATTCACTTCCTGTCGCGTGAGCATGCGCTGCCCGCCGAAATTCGTTTGTATGACCGCTTGTTCACCGTACCCGAACCCGACGCAGACAAGGACGTGGATTTCTGCACCTACCTCAACCCGACATCACTCACTGTGGTGCAAGGCTGGGTGGAAGCGTCAGTAAAAGATGCCGCACCGGAAACACGCTACCAGTTTGAGCGCCTGGGCTATTTCTGCACCGACCGCCGCGAGCATCAAGCGGGTGGCAAGTTAGTGTTCAATCGCACCGTTACACTCAAGGATTCTTGGGCGAAAGAGCAGGGTTGAGTGGCATGCTGAAGATATATAACACTCTCGCCCGCGACAAGCAGGACTTCAAACCCATCGAAGCAAACAAAGTACGCATGTATGTGTGCGGCATGACGGTGTACGACTATTGTCACCTAGGTCATGCGCGTGTGATGGTGGTGTTCGACATGGTGCAGCGCTGGCTGAAGGCTTCCGGGTACGATGTAACCTACGTGCGCAACATCACCGATATTGACGACAAGATCATCAAGCGCGCAGCGGAGAACAAAGAATCCATTCACGCACTAACGCAACGCTTTATTGACGCGATGCACGAGGATGCCGATGCGCTGGGCGTGCAACGTCCCGATCACGAGCCGCGCGCCACGCAGTATGTGCCGCAGATGCTGGAAATGATCGCGCAACTGGAACAGAACGGACTGGCCTATCAGGCGGCGGACGGCGACGTGAACTATGCGGTGCGCAAGTTCGACGGCTACGGCAAATTGTCCGGGAAATCGCTGGAAGACTTGCGCGCCGGTGAGCGCGTAAATGTAGCCGAAAGCAAAAATGACCCGCTTGATTTTGTACTGTGGAAGAGTGCGAAAGACAGCGAAGCCGACGAAGTGAAGTGGGATTCAAAGTGGGGAAAAGGCCGCCCCGGCTGGCACATCGAATGTTCCGCGATGGGGTCGGAATTGCTAGGCAACCATTTCGACATTCACGGCGGCGGCGCGGATTTGCAGTTCCCCCACCACGAAAATGAAATCGCGCAATCTGAGGGCGCGCACCAGTGCCAATATGTGAATTACTGGATGCACAACGGCTTCGTGCGTGTGGACAACGAGAAGATGTCCAAGAGCTTGGGCAATTTTTTCACCATCCGCGAAGTGCTAAAGAAATACGATGCCGAAGTGGTGCGCTTCTTCATTTTGCGCGCGCACTATCGCAGTCCGCTGAACTATTCAGACCAACATCTCGATGATGCCAAAGGCGCGCTGACAAGGCTGTATACCGCCCTGAAATCAGCACCTGCATCTGCGCAAGCAATCGATTGGAATGGCGCTTACGCTCAACGTTTCAAAACTGCTATGGATGATGATCTCAATACACCGGAAGCCGTCGCAGTGTTGTTTGATCTCGCCAACGAAGTGAATCGCCATCAGTCAATCGAGGCGGCGGTGCAACTGAAAGCGTTGGCTGGCGTACTTGGTCTGCTGCAACGTGATTCGCAAGACTTTCTGCAAGGCGGGGCAGGCGAGGGCGGCTTGGATGATGACGCGATCAATGCTCAAATCGAAGCGCGCATTGCCGCTAAAAAAGCCAAGAACTTTGCCGATGCCGATCGTATACGCAAAGAATTATTGGAAGCGGGAATCGTACTGGAAGATGCGCCGCAGGGCACGACTTGGCGCAGAGCCTAAGACTGGCTGCTGCCGTCCGCTATTGGATGTAGTAGTAACGAGGTTCAGCCACCGGATTTGATGACTTTGTAAATATGAGTCGACTGAAATTTGGTTCGCACAAACGTCGACTGTTCGGATGATTTTGTCATTTCCGAGAACCCATACCAATTTAGAGTATTCTGGATTCGTTTGTCATATGTGTCGATTGACGGCAAATGGGTAGTCAGTGTCATTGGACAATTCAACTCAAAGGAAATGTGATGAATAGTTTGATTAACGTGTTCAGCAAAATGACCGTTTGTGGAATATTTCTTTCCCTCACTGCCTGTACTTCCGTCCCATTGCCGCGTCTGGTTCCGCTTTCAGATTCCAATTTTCTTTCGCCAAAAGGAAAAGAACCTGATCCTTCGCGGCACCTAACCGATGTGACAAAAACCCCGCTACCTATGAAAAAAGGCTTGATTCCGCCTCTGGGCGTAGAGAACGCATATAGCGTAGTCGTTACACCCGAGTTGAAGCTCGCTTACGAAACCTATTTGGGCGGCGATTACGAACAAGCGATGAAAGCGCTCAATCAAGCCGAACAGAAGGGCGGGGATGCGGGAATGTTGTGGCAAATCTCCTTCCTGCGTGCGCAAATTCTGATTCTGATGGGACGAGCCGCCGATGCCGAAGTGGAACTCGAAAAGACATCGCAATTGGAAATCAAGTTTGTTGGTCACAATTGGAATAGTCGCGCTCTTCGAGGCGAAGTCAAATTGTGGTTATATGATTATGAAGGCGCAAAACGGGATCTTTTTCAGGTGGTGAACGCTGCTGGCAACTGGAGTATGCCGACTTCTTACCTTCTGCCTCCCGGCAATATGCCTGAATTGGTGGGGGTCGCTTCCGCCCAGTTGCGTGCTTATATGACGTTAGCCATCGTCTATCTGATGGAAGAAAATTATGAGAAGGCGTTAGCTTGGGCAGCAGAAGCGGAAAGTCGTTTTAATGATATTCACTATGTCACCCAACATCCCCTGTATGGACGAAATTTTTTCGCTCACGCTGATAGCTTTTATGGGCGCGCAAACAATCTTATTTTTCTGGGAGCTGCCACATTAGCCGTCAACAAAAACGTGCCTGAAAGCGATAAGATTTTCGATGAAGCCAGAGCTTTTTTCCATATGTTGGACTATGAAGATGGAATCGTGTCATTGGAAGCGCTGAGAGCACGAACCCTAACGCTCATCGGTCAATATGAACAGGGAAATAAAGCCGCAGAAGAGGCATTGCGGCTGGCACATCAGCAGGGTACGACCGATTTAATCTGGCGTGTTGAAGTTTTGCGCGGAGAAGTATTGCTCAAGTTGCATCGCGAGGCGGAAGCGGAAGAAGCCTTTCGGCATGCGCAAACCAGCGTCGACCAAGTTTCAGGAATGTTAATTACCGATCAAGCCAAAATCCGGTTTGGGGTCGGCAAAGAAGACATTACCTACTTCCTCAGTCAACTCGATGCTAAAAAACAAAAATATCCCCAACTTTTTGAGGATATGGAGCGTGCTCGTGCCAGGGCGTTCGTCGATATGCTGGCAGGACGCAAATTGGCGGAAGGCCGTCAGGGCAGCTTGGTTGCTCAAATCCAGCAGATCAACCGGCAAATCCTCAAACAACGCTTGATCAACTACAGTCCGGGAAGTTTTGTTCAGAAAGACAAACCCAGAGAGCAAGCCTTGTTTGAAGAGCGGCAAGGACTTATCGGCCAATTACGGCAAAAGGATCCCGAGTTGGCCGATGTGGTTTCTATCTCTTCAAAATCACTTGCGCAAATTCAGTCTGCATTGAAAACAGGGGAGGTTCTCTTGTATCCGCTTCCTCCCAAAGGTGCGGAAGCCATGCGTTTTTTGGTGGTAGATTCCCGGCGGGCATATATCCGCCCGCTTTCATTAACCTGGGATGAGCTACAGAAACAGTTAGATCAATTTTCAGAATCCATTGGCCTTTCTGCGCAAGCCTCACAAAGTCGAGGACTGGTATTGAAATATGCAGCAGAAACCCCGAAGGCCGAAAAAACAATAGAAATCCTTGCCAAGCTTTCGCGCTCCCTCGAACTCTCACAATGGGAAAAGGCAAGTACTCTTTATGTTGTACCTTCAGGAGCCATGCACTTTATTCCTTGGGGGGCTCTGGAAATCAATATGCCCGTGGTCGTTTTACCCAATGGTGGTTGGTTAATCCGCAATCCTCATTCGTTCATACCGCAGACGGTAGCTCATGTGATTGGAGATCCTGACTTTGGCGGTGATTTACCTCAATTGCCAGGAGCTCGACAAGAGGCAATAAAGGTGGCTTCCATTTATCAAATCACTCCCCTGTTAGGAGAGAAAGCCAACGAGA
>JBAZYW010000208.1:0-4230 GCA_041659125.1 Gallionellaceae bacterium | reverse complement strand
ACAACGGCGCCCGGCGTATCAGGAGTTAGTGTAATAGGCGGCACGCAATGCCGCCGCCAACTGGAACACCGACATCGCGTAAAAATTGCTGTTGTTATAGAGCGTGATCACGCGGAAGTTATTGTAGGTCAGCCAATACTCCTTGCCCGCCTCAACCGTAAAGTCCAACAACCAAGCGGGCGGAGCCACTCCTTGCGGCTTTGCCAAAGGCATCACTCCCGCATCGCCCCAGGCAGCAAGACTGCGAGAGTCTGCGGCGCCACGCAGAAAAGCTTCATTGCTCAACTTTGCCTGCTGCGCGATCGGCTCTCCCGTTTTCCATCCATATTGCTTCAGATAATTGGCGACACTACCGATAGCATCTTCCGGCTCGCGCAACAAATCCACCTTGCCGTTGCCGTTGAAGTCCACCGCATATTTGCGGTAGCTGCTCGGCATAAACTGGGGAATGCCCAGCGCCCCGGCATAAGAAGCCTGAATCGCCAGCAGATCAAAATTTTGTTCGCGCGCCAATAACAAATATTCCGCCAATTCGTTACGGAAAAATTCGGCACGGCGCGGATAATCGAATGCCAGCGTCGTCAGCGCATCCAAGGTGCGGAATTTCCCCGCCCTCCGCCCGTACAAAGTTTCCACGCCGATCACCGCAAGGATAATCTCCTGCGGCACACCATACTGCTGCTCGGCACGTTTCAGCGCCGCCGCATGCAGCTTCCAAAACTCTACCCCGCCATTTATGCGCACCGGATTGATAAACGAGGCACGATATTCCACCCACGGCTTTATGGTGGCAGGCGCGGTGATTGCCGCGATAACATCAGGGCGATACTCTGCGCGCTGAAAGGTCAGCGCCAACTCGTCGCGCTTGAATTGATGCTTCTCCACCATCTCATCAATGAACTGGGGAATACCCGGCAAGTCGGCCGCATTTCCTGCCGTGCCAAACGAAAGCAGAATCGAAAAAATAATCAGGGTCAATTTCATAGTGCGCGCATTTTACTCGACAGCCCACGCCCGCACTGTTAAATTTCGCCCCACTTCCGCAACCTCATACCGAAAGCCTTTCATGGACAAAACGACACAACACCACCCGCTTATCATCCTCGGCTCCGGCCCTGCCGGTTACACCGCCGCCGTGTATGCCGCGCGCGCTAACCTCAAGCCCGTACTCATCACCGGCCTCGCCCAAGGCGGGCAACTGATGACCACCACCGAAGTGGACAACTGGCCAGCCGATGCCAACGGCGTGCAGGGCCCCGAACTCATGCAGCGCTTCCAACAACACGCCGAGCGCTTCAATACCGAAATCATCTTCGACCACATCCACACCGCCAAGCTGCAACAAAAGCCATTCACGCTGATCGGCGATGCGGGTAGCTACACCTGCGACGCGCTCATCATCTGCACCGGCGCATCGGCGCAATATCTCGGACTGCCCTCCGAAGAAGCCTTCATGGGCAAAGGCGTATCCGGCTGCGCCACCTGCGACGGATTCTTCTACCGCAACAAGCCAGTGGCCGTCATCGGCGGCGGCAATACCGCAGTGGAAGAAGCACTGTATCTCGCCAACATCGCCAGCCACGTCACACTGGTGCATAGACGCGACAGCTTCCGCGCCGAACGCATCATGATCGACCACCTCATGGAAAAGGTGAAAGAAGGCAAGATCACCCTGCAACTCAACCAGACGCTAGACGAAGTGCTAGGCGACACCAGCGGCGTGACTGGCGCGCGTCTGAAACAAATGCAAGGCGGCGCAACCCAGGACATCAAGGTGGATGGCGTATTCATCGCCATCGGTCACAAACCCAACACCGACATTTTCGCCGGACAGATCGAAATGGATAACGGCTACATCACCACGCGCGGCGGCAACAAGGGCAACGCCACCGCCACCAGCATCTCCGGCGTATTCGCCGCAGGGGATGTGCAAGACCAAATCTACCGCCAAGCCTGTACCAGCGCGGCAACAGGTTGCATGGCCGCACTCGATGCCGACAAATACCTTGCGTCTCTAAGTTAAGCCTTGAAAGATAAGCCGGAACAGGACTCCGACTTATTCCGGCAGTCGCTGGAAGGTGTGACACCGCTCATACCTTCCGGTCGCATCAACCCGCCTCGCCCCCCACGTAACATCATCCCCCGCTTTGACTCCTCCCCGAACATCATCGCCGACACCTTGTCCGATCACGGCGCAAGCGAAGAGCCAGCCAGCGAATACCTGAGCAACGGCCTGAACCGCATGACCCTGCGTAAACTGCGGCGCGGCACTTGGCCGCCGCAAGACAGCATCGACCTGCACGGCCTCAACAGCAACGAGGCAAGAAAATTACTGGTGGAATTTTTGCATCACTCGACACAACGCGGGCTGCGCTGCGTCAACGTCATACACGGCAAAGGCTGGCGCAGCGAAGGACGCGAAGGCATCCTGAAAACTCATACCCGCCACTGGCTGATGCAGCATCCCCAAGTGCTGGCATTCTGCGAAGCACCGCAAAACGCGGGCGGAGGTGGCGCGGTGTGGGTGCTGCTGAAAAACCTGCAGACAAACCCCTAAGAGTCCGCCCACGCCTTTTGCAGTGCGTCCGCAAACACTTCAACCGCCTGTGCACCTGAGATACCCACCTTCTCGTCGATCACAAAGAATGGCACACCCGTGATGCCGAGCTTTGCCGCACGCGCTTCGTCTGCACGCACCGCGTCGGAATACGCATCGCTCTCCAGCATCGTCAGCGCATCGCTTGCGCTGATGCCGAATTCCGGTGCGAGACGTGCCAGTGCGGCACTGTCACCTACGGCGAGCGACTCGGAAAAATAGGCGTGCATGATGCGCTCTGTGGCTGCATCGCCGAGTTGGCGCGAGGTGGCAAAGTGCAGCAAGCGGTGTGCATCGAAGGTGTTGCCGGGACGGGCGTTGCTCAAGCGGTAGTCCAGCCCGATCTCTTTGGCGAGTACGGTGACGCGCGCATTCATCGCCGCTGCTTCTTGCGGGCTGACGCCGTATTTGCGTGCGAGCATTTGTTCTAATGTGTCGGGATACTGCGGCGGGGATTTTGGATCGAGTTCGAAGCTGCGCCAGATCACGGTGACGCTTTCTTTGTGCGCGAAGTTGGCGAGTGCCATTTCGAAGCGGCGTTTGCCGATGTAGCACCAAGGACAGATGACGTCCGACCAGATTTCGATTTGCATGGTTTTTCCTTGCTGTTATCGGTTGAACGCTGAATAAGTCCGTTCGCCCTGAGCTTGTCGAAGGGCATCTCGTTTAACCTATTGAACTGATTAAGTCATCCATTCATGGTTCGACAAGCTCACCACGAACGGAGGACTTAATCAGCGTTTCCCTAGATCAACCACCGCGTGGGCACAACGTGCCCACCCTACGTCATTCTCAATAGTCGGTGTAGCCCTTCTCTCCCGGCGTGTAGAACGTATTAAAGTTGGGCGCGGTCAACGCGGTTCCGTTTTGCAATTTTTGCACCAAGTCCGGGTTGGAGATGAACGGGCGTCCAAAGGCCACAAGGTCGCCGCGATTCGCATCCAGATCGGCATTGGCGCGCACCAAGTCGTAACCGCCGGAGAGGATGTACTTGCCTTTAAAGCTGGCGCGTAGCTTGGCTTTCAATGCGGGGCTGACTTCCGGTGCGCCCATCGAGCTGTGATCGACGACGTGGATGTATAGCAGACCGATACTATTCAACTCGGCGATCAGGCGTTCGTACAATGCGTCCATTTCGGCATCGGGTGCAGTGCCGTTGAACGCACCGTAAGGCGAGATGCGCATACCGATGCGCTCTGCGCCGATGGCGGCGGCAGATGCCTTGGCGACTTCCACGGCAAAGCGGATGCGGTTCTCAACGCTGCCGCCCCATGTATCGGTGCGCTGGTTGGTTGCGGTATTGAGGAACTGATCGATCATATAACCGTTCGCCGCATGCAGTTCGTCGAATCCCGCTTCGACTGCGCGTTTCGCCGCAGCGGCATATTCAGCGATGGTCAGCGCAATGTCGGCTGCGCTCATCGCGGTGGGAACAGGATGCGGCTGCATCCCGCTGCTGTCCGTCCACATTTCGCCCGGTGCTGCGACCGCAGAAGGGGCGAATATTTTGGCTCCCGCAGGCATGTTCGCGGAATGACTGACGCGCCCAGTGTGCATCAGTTGTACAAATATCTTGCCGCCTGCGGCGTGTACGCCATCGGTCACGCGCTTCCAGCCTTCGCACTGTGCATCGC
>JBAZYW010000207.1:0-4301 GCA_041659125.1 Gallionellaceae bacterium | reverse complement strand
AAGAACACACACAGCGCCCCTTGGCTGCTCAATGTGAATGTGCCGGATGTCGCTCACGATCAACTGCAAGGTGTTGAAGTGACACGCCTAGGCAAACGCCACAAAGCCGAGCCGGTCGTCAAAGCCCAAAATCCGCACGGGAAAACCGTGTATTGGGTCGGTGCGGCGGGCAAGGCGCAAGACGCGGGCGAAGGCACGGATTTTTTCGCCATCGCCAACCGTCGCGTGTCCATCACGCCGCTACAGATCGACCTTACCCAATACGCCCAGCTGGATGCCGTGCGGACATGGATGGGAGCTGCCGCATGAACGTGCGTCACGCGGGTATCGGCATGACTTCGCCGCGCACGCGCGGGCGCATGATTGAGCGTTTGCGCAATCAGGGCATTCGCGACGAAGTGGTATTGGCTGCGATGAATTCCGTTCCGCGCCACATCTTTGTCGATGAAGCCTTGGCCAGTCGCGCCTACGATGATGTGTCGCTGCCCATCGGTCACGCGCAAACCATTTCCCAACCGTACATAGTGGCGCGCATGATCGAGATGCTGCGCAACGGCGGGCAGTTGAATCGCGTGTTGGAAATCGGCACCGGCTGCGGTTATCAGGCCGCTGTGCTGGGGCAGGTGGCGCGCGAAGTCTATTCCGTGGAGCGCATCCAGCCTTTATTTAAACGCGCGTCGGCTTCGCTGAAAGAATTGCAGGCGAAAAATGTGGTGTTGAGTTATGCCGACGGCACGGTGGGGCGCCCCGAGATCGCGCCTTTCGACGGTATCATCATGGCGGCGGCAGCCACGCATGTGCCGCAGGCACTGTTGGAGCAGCTAGCGGTCGGCGGTAGAATGGTGCTGCCGCTGGGCGCGCAAGAACAATTCTTGACTCTGATCGAACGCGATGAAAACGGATACACCGAAAGCCGTTTGGAAGCGGTGAATTTCGTGCCTATATTGACGGGAAAAACATGACAGTTTCAGATGTAAAAAGCAGGTCAGTCGCTAAGCAAATTGCGCTATGGTCGTTGCTGGCAACTGCGGCCATCGTTGTCGCAGGGTGTAAAACGCACACGAGTCGGCGCGCCCCCATTGTGGAGCACGGGGTGGAAATAAGAAAGTCAGTCTCCGCTGCAAAAGCAAAGCGAGTCGTTGCGCCTAGCGGGACGAATTATGTGGTGCAAAAGGGCGACACGATGTACAGCATCGCCTTCATTAACGGCGTTGAAGTTCGCGACGTTGCCGAGTTGAACAGCATCGACGATCCCAGCGCGATAAAGATAGGGCAACAGTTAAGTATTCCTGCACCCCGCGCAATAAAAACTACCGAGAAAAAGCAAACTGCCTGGCAAGCGGCAAACCAGTCGGGCGGAATAAAGACCCAGCCCAAAGCGGGCAAGATACCTTACTCCGCAACGGCGCTTGCGCAGGCAGAGACGATGCAGGAAGACGGCGTAGCCGCAAAGCCCGAAGTCGCGGCTGCGAAGGATGAGGACGACGACGAGGAAGACTTGGAGTGGGGCATGCCGTCGAGCGGCAAAGTCATCGCCGAGTTTTCCGAGAGCGCCAACCGCAAGGGCGTGGATATTTCGGGCAAGCAAGGGCAAGCCGTGGTGGCGAGTGCCCCCGGCAAAGTTGTGTACAGCGGTAGCGGTTTGCGCGGTTACGGCAAACTCGTCATCATCAAACACAACAAGACCTTCCTCAGTGCCTATGCCCACAACGATCAGGTGCTGGTCAAAGAAGGTCAGAGCGTGACCAAGGGGCAGAAGATCGCCGAGATGGGTAACACCGACTCGGATCAGGTCAAACTGCACTTCGAGATACGCAAATTCGGCAAGCCGGTCGATCCGGCGCAATATCTGCCGCTGGTAAAGTCCTGAGAACGATGTGGATGAAAGCAACCTCAAGGTAACAGAACACAGCCGCGATGTGGCCGGCTTGCGTTATGTTTATCCCGTCATCTCGCGCCGCGCAGGCGGCGTCTCCGTAGGAATCAATCTCAACACCAACAATGCCTGCAATTGGCGTTGCATCTATTGCCAAGTGCCCGACCTCAAGCTCGGCACTGCACCTCCCGTCGATCTGCCATTGCTGGAAAAAGAATTGCGCGGCTTTCTGCACGAATTGCTGCACGGCGATTTCATGCGTACCCGCGTACCGGAAGGTGCACGGCGCATTAACGACATCGCGCTTTCCGGCAACGGCGAACCGACCAGCGCGGCAGAGTTCGTGCAGGTAATCGAACTCATCGGCACACTCAAACAGGAACTTGCCTTGCCCGAAGAGATTAAGCTGGTACTCATCACCAACGGCAGCCAACTGCATCGCGACAACGTGCAGCAGGGCTTGCGCCGCATGGCGCAGCTGAACGGCGAAGTGTGGTTCAAACTGGATCGCGCCAGCGAACAGGGCATGGCGCGCATCAACGACACGCGCACCACGATGGATAAAGTGCGCGCCAACCTGAGTGCTGCTATTGCCTGTTGCCCCAACACCTGGCTGCAAACCTGCTGGTTCGCACTGGATGGCAACGCGCCGGACAAACAGGACGAAGACGACTACCTGCAATTTTTAGACACGCTGTTGCAGCAAAATATCAAACCGCAAGGCGTGTTGCTCTACGGCATCGCACGCACCTCCATGCAGCCCGAAGCAACGCGTTTGAGCGCGCTGCCGCTTGAGCAAATAGAAGGTTTTGCCCGGCGCATTCGTGAGCTGGGTGTGGCGGTGAGAGTGGCGGAATAATTTTTGTTGCGTAGCTCGACTCAGTCCCTTCCCCTTGCAGGGTGCGATAGAAAATAAGTTATGCAAAGCATAATGACTCGGTATAGCAGCATCATGCTGATAGCTTGGATAGTCACCTCCTCGGCCTAAGGAGATCTTGGGGATTTTATGAAAATGGTGTCGGCGTGGCCTGCCGCAATGTCCGCTTCACCGGAGCAGTCACAAAGGTGGGTTACTCGGTCAGGCTACGGTGTGGTTCATGCACTCACCGCACGCATCCTGTCAATTTTCTCGACAACAGCCTGATAGAGATCATGGTCGGAATCGGGGTTATTGCGGTCTGGATGGTGGGCACTGCGGATCTTTCTCAGTTTAGTCATACAGTCTGGCAGGTCATGTACCTTGGTCACCCGGTCACCGTTTTTGACCATCACGCGCTGAAGCTCAGCCTCTGCGCCTTCGCGTGTGTCATA
Organism: Gallionellaceae bacterium; assembly: GCA_041659125.1. Taxonomy (GTDB): domain Bacteria; phylum Pseudomonadota; class Gammaproteobacteria; order Burkholderiales; family Gallionellaceae; genus PALSA-1006. The sequence goes on along the minus strand of JBAZYW010000207.1, from coordinate 1,114 downwards.
TAACTTCTTGCTGCCAAGACGCCAACCATCTTGGTTTTTGCGTGGGGATAGCTTTTCCTTGCCATCAAACCAGATCCATTTATCTGTATCGGGATCCTGTTCAAAATGAATGGTGGTGACGGCGTAGGTGTAAACGGGCGGCTCGATTTCCTTGGCGAATAGATTGATGATCTTGCCGACAGTCCCCACTGTGGCAAGGTAATACGCGCCTGCCTCATGCGGGCAGAACGCGCTGCTGAGCGTTGGTTCAGGCTTGCCGTCGTTACTTGATGAATTCATTTCAGCCATGCGGCTGAGTGCTTTGCGTTGTGCGTTGGTCACTGCTATTGCTCCTTCTATTAGTTGAAACCCACTGGGATCACCCCTCGTTGAAGGGATCGCCCGCTGGACTCCTGATCTGCCAAATTCGAAGCGATCATGTCTTGCGTCCGAGTCATTCTTGAACTCATCGTCGCCGGCGGCCAGGGGCTGATCCGCTCGAAAAAACAAAAGGCCACCCCAAAGGATGGCCTGATTGCTTGCTATGTCTGGCTCCCCAAGTAGGCTTCGAATCTACGCCCTGCGAATTAATGGTCGTATTTCTAAGCCAGCACTGGTGGTGTCAATCAATTACATCAATTAAATCAGTTGCATAATTATACCGCACCTGATGTAAATTTGCTGCCAATTGCCGCGTCTAGTGCGGAAAATAACAAAATCAAAGGCACCGTAGCCGATTTCATTTCAGCGTGGTTACTACCTTCAAAACAATTCGACTCTGGGAACAGTCACGTCGACGACGTTTTATCTAATGCTCACTAATCGGTCTTTGCTGCCGGTCGCACCCAGATCGAGCAACGTCCGGTATTGAACAGTCTCCGGCCCATTAAGTCGAGGAAATTATCCCGAACGGGAGCTTACTCGAAACGCGACTGCGTACTTTTAACCCAATTCGGTCATCGCCCTACTCAAATTTGTTCCCAGTTTGCAGTCGTTTGCGAAGAGCAATATTCAAGAGGTAGTTCACTTTCAACGTATGAAGGGCTAATCTTAAACCAGCAAACTTTGATCAAGCCTCAAGAACGGCAATGCCATTTGCGGGCAGCAGAATTTCAAGGTCATTTATGCGATTGAT
>JBAZYW010000206.1:0-4348 GCA_041659125.1 Gallionellaceae bacterium | reverse complement strand
AAGTCATCAGCCGCAGCAGCGGCATGGTGCTGGTCACCGGCCCGACGGGTAGCGGTAAGACCACCACGCTGTATGCGGGTTTGTCCGAGATCAACACCATCGACCAAAAGATCATCACCGTGGAGGATCCGGTGGAATATCGTCTTCCCGGCATCATTCAAGTGCAGGTGAACGAAAAGATCGATTTCACTTTCGCGCGCGTGCTGCGTGCCGCCATGCGTCAGGATCCAGATGTGATCCTGGTCGGCGAAATGCGCGATGCCGAAACCGCGCAGATCGGCTTGCGCGCCGCGATGACAGGCCACCTGGTGTTCTCCACGCTGCACACCCGCGATACTGCCGGTACCTTATTCCGTCTGGTCGATATGGGCGTGCCACGATTCATGGTGGCATCTTCGGTGCAGGCGATCCTCGCGCAGCGTTTGGTGCGCCGCGTGTGCGAAAGCTGCAGCGAGCCGCATGAACCCTCTGTTATGGAAATCGAGTGGTTGGCAAACGAAGGGCTGCTAAGGGGAAGCTGGGGGAATTTATTGCACGGGCGCGGCTGTTCGCATTGCAACGGCAGCGGGTATTTCGGCCGTCTGGCGATTTATGAAATGCTGGAAATGAGCCAAGCCATCGCGGATGCGGCGGCGCATGAAAAAGCCGGCCATTTTATGGAGGTGGCGCGCGAGCATCTGAAGGATAAGACCTTGCTTGACGCGGCACTCAAGCAAATGAAGCTGGGTATCACCACAGTGACTGAAGTGATGCGCATCACCAATCAGGTGGAAGACTGATGCCGGTCTTCGCATACAAAGGCCGCAGCGCGAACGGCGAGCTGGTACAGGGCACACTCGAAGGCGCGGACACCGGAGCCGTCGCCGATCAACTTTTCAGCACAGGTATCACCCCGACAGACATCAAACCCTCCAAAAGGCTGCGCTCCGAAGAAAAGTCGGTCGGCCCCAAGAGGGATTGGTGGAAAAAGCTCAATGAGAAGCCGGTCAGTCCGCTGGATTTGATGTTGTTCAGTCGCCAGATGTACACCCTGTTAAAAGCCGGTGTGCCTATCATGCGCGCGTTGGCAGGGCTGCAAGAATCCACGCAGAGTCCCGCCTTTGCCGCCATGCTGCAAGACATGCGCGAGAGTCTGGATAGCGGGCGCGAGCTGAGCGCTGCGCTGCGTCGCCATCCCGCCATATTTTCTTCGTTTTATATCAGCATGGTTCAAGTCGGCGAGATGACCGGCATGCTGGACGAAACCTTTATGCGTTTATACGAGCATCTTGAGTTTGAAAAACAGATGAAGGAAAGCATCAAAAGCGCGCTGCGCTATCCGACCTTTGTGGTGGTCGCGATGTCCATTGCCATCGTGGTGGTGAATATCTTCGTGATACCCGCTTTCGTTAAAGTGTTCGAGGGGTTTCATACCGAGCTGCCCTTGATGACGCGTTTCTTGATAGGGTCGTCCAGTTTCTTCGTCAACTTCTGGCCGCTCATTCTGGCGATGATCGCAGGGGCGGTGATCGCCTTCCGTTCCTACACCAATACCGTCGTCGGGAAATACCAATGGGATAAATACAAATTTCAAATCCCCATTGCCGGAAAGATCATCCTCAAGTCCACGCTGGCACGCTTCGCCCGCAGCTTTGCGCTGGGCATGAAGAGCGGTATCCCTATCGTGCAGGGGCTGAATGCCGTGGCACTGGTGGTGGATAACGATTACATGCGTTCGCGTGTGGAGCAGATGCGTGACGGCGTGGAGCGCGGCGAAAGCATCTTGCGCACCGCCATTGCCACCGGCGTATTTAATCCCGTCGTGTTGCAAATGATCGCCGTGGGTGAAGAATCGGGCGATTTGGATGGCTTGATGTTTGAAGTCGCCGGCATGTACGAACAAGAAGTGGAATACGAAGTGAAGAGCCTGAGTGCGCAGATCGAACCCATTATGATCACCGCTCTCGGTGTGCTGGTGCTCATCCTTGCTTTGGGTATATTCCTGCCGATGTGGGACTTGGGCAAGGCGGCGTTGCATAAATGAAAAAGCGGGATCAAGGCTTCTCCCTTATCGAACTCATCATCGTCATCGCTGTCATCAGCATCCTGATGAGCATCTTTCTCGAGCGCGTTTGGTACTATCAGGAGATGGCCGAGAAGACCGCGATGCAAGAAGATGTGGGGGCGATACAAAGTGCGCTGACCCTGCAGCATGGCAAAAATTACGTGCGGGGCAATAAGGAGAGCATCAGTCTGTTGGCTACCGAGAACCCGGTGAAATGGTTGCAGAAGCCGCCTAGAAATTATGCCGGTGAGTTTTATGACCCGTCTCCGCTCAAGCTCGCGCCCGGCAGTTGGGTATTCGATCTCAAGGCGCATGAGTTGATCTACGTGCTGGACCAATCCCAGCATTTCGTGCCGGGAAAAGAGGGGAAAAAATGGATACGCTTCCACGTCAATGTTCAATACGAACAGGTTGTACGGGGGGGCGAGGCAGAGGGCGGCAAAGAACTGGTCGGCACAGTGTTCGAGCCGAAAGAGCCGCTGAGATGGTTCTAATCAGAATAATCTATAGCCGAAATATTCCCTCCCTCATGCAGGGGGACGGGGCTGTTCAGTGCGCTATAACTTTTTGTTTTAAATTTTAGAAAGAGTAAGCCATGACCATCGTTGAAAATATCCTGCTGCATACCTTCCTCAACTTTCTGATGCTGGGCAGTGTCGCAGGACTGATCGTCGGTGCTATTTTAATAGTGCGGCCGCGCTGGTTGGCACGTGTGCACCTGTTCACCAATCACTGGGTTTCTACACGCAAACTCAAAAAGTCGGTGGAAAGCACTATTGAATTTGACCGCTTCTTTTATCGCTATCGTCGATTCAGCGGTGTGCTTATTTTGCTGGGCGCGCTCTACCTGATGTATTTTTTTGCATTAGGGGTGGATCAAGCCAGCGCCATCGCCGGACTAGCCAATAAATTTCACGTGCCCCCTTCGTACGTCGGCGCGATCTTCGATCCGCTAGTGCTGATCATTTTATTGGGGGCGACGTTTGCCTTTTTTGTCAGTCTGTTTGTGCTATTTCGGCCCAGCCAGTTGCGCGAATTCGAGAAAGGGGCGAACAAATGGGTTTCAATGCGTAAAGCGCTTAAACCGCTGGAGATTCAGCGTAGCGGCGTGGATGAATTCGCCATTCGTCATGCCTCGAAAGTGGGAGTGGCGTTGGTAACGGGTAGCTTATATACCTTAGTGTTGCTGACTTTCTTCGCGAGATAAACCCGGACTATCGGTTCCTCCGGGTAGATGATTTTGTTTGCAAGAGGCTGCGCCTAATTATATGAATAAATGTAACTATTTGTTAAAAGTGAGGGCGAAATATAGCTTGCGCCCCCCCCGTTTTTCCTCTACATTGTGTTCTGTCTAATGCAACAACGTGCTGCGGCACGGAGGGAGTCAGGTGACTGGTTTTAAGTTCAATGGGGCTGCGGCCTCAACAATTAGGAGAGTGAACATGAAACAACAACAAGGTTTTACCTTGATCGAATTGATTGTGGTAATCGTGATTTTAGGTATTTTGGCAGCGACAGCCTTGCCGAAGTTCGCAAACCTTTCGGCAGATGCTAATACTGCTGCGTTAAGGGGAGTGCAAGGTGCGATGGCCTCTGCGGCCTCTATTGCCCACGCCTCGCAGCTGGCAGCAGGTGCCGCATCCAGTACTTCAGTTACGCTGGAAGGGACTACTGTGCTGATGTCAGACGGCTACCCTACTGCGGCGGCAGGGGGTATCGGCGCGGCAATCAACGGTACCGATTACACATGGCAAACAACTCCGGTGGGTATGGGTAAGAACGCAACATGTTTTGTGTCTTATGCGGCTTCTGTGAACGGTGCATTTCCTGTCATAGCCGCCACTAGCTCTGTTGCGGGTTGTTAACCACTAGGCTGCGAAAGCAGAAATAACCAACAAATTTTGTATGTTGGCCACAAACAAGGGGGGCTTCGGCCCCCCTTGTTTTGCGTTTGCCGTAGGTGCTTTTTGATACACTGCACACCTCGCTGGAGAGGTGATAGACGGCATGAATCGATTGAATAAAAATCACGGCTTCACGATGGTTGAGCTGATCTCCGTCATGATTATCATCGGTATCATTGCGGCAGTGGCGCTGCCGCGATTTTTTGATCGCGGCACATTCGATAGTCGCGGATTTCATGAGCAAATGATTTCGACATTACGCTTTGCGCAGAAAACGGCGATTGCGCAGCGCACCACCGTATGCGTTGTGGATACGGCGACTGAGATTGGTTTGTTTGCGGCGAACTGCACAACGCCGTTTAACGTGCTTGCACCGCAAAGATGTTCCGCCGATGACGTC
>JBAZYW010000205.1:0-4365 GCA_041659125.1 Gallionellaceae bacterium | reverse complement strand
GCCGTGATGCTGCTCGATGCGCATGTAGGGGCGCGAGAACAGCGAGGTGGTGAACGCCACAAATGCGGTGAGCGCCACCAAAAAAACATTGAACTGGTCGATGAAAAATTGTTCGCCGAACGCAACCTGCGGGCCGGAATCAATCACGCGCATGACCAATGCCACCGCTGCGAAAAAAGTACAGGCACTCATCACCGAGTTTAGTTCAGCCGCCCATGCGCGCGAGCCGAACACGGCGAGCAGCAGCCCGCCCAGCAGCGGCGTAAGCAGCAAGACGAGCAGATAGAGATCAATCATCCTTCAGCTTCTCCATGTGCGTGATGTCCAGACTGTCGAAAGTCTCGCGGATCTGGAAGAAGAAAATACCGAAGATGAAGGTTGCCACCAGCACGTCCAGCGCGATGCCCAGCTCGACCACCAGCGGCATACCCTGCGTGGCGCTGGTGGCGGCGAAGAATAGTCCGTTTTCCAGCGACAGGAAGGCGACGACTTGGGAAATGGCCTTGCGCCGCGTCAACATCATCAGCAACGACAGTAGCACGCTGGCCAGTGCGATACCGATTAGGCCGCGCGTCATGCCTTCGGCCAGCTGTGTGATCGGCGCTGCCAAATTAAAAGCGAAGATCACCAGCACGATGCCGACCAGCATGGTGGTGGGAATATTGATCAGCGTTTCCACATCCCACTTCACATTCAGCTTGCGAATCAAACGATGCAGCAACCACGGCAACAGCAGCACTTTTAGCAGCAAGGTCAGACCCGCCGAATAATACAAATGCGGCTGATCCGTGCTATAGGCCACCACAAAAGTACTGAGTGCCAGCAATGCGCCCTGCCAGGCAAACAGATTGATGAGTGACAGAATGCGGCGTTGTGCCAGCATGGCGAAAACAATCAACAGCAGCAGCGCCGCCAACAGGTTGATGAATTGCAGGGTGAGCGGTATTTGCATCTATGCTCCCAGCAAAAAATGAATCAACAGGCCCAGCACGGCCAGCAGAAAAGCCGTACCCAAAAACTCCGGCGCGCGGAAGATGCGCATCTTGGCCATCACCGTTTCCAACACGGCCAGACCCGCGCCCGCCAGCAGCAGCTTCAGCAGCAACAAGGCAATGGCTAGCGGCAGACCCGCCCAGTTGCCCACTTCGATAATGCCGTGCGGCAGGAACAGGGCAATGCCGATGGAGATGTAGGCAAACAATTTCAGGCTGCTGCCCCACTCTATCAGCGCCAAGTGACGCGCCGAGTATTCGAGGATCATCGCTTCGTGGATCATGGTGAGTTCGAGATGCGTGCTCGGATTGTCCACAGGAATGCGCGCGTTTTCCGCCAGCAGCACGATGACAAACGCCAGTGCGGCAAAGGCAAGACTTGGATACAGCATGAACTGGTGATGCGCCAGCGCATCGACAATGCTCGGCAATTGCGTGGAATGGCTAATCATCGAGGCAGTGAACAACACCATCAGCAGCGCCGGTTCGGCGAGGAACGACACCAGCATTTCGCGGCGTGCGCCGAGCGAGCCGAACGCGGTGCCGATGTCCATCGCCGCGAGTGCGATGAACACGCGCGCCAGTGCAAACACGCCGACCAGCGCGATGACATCGGCGGCCCGCGAGAACGGCAGATCCACCGCGATAATGGGAATGATGGCGGCGGCCAGCCACATGCAACCGAACACGATGTAGGGCGTAATGCGGAACAGCCACGAAGCGTTGTGCGCCATCACTGCATCTTTGTTGAACAGTTTGCGCAACACACGATAGGGCTGCAGCACGCCCGCACCGGAACGGTTTTGCAACCATGCCTGACACTGGCTCACCCAACCGGTGAGCAAGGGAGCCAGCAGCACCACCAGCAACAACTGGGTGAGCTGAAACAGGATGGCAAAAATTTGTTCCGAGTTATTCATCATACAAAAATCAGCAGGACGACCAGCGTCACGAAGGTATAGGTCAAATAAAGATGAATGCGTCCGTGCTGCAACAGGGCAACCCAACCTGACAGTTTTTCGGCCAGATGAGCGATCGGCTGATACAGCACGAACCACAGCTTGTCCTCGCTGCGCCCCTGGTAACTCGGATGCTCGTCGAACGGCGTGGGCAGTTTGCTCTCGACCTTGAAGAAAGGCTCGAAGATACGGCGTATCGGCTGACCGAAACCCTCGGCGGTATCCTGCATGCGCGCGTTCTGCGCGGGGAAGCCGCAATCCCATGCCGCGCCGCGCCGCAAACGGCCATGATACAAGCGGCGCACCAGCAGGGTGGCGAGCAACATCACTCCCAGTACCGCCAGCAGGAAATACAACGGGCTGTAGCTGGCACGCTCGGTATCCACCGGCGCCAGAAACATCCAGTCGCTGGCGGCATTTCCCAATTGCGCACCGAGCAATGACTGCGATACATGATCTATCTGCTGCACCACAAACACGGGAGCCAAACCGAGCACCACGCACACCAGTGCCAGCCAGAGCATGCCTGCCCGCTCCCATTGACCGGCATCGTGCGCATGTATCAAATTTTCTTCGCGGCGCTGACCGAGGAAGATCACGCCGTAAAATTTCACCATCACATAGGCGGCCAAAGCCGCTGCAAGGGCGATGACCGCAGCCGCCACCGGCACCAACATGTTAATGTAACTATTGGGCAAGCCGGGAGACAACAGAAATGCTTGCAGCAGCAGCCATTCCGACACAAAGCCGTTCAACGGCGGTAGACCGGCGATCGCCAACACGCCTACCAGCATCAATACGGCAGTCCAAGGCATGGAGTGGATCAGCCCGCCCAAACGCCCCATGTTGCGCTCGCCGGTCGCGTGCAGAATCGAGCCGGTGCCGATGAACAGCAGGCTTTTGAAACACGCGTGATTCAGGCTGTGATACAGGGTCGCCGTGAGCGCCAAGGCCGCCAGTGCATCCTTGCCATACACGTGAAAAATGATGGTGAGACCGATGCCCACCAGCAGCAGGCCGATGTTCTCGATGGAGGAGTAGGCCAACAAGCGCTTCATGTCACCCTGCACGGCAGCGAACATTACGCCGAACACGGCGGTAATCAGTCCCAGTGCCAGCACCAGTACGCCCCACCACCACTGATGGGTGTCGAGCAAGTCGAAGGTCACGCGCAGGATGCCGTAGATTGCGGTCTTCAACATCACGCCGCTCATCAGTGCTGACACGGGAGAGGGAGCGGCCGGATGCGCTTCGGGCAACCACACATGCAGCGGCAAGACACCCGCCTTCGCACCGAAGCCGAACAGCGCCAACAGGAACGCCACCGAGGCCCAGAACGCATCGGGATGCGCCGCCCGCATCGCATCGAAAGTGTAGGCACTGACGCCATGCCCACCCTGCATTACACCGAAGCTGAGCAAGATGGCAATCGCGCCGACGTGCGCGATCAGCAAATACAGGAAGCCCGCTTTGCGGATGTCGGGAATAGCATGATCGGTAGTGACCAAAAAGTAGGAAGACAGCGCCATGGCTTCCCATGCCACCATGAACATATAGGCATCATCCGCCAGCAACACCAGCGTCATGCCAACTAGAAACAAATGATATTCGAGACACAGCAGCCCCAGCGTCTTGCCTTCCATCTGACGGAAGTAGCCGCTACCGAATAGCGATATGCCGAACGATGCGGTGCCGAGCAGGATTAGAAAAAAAGCCGAAAGCGGATCAAGACGAAGATGAAAAGGCAGGTCGGGCAAACCGAGCGGCAACACCATGATATTGGGAGAAGCTGCGAGCGCCCACAAACCCGTCGCCGCCATGAGCAGCGATGCCAGCGCACTGAGAGGGAAGATGACGCTGCAAATAAACTGCGGGCGACGCTGTAACAGCAGACTAGCCACCCCTAGCGCGATCCAGAACTGAATCAGCCAGCCAGCCACATCCAACGGCAAGATACCAACGGCGACCATCTGATTACTTGTACACCCCTCTGAATATTCATCTGACAGGCTGGCGATTGTACTCCTGCGATTGGATGCTATTCAAGAACGTATCTGTTATGTTGGCCTAATTTAAATTTAATTCTCAGTCGAGAAATCCGTTTTTACGGGGCAAGGTCATAAGCATCCATGCCTGAATTAGCTTTTCCTTATTCGGCGGCATTTTTCCGGTGATGCGCTCACCCGTTTCGATCAGATAAGACGCTTGCTCATTTTGGCATTCCGCATGAATATGCGGCGCGTGATGCTGTTTGTTGTCAAAAAATACATCCGAATAATGACACCAAAAAACATGCTGATCGTAGGCATAAAAACCTCCTTGAAAAGAGGCGAACCATTGTACAACATCAATCCATGCGGCACTTCCACTCGCCAAAATATCGCGATAATTTATTCACATAATTGCAAAGGCCA
>JBAZYW010000204.1:0-4373 GCA_041659125.1 Gallionellaceae bacterium | reverse complement strand
CGGTTACACCATGCAGGCGCTGGAACACCCCGAACAGCTTGTCGGCATACTGCATATCGAAACCGACGCCATTGTCCCGCACAAAATATACGGCTTCATCACCCGCGACGGAGCCGCCCACCTTAATCGTGGCGACCTCTCTGGAACTGCTGAACTTGATGGCGTTGGACAGCAGGTTGACGAACACCTGACGCATCATGGCGCGGTCTCCAGTGGACGGGGGAATAGCTTCTATTTCCACTTGCAGCTTGCCGCCGGCAACGGCAGGCTGGAGTTCCGCAGAAACTTCGCGCGCCAGCTTCTCCATGTCGATATCGGAAAAAGTCAGCTCCAGCCGCCCGGTGCGCGAAAATTTCAGGATGTCGTCGATGAGCTGGCTCATCCGGCTGGCATTGTCCCGCACCACGTTAAGCAGGCGCCTGCCTTCATCATCCAGCTTGCTGGCGTAATCATCCAGCAGGATGCGGGAGAAGCCGTCTATAGCGCGCAGCGGGCTGCGCAGATCATGCGACACCGAATAGGAAAATGCCTCAAGCTCCTTGTTGGCGGCTGCCAGTTGCGCAGTTCGCTCATCTACCCGCCGCTCCAGATCGCGGTTAAGCTCATTGATCTTGTCCTCTGCCTGCTTGAGTTCGGTGATGTCATGCACCGTGCCGACGGAACGCAACGCCTTGCCGTCCCCGGCGTAATGCGTCTCGCATTTTTCGTTCACGTATTTCACCCGCCCGTCCTGCATCAGCAGGCGGTGCACAATGTCGTAAGGCTTTTTGCTCTTGAGCGATTCGGTATAGGAGTTGTTCACCATGTCCCGGTCATCGGGATGGATCGCCCCCAGAAAAGCCTCGTAGGAGGCGCCGAATTTTTCCGGATCAATTTCGAAGATGCGATAAATTTCGTCCGACCAGATCAGCACATTATGCACAAGGTCAAGCTCCCAGTTGCCCAAGTGAGCAATGCGCTGCGCTTCGGCCAAGCCATGCTCGCTGCGCCGCAGTTGCACTTCGGCCTGCTTGCGCTCGGTAATGTCCATCACCACGCCCCGAACTCTGATAGGCGTACCACTCGCATCGCGCACCAGCTCCCCGCGCGCCCACATCCACCGCCTGCCGCCATCCTTCCGCACTGACTCCAGTTCAAGCTCATAGGGAATGCCGGTTTGCGTGGTTTGAGCTATAGCGCTGCTCAATCTTTCCCAGCTCTCCGGGGTAAAGAGTTTCATGGATTCGGTATAGAGCGGCGGCGACAGCGCCGGTTCCAAACCGTAAATTTTGTAGAGCACTTCCGACCAGACTACCTGATTAGTTGCCAAATCCATATACCAACTGCCCAAATGGGCGATGCGTTGTGCTTCTTTCAGCGCATCCTCGCTTTGACGCAAAACAAATTCCGCGTTCTTGCGCTCGGTAATGTCCCGCGCGATAGTCGAAATTCCGGTGACATTACCCGATGCGTCCCTGATAGGCGAAAGGGTGAGCGCGACATCGATCAGTGCGCCATCCTTGCGGATTCTTTCGGACTCGTGGTTATTGACTAGGCCCCCGTTGCGTACTTTTTCCAGAAGCTCGTGTATCTCGGCATGGCGCGCAGGCGGTGCCAGTGCGGTGACATGCTTGCCGATAATTTCATCGGCAGAATAGCCATAAATTCTCTCGGCGCTTTTATTCCAGCTGGCAATGATACCGTCGGGAGTTTTGCCGATAATCGCATCGTTGGACGATTCCACGATAGCGGCAAGCTGCGTGCGCATTGCTTCCGCACGTTTGAGTTCAGTAATATCGCGTGCGGCGGCAAACACGCCCAATACGTCACCCGTCTCATTGCGGTAGACGCTGGCGTTGTACAGCACGTCGGTGACGTGACCGTCGCGGTGGCGCAAGGCCAGCGGGTAATCAGTGACAAAACCCTTGGCAAAAACCTGCTGGTAACCCTCGCGCGCCTTGTCCGGCACGGTGAAGTACTCAGAAAAATCCGTAGCGATCAGTTCCGCACGGCTCCTGCCGGTGGCGGTCTCGGTCGCATGGTTGACATCGGTTATTTTTCCTTCCAGATTGATGGTCACCAGCGGGTCCAGGCTCGCCTCGATCAGGCTGCGGGTATAGAGCGATGCGGTTCGCAACTCTTTCGATATCCGCCGATTCTCGGCGAACTCGGCGTCCAGTCGCCAGAACGGATCGCGCACGCCGGCAACGAACACCGCCCGATAGATGAATGCATATGCCACGATTTTATACAGGTGGCCGAGCAGATTGAAAATATCGGCCACATCGGAATAGAGCGTGAAGCTCAGTTCGCTCAGGATGGTGACCACCGTCGCGGCAAACAAACTGGCCGCATCATAAGATTGCGGGCGCCGAGCCTGTAAATAGAACAATACAGCGGGGATCAACAAGATGGCGATGATCGTGTATTCCGCGCCAATCTTGAACGGCGTCAACCCCTGTCCGGCGATGAAGGTACGCGGCCAAACCTGCGGATAAACCACTCCCGCCCAGATGACCAGCGTTGTGACGGCGAGACTGCCTGCCAACAACCCGTAGCGGGCACGCGAACTGAAGAACGGTTGCCATGGCCGCAATGCCACGGCGAGCAACGCCAGCGCGGCGACCAAACGCCCCGACAACCACAAGTTGATGGCTTTTTCCGGTCCACTGGGTGTAATGAAATCAGACATACCCTTGAACGACAGCATGTGGGCAAAATCGATCAGTCCTACCGCAAGCAGCGCACAAGCAAGAATGATCATGTTGCCGGAACGCTCCATGCTGTAGGCGTTCCAGGCAACACCGAACACCATCATGGAAATAACGATCGAAAAGGTTTCGGCAAATATGTGCATCGGCAGATAACTTGCCAATCCCTGCACGGTATAGAACACGGGAGCTTGCCAGACCACAACGAACAGTATCGCCAGTCCGGATAACAACCAAGTCGTGCGGCACAATGTGTTGTTACTGGATGGCATGGTTGACCTCTAAACTAGTTCTGGCCGAGACAGTCTGGAGACGCGCAAACCGCATTGACGGTCAAGTACTGCGATTATCGTATGCAAATCGTTAGAAAGCATATGCCATCCCCACACCCATACCGGAAAGATTGGCACCCGGCGCCGTGGCGGTGTTAAGCCCGTCACCGAAGTTGTACGTGCCGTTAGCCCGGTTGCGGATGAGTGTGTACTGCGCATAGAGCTCCGCGCCTTGAGCAAGTGAGTACCCGTAACGTAACGAGAATTGGTTGGCGCCGCTGTTGGCGGTGCCGGAAAGATCGCCGGCGTGCGTATACACCGCGCCCAGATTGTTGTCGTCTAAACGGTAGGAACCGGAAAGGCTCAAAGCATTGCGCGCCGTGCTGCCGGAGGCCGGGGTGCTGTAGTTGAGACGCTCATAGACCAGACCTAACTTGCCGGTGCCAAGGAGGCATGCGCCGATCAACCGCGTTCCGGGATCTGTGCCGCTGACATTGGCTCCTGCCAATACCTTCATGTCCTCATGGCGTTCAAATGCCACTGCCAAATACAGAGGATCAAGGTCGTAAGCCGTCGAGAACGACCACAAGGCCGGACTGACGACATTGGTCTTGGTGGCGGGATCATCCACGCTGTAGGCCAGCTTGACTTGAACCTGTTGATACAGAGGACTCCAGTATTGCAGCGAACTTTTCTGGCGGCGATGAAATCCGGTAGAGGTAACACTGACGTTGGCCACGGAGGGGTGGAATCCCTGTGCAGTTGTTGGAACAGTGGTCTCCCCAGCGATACCGTTGCCGATGCTGCCCAGCAAACCGATAGGGCTGGCGATATGGGAGTTATCGAACAGTTCGACCTTGTCGTGCACTTGGCGCAACGGGGTATCCCACACGCCCATAAACAGCGTGCCAAATTCGCCTTTCATGCCCAGATGTGAATTGCCCCACAGGGTGAACAGACCGCCGCCCCCTCCGGTCTCTGCGCCGTTGAGATTGGCGCGGGTGGCGAGTTGCCAGATGATTTGACGCTCTTCCCCTATATCTTTGTTACCCCTGACACCGATGCGCGAAGCATTGGAAGCGATACGGTTGCGCGCAGAGGCGATCCCTGCTCCCGGTTGACTGCTGTCAACCAATTGCACATCGGCATCCAGTTTGCCGAAGACCGAAATCTGACTATCTGCAAGCGCAGCCAGCGGGACGCTAATGACAGCAAACACCAGCAACAAGACTGCTATATTGTTTAGTGCAAGCCCAAGCGCTGCTTGCCTTTTTATCAAGTTCGGCATACCCACCCCTCCCTTTATCGCCATCAGCGCCGTACAAAGAGAAACTTGTGTCCATGTCCACCATACCACCAAAATCCCGCACAAACTACCTACATAAATATATAGGCCCAAAGATATAGAAAT